>NZ_CP027762.1:5021664-5324104 GCF_003852315.1 Pseudomonas sp. LBUM920
CTTTGCTGCGGATGGTCTTGATCAGGCGCGGGTGGATCGGGTCGTCGCCGATTTTGGGGCGAATGCGTGAGATGCGCACATCGATGGAGCGGTCCTGGCCGTCATAGCCGATGCCGCGCAAGGCGATGAAGATTTCTTCGCGCGACAGGATGCGCCCGGCATTCGCCACCAGTAGCCATAACAGGTCGAATTCGGCACTGGTCAATTCGATACCGCCTTCGTGCAGCCAGGCTTCGCGCAGGGCATTGTCCACCACCAAGGGGCCAAATTGCAGGCGACGCTGGTTTTCCACGGCAATCGGCAAGGCCGGCTCACTGCGCCGCAGCAGGGCCTGGATACGCGCCAGCAACAGTCGCGGGCGCACGGGTTTGCACACGTAATCATCGGCGCCCATGTCCAGGCCCTGCACCTGGTCCATGTCATCGGTGCGTGCAGTGAGCATCAGGATCACACCGTCATAGCGCTCGCGCACGCTGCGGCAGATGCTCAGGCCATCTTCGCCGGGCAGCATCAGGTCGAGGATCACCAGGTCGGGCTGTTCGGCAATGATGCGTGCCGCCGCCAGGGCGCCGTCGCTTTCCACCGCCACCCGCAGGCCGTTGCTCTCCAAATAATCACGGGTCAACTCGGCTAATCGCTCGTCGTCCTCGACGATCAATATCTGCCAGGCTTCTTGCTCCATGCGCTACCTCGGTTCTAATTATTGTCATCTACGGGGCACACACTACTGCCTCTATTGAAGGCCGATTGTAGCCATGCGCCAGCCCTCTGGCACAAGCCGGGAAATCCATTCGGTGATCACGTTTTTTTGTGGTAGGGTTCGCGCCCTCAAAATTCCAATCGGCTGTTTTTACCTTGGAATATTCGGTGACAAACGGCGCGATCCAGTAGTACTGCGGCCTACACGGGCGTTCTACGTTTCATACACATTTTACCCACAGCGTTATCCACAGGTAGTGCGTTGCTAAGCCCCCCAAAACGCATTATCTTGTACCTCGGCGCTAAAAAAACCCTACATGTAGGGTTTTAAGCGAAAAAACCAAACACAGATCAGACAAGAAACTCAAGCGCTTTCTTGCTCCCGTTTGGTTGGAACCAACGCATTTTTTAAAAGCCCAAACCGCGCACGCGGATGGCAGCCGTTTTCCAGCCTCCAGGGCAGAAAGCGGTACGGGTGTTGCAGTGCTTGAAGCGAGCAACTGTCACCCACCAGGAATACGGCGAAGGGCGCCTCAAGGCCCGAACCGAAGACTTCGGCATGGAAGCGGCGCGATGAGCTCCCTTCCTCCTGTCCCGAAGTTGTTATGCCAGGCCCAGGCCTGCTGTAAGTGCTTCAGGACGGAACGGTGGGCACCGTGATGGTGCCCAAATAAATATAGAATGTGGAGACAACCCCCCATGCAAACCGACACAACTCGCGAGAACCCGCAGGGCTCCGTGCCGCAGGCCGCTGATTCGAATATGGATCTGTCCGCCACTGCACCTGGCCAACTGCGAGTGATCAAGCGTAACGGCACTGTCGTTCCTTACACCGATGACAAAATCACCGTCGCCATCACCAAAGCGTTTCTTGCAGTTGAAGGCGGCACCGCTGCTGCCTCGTCGCGCATCCATGACACCGTTGCCCGCCTGACCGAACAAGTCACCGCAACCTTCAAGCGTCGCATGCCCTCGGGCGGCACCATCCACATCGAAGAAATCCAGGACCAGGTCGAACTGGCCCTGATGCGCGCCGGCGAGCAGAAAGTTGCCCGCGACTACGTGATCTACCGTGACTCGCGCGCCAAGGAACGCGCGGTACGCACCCCGGCTGAAGAAGCTGCCGTGCAAGCTCACCCCTCGATCCGCATCACCCTGGCTGACGGCACATTTGCACCGCTGGACCTGGGCCGCCTGAACACCATCATCACCGAGGCCTGCGAAGGCCTGGAAGAAGTCGACGGTGACCTGATCCAGCGCGAGACCCTGAAGAACCTGTACGACGGCGTGGCCCTGACCGACGTCAACACCGCCCTGGTGATGACCGCCCGTACCCTGGTTGAACGTGAGCCGAACTACTCGTTCGTGACCGCGCGCCTGCTGATGGACACCCTGCGTGCCGAAGGCCTGGGCTTCCTGAAAGTCGCCGACAGCGCCACCCACCACGAGATGGCTGACCTGTACGCCAAGGCCCTGCCTGCCTACATCGCCAAGGGTATCGAATTCGAATTGCTGAACCCGATCCTGGCCACCTTCGACCTGGAAAAACTCGGCAAGGCGATCAACCACGAGCGCGATCAGCAGTTCACCTACCTGGGCCTGCAGACCCTGTACGACCGTTACTTCATCCACAAGGACGGTATCCGTTTCGAACTGCCGCAAGTGTTCTTCATGCGCGTGGCCATGGGCCTGGCGATCGAAGAGAAGCACAAAGAAGACCGCGCCATCGAGTTCTACAACCTGTTGTCGTCCTTCGACTACATGTCGTCGACCCCAACCCTGTTCAACGCCGGCACCCTGCGTCCACAGCTGTCGAGCTGCTACCTGACCACCGTGCCGGATGACCTGTCGGGCATCTACCACGCGATCCACGACAACGCCATGTT
Source organism: Pseudomonas sp. LBUM920 (assembly GCF_003852315.1). Classification (NCBI taxonomy): domain Bacteria; kingdom Pseudomonadati; phylum Pseudomonadota; class Gammaproteobacteria; order Pseudomonadales; family Pseudomonadaceae; genus Pseudomonas; species Pseudomonas edsoni (SeqCode). The sequence goes on from NZ_CP027762.1 coordinate 5,024,250, forward strand.
GTCCAAATTCGCCGGCGGCCTGGGCAACGACTGGACCCCTGTGCGTGCACTGGGTTCGTACATCAAGGGCACCAACGGCAAGTCCCAGGGCGTTGTACCGTTCCTGAAAGTGGTGAACGACACCGCTGTAGCCGTGAACCAGGGTGGCAAGCGCAAAGGCGCTGTGTGTGCCTACCTGGAAACCTGGCACATGGACATTGAAGAGTTCATCGAGCTGCGCAAGAACACCGGTGATGACCGTCGTCGTACCCACGACATGAACACCGCCAACTGGATCCCTGACCTGTTCATGAAGCGTGTCTTCGATGACGGCCCGTGGACCCTGTTCTCGCCATCCGAAGTGCCAGACCTGCACGACCTGACCGGCAAGGCCTTCGAAGAGCGTTACGAGTACTACGAAGCCTTGTCCCAGTACCCAGGCAAGATCAAGCTGTTCAAGACCATCCAGGCCAAAGACCTGTGGCGCAAAATGCTGTCCATGCTGTTTGAAACCGGCCACCCATGGCTGACCTTCAAAGACCCGTGCAACCTGCGCAGCCCGCAGCAGCACGTGGGCGTGGTCCACAGCTCGAACCTGTGCACCGAGATCACCTTGAACACCAACAAGGATGAGATCGCCGTTTGCAACCTGGGCTCGATCAACCTGCCGAACCACATCGTCAACGGCAAGCTGGACACCGCCAAGCTGGAACGCACCGTGAACACCGCCGTTCGCATGCTCGATAACGTTATCGACATCAACTACTACTCGGTACCACAGGCTCAGAACTCCAACTTCAAGCACCGTCCGGTCGGCCTGGGCATCATGGGCTTCCAGGACGCGCTGTACCTGCAGCACATTCCTTACGGTTCGGACGCTGCGGTCGAGTTCGCCGACAAGTCGATGGAAGCGGTCAGCTACTACGCGATCCAGGCTTCCTGCGACCTGGCCGACGAGCGCGGTGCCTACGAGACGTTCCAGGGTTCGCTGTGGTCCAAAGGCATCCTGCCGCTGGATTCGCAACAGATCCTGATCGAGCAGCGTGGCCAGAAGTACATCGACGTTGACCTGAACGAATCCCTGGACTGGGCGCCGGTACGTGCCCGTGTGCAGAAAGGCATTCGTAACTCCAACATCATGGCCATCGCACCGACCGCCACCATCGCCAACATCACTGGCGTGTCGCAGTCGATCGAACCGACCTACCAGAACCTCTATGTGAAATCGAACCTGTCGGGCGAATTCACCGTGATCAACCCGTACCTGGTTCGCGACCTGAAAGCTCGCGGCCTGTGGGACTCGGTCATGATCAACGACCTGAAGTACTACGACGGTTCCGTGCAGCAGATCGAGCGCATCCCGCAAGAACTCAAAGAGCTCTACGCAACTGCGTTCGAAGTGGACACCAAGTGGATCGTTGACGCGGCCAGCCGTCGTCAGAAGTGGATCGACCAGGCGCAGTCGCTGAACCTGTACATCGCCGGCGCTTCGGGCAAGAAGCTGGACGTGACCTACCGCATGGCCTGGTACCGTGGTCTGAAAACCACTTACTACCTCCGTGCCCTGGCCGCGACCAGCACCGAGAAGTCGACCATCAACACCGGTAAGCTGAACGCTGTTTCCAGCGGCGGCAACCACGGTGATGATTCGGTTCTTGCGGCACCAGCCGGTCCAGCGCCAGTGCCTAAGGCCTGCGCGATTGATGAGCCGGATTGCGAAGCTTGCCAATAAGCTGAGCTGATCCCGGGCTTGATTGCCCGGGATTGAAAAAAACCGATAGACCCTGCTGCAATGGGTTTATCGGTTTTTTTGTTTTTACGCTAAACGAATTCGTAGGCGTTGCCTTCCTGGGGAGCGCCGCCTCGCCCTCCCCACAACTCTACGCGACCGCCAATCACCGCCATTGAATGGCCGCCGTAATCCACCACGCCCAGTGCGCCGCTTGCCAGCGCTGAACTCGAAGAGTCTTTATAGAGACCATTCAATCCAAGCCGGTCCAGCGCCTCTCGCCCCATCTCGCCATTGTTCAAGCTTTGCATCGCATGCGCGAAACTCTGCCTGGCGACCTCGGGATTGTCATCAAAACCATTCCCTTCCATCTGTGCACGCTTGGCACTTACGGCGTACATGAAGTTGGCGTCGGTCATCATCGAGGGGTTATCCCCCTTGAACTGTGCGTAACTGGCGGCGTGCCTCAGTTCAGCTTTGGATAAATCCAGTTCGAAGCCATCGCGCATCTTGACGTGATAGCCACCAGCGGTCTCATGCACCTCAGCGAAAACATCAGTGGGCTTCTGCCCAAACTTCATCATCGCCCCCTTTATCGCGGCAACCGTGACGCAATTACCATCGGGCCCCTGGCTGAATCCACTCCAGATATTGTCCGGTTTCTTGCCCGGGTTACTTGCGTCCGGCTTGTAGTTGAAATGCTTGGAGCCTTCGGTAATCGGCAGATTACTCATGGGCTCACTGCCGCCAAAATCGCTTGGACTAACCCGACCGCCATCACCGCCACCGCCGCCACCACCGCGGTCTGGCGAGGGTGTTGGTGAAGGTGCTGGAGACGGAGTTGGCTCATCTGCAAACAGCTCTGGAAACAGCCTCTTCAACAGCGCAAGAAAATCTGTAACCGCCTCCCGCTTCAACTGCTCAAGGATCGCTTTGAATTTTTCCTCTCCCAGCGCGTTTCGCTTTTCATTGAGCTTGTCGCGCAGGTCCTGGACAGTCTGGTTTTTGGCGGTTTTTTCGGCGTCATCCAACTGCCTGAGAAGCTGCGTGACCGCGTCTTTATCGGCATCGACCGCATCCCGGCTGCCCTCTGACCGGCTGACTCCACTCAGGTACTGCCCCGCCCACCCCACGCCATAACGCACACCTCCAGCCCCTTGGCCGGACATCGACGAACTTCCCATACCGAGCCACCTTGTGATCGAACACGTTGAGGCTTGATGAGTGGGAAGAACCGTGTGGCCGGTTCCAACATGGGCCTGTCGGCTGTGATCAGGCCAGAGGTGGGAATATTCCCCGATGCCAAATGGCAGGCAAAAAAAAGCCCCTCGATCGAGGGGCTTTCGTTGCGCGTGCGCGTCAGGCCAACAGCATCAGGTCATCTGAATGATGGTCTGCATGATGGTGCTCTGAGTGGAGATGGTCTTGGCGTTCGCCTGATAGTTGCTCTGGGCCTTGATCAGGTCCACCAGCTCGTTGGTCAGGTTGACGTTGGAGTTCTCCAGGGATTTGGACACGATCGAACCCAGGGTGCCGGCTTGCGGGGTGTCGTAACCCGGCTGACCCGACGCATAGGTTTCTTTCCAAGTGGTGCCGCCCGCCGGCTGCAGGCCTTGTTCGTTGTTGAAGCTGGCCAGGGAAAGCTGGCCGATGGCCTTGCTCTGCTGGTTGCTGAAGGTCGCGAACAACACGCCGTTACCGTCAATGTTCAGACCGGTGATCTGGCCGGTAGCGTAGCCATCGGTGACCGGTGGGTTACGGTAGGTGGCCGAGTTGTACTGGGTGATGTTGCTCATGTTGATGGCAATCCCGCCAGGGTTGGCGTTCGCACCGTTTTTGGTCCACACGCCGTTGGTCACTGTGCCCGGCACCCAGCCGGTCAGCTGCAAGGTGGTGCTGGAAGTGGTGCCCGTAACAATCCCGGTGAGCTTGCCGGAACCGTCGAAGCTCAACGTCGAGGCGACCGGCGGCGTCGAGCCTGTGCCGGTAGGCGCCGAACCGTCAGGGTTACGGCCATCGATCAGGGTGTAGGATTTCCAGGTGTTGGAATCCGTTTTCACCAGGTATTGCACCATTGGGTGGGCGTTGCCCTGGGTGTCATACAAGGTGGTGTTGTATTGAGTGCTGAACGTGGTGGAGTCAGTTGGATCAAACGGCTTGGTCGTCTGATCAATCACCGGCGACGAGGAGTTCAGGTTGCTGGTGGAGTCGACTTTGGTGGAAGCCTTGGGCGGCAGGTTCGACAGGTTCAATTGCAGGTCGGTCAGCGCACCCTTGATGATATTGCCGTCGGCGTCCGCCGCGTAGCCTTGCAGGCGCGAGGTGCCGGTGTTGTTGGTGACGTAGCCGTCTTTATCCGAACGGAAGGCACCGCTGCGGGTGTATTCCAGCGAGCCGTCACTGCCCTTCTGAACGAAGAAGCCGCCGCCCTGGATCGCCATGTCCAGCAGACCGCCGGTATTGTTGACGTCGCCCTGGGTGAACTGCTGGGAAACGGCCGCCAGGTTCACACCACTGCCGACACTGTTCTGGCCGGTGCCCAGCTTGGACGCGGCGTAGATGTCCGAGAACTCGGCACGGGACGATTTGAAGCCCGTGGTCGCGACGTTGGCGATGTTGTTGCCGGTCACGTCCAGCTGTTTGTTGGCCGCATAGAGGCCGCTAAGGCCGATGTTAAAAGACATGTTTCTCTCCTTCTGCCGTATTTAGCCGGCTCTATGTACCGATAGTCTGAATTTGCGACAGCTTGACGCTGCCCATGCCGCCGGCAAGGTTGAGCAGCATTTCGCCGCCGGTCTTGCTCAACGTCACGCTGGTCACTGTTGCCGGCAGCGAGGTCAACAAGGCAACCGAGTCGCCCGTATCATTTTTGGTGCTGGCCGCGAAGGTATAAGTCCCGGCGGGGGCGACCTCGCCTTTGTCGTCCTTGCCATCCCAGATAAAGCTGGAATCACCGGCGCTTTGGGCGCCCATGTCGAGGGTGCGGACCACATTGCCGTCTTTGTCGGTGATCTTCACGGAGACGTTGCCCGTCGCCGCGGTCACCGCCACCGAGCCGGTCATGCTCTTGCTGGTATCAACCATGGCCTTGTCGGTCTGGGTGATGATCGAACGCCCGACCAGCGACGATGCCTGCAGCGCTTGCGAGGAACTGAAGTTGCTGGAAATCGCATTTACCGAGTCGTTCAGGGTATTGATGCCTTCCAGGCTGCTGAACTGAGCCAGCTGGGCCACAAACGCGCCGTTGTCCTGTGGCGACAGCGGGTTCTGGTTTTTCAGCTGGGTGACCAGCAGCTGCAGGAATGCATCTTTACCCAGCGCCTGGTTACCGGTGGCCGCGCTGGCCGCCGAAGCGAGGCCGCTGTTGTCTGTCGCGGTCTTGACCTTGGAGTTGAAAAGGTCCTGAACCGGCGTGTTGGGTGTCGTAGAAGTGGTATCAACAATGGCCATTATTTGGCGCCCCTTATCACTGACCCAGGGTCAGGACCTTCTGCATCATGGTTTTGGCGGTGTTCATCATTTCCGCGTTGGTTTGGAACGAGCGGCTGGCGGAAATCATGTCGGCCATTTCCTCGACCACGTTGACGTTGGGGTAGTACACGTAACCCTTTTCGTTCGCGGCGGGATGGTTGGGTTCGTAGCGGGCTTCCAGATTGCTTTGGTCTTCGACCACGCCAAGCACCTGCACGCCCTGGCCTGCGGCATCCTGGTTCTGGAACAGCGAGTCGCCACTACCGCTCTGGCCACTCTGGCCGTCCTGAAACATGGTGGCGAACACCGGGTGACGGGCACGGTAGGTCTGGTCAATGCTCGAAGACACGGTCTCGGCGTTGGCGATGTTACTGGCGACGGTGTTCAGGCGCGTGGTCTGCGCGCTCATGCCACTGCCGGCAATATTGAAAACACTGGCTAAGGACATGGCTTACTCTCCACGCAGGGCTGACATCAGCCCTTTGAATTTGCTGTTGAGCAGGGTGAAGCTGGCCTGGAAGTTCACCGAGTTTTCGGCGTAGGCCGATTGCTCCAGCTGGGCGTCGACGGTGTTCTGGTCGATCGATGGCTGCATCGGCGTGCGATACAGCAACGACTCGTCACCATTGCTCAAGCCTTGCGCTTCGATATGACGGCTGTTGGTCATGTTCAAGGCGAAGGTGCCGTTCTTGGTCTTGTCCTGCTGTGCGGCGAGCACGGCAGAGAAGTCCAGGTCCCGAGCCTTGTAGTTCGGGGTGTCGGCGTTGGCAATGTTGTTGGCCAGGACTTCGGCACGCTGGGCGCGGAAGCCCAGGGCTTGTTCGTGGATACCGAGCGCTTTATCGAAGCTGATGCTCATGGCGGAAACCTTTAGGCTGACCTGCTTTTCGTAACAGGGTTATAGCAAGGTGCATGCCAATTCCTTCGGGGCCCGTAATTCAAGGGTTTGCGGGGAGTTTGCCGGTGGCAATGCCAGAAAAGCGGCAACGGCCTTCCGCGTGGCGCCAGTAAAGCGGCAATACCAGTTGCCGCTTTTATGCAGACTGCCGGTAGTGACACGGCTGCTTGAACGCCAGGCTCAGCAGGCAGCCCTTCAATACAGCGGCCTGAACACTGATCATTGCGTCACCTGGGTTCGAACAGGATTCGGCGAAGCGCTTTGCGGCTGAACACCTGTTTAGGGCCGGCGACGCCAGCGCTCAGGCAGTCATCGACATGAACCCTGCCGAATCGCGCACATAAAAAACGGGAGGCCTTTGGGGGCCTCCCGTTTTTTAATGCTCATGGGCCGATCACTTGGCCTGGTAAATGATACCGGGACTGCACTGCACCATCTGGTAATGGTCCGGCAACCCGTTCAGCGCCTCGGACGCACCGAGGAACAGGTACCCACCACGCTTGAGCGTGCCGTGGATGCGCAACAGGATGTCTTTCTTCACTTCGGCCGAGAAATAGATCAGCACGTTGCGGCAGAACACCATGTCGAACTTGCCCAGGCTGGCGTAGCTGTCGAGCAGGTTGAACGAACGAAACTCTACCCGGCTCTTGATCGGTGCCTTGACCGCCCAGCGTCCCGCCCCTTTGGGGTCGAAGTAACGTTGCAGGCGCTCCTGAGACAAACCGCGGCCCAAGGCCAGGCTGTCGTACTCACCGGTCTTGCAATTGGTGAGCATGGTGCCGGACAAGTCAGTGGCGACAATCTGCGCCCCGGCCTTCAACTGGCCCATGTTAGTGCGCTCGAACTCGTCGATGGACATCGAGATCGAGTACGGTTCCTGCCCCGAGGAGCAAGCGGCCGACCAGATACGCAAGCGCTGGCCCGGACTGGCCTTGATGGCCTCCGGCAGCACTTTGTTCTTGAGCACTTCGAAGGGGTAGGTATCCCGAAACCACAGGGTTTCGTTGGTGGTCATGGCATCCACCACCATTTCCTTGAGCCCACTGCGCGGCTGGCCCTGAATGCGCTGGACCAACTCGCCCAGGGACTTGATGCCCTGCTGCTCCATCAGTTTGTTGAGACGGCTGGATACCAGGTACTGCTTGTTTTCACCGAGCAATATGCCACAGGCTTTTTCCAGGAAGACCCGGAACTGTTCGAAATCCAAATTACCCGTAGACAATGATACCGCCTCTTAAATCGTGTGACCGCCAGGGGAACTCCCCTTAGCCGTGATCTGCTGCCTTGATCCGGTCGACTACCCGGGATGCCAGGTCATCAGGGCGGAATTTGGCCAGAAAGTCATCGGCACCGACCTTCTTGACCATCGCCTGATTGAATACGCCCGACAACGAAGTATGCAGGATGATATGCAGTTTTTGCATGCGTGGATCGTTGCGTATCTCGGCCGTGAGCGTGTAGCCATCCATTTCCGGCATCTCGATGTCGGAGATCATCATCAAAAATTCTTCTTCCGGCTTCTTGCCTTCGTCCACCAGCTTGCGCAGGTAATCCAGGGCCTGGCGACCATCGTTGAGGGCCACCACTTCCACGCCGACGGTTTGCAGGCAACGGCTCACCTGTTTGCGCGCAACCGAGGAATCGTCCACGGTCAGCACGCGCAGCGAGATTGCCTTGTGCGCCGTTTCGGCGTCGACGACGCCCACCGAAATCGATTCGGAGGTCGGTGCCACTTCCGCGAGGATCTTCTCCACGTCGATGATTTCCACCAACTGGTTATCGACCCGAGTCACCGCCGTCAGGTAGTGATCGCGCCCCGTGCCCTTGGGCGGCGGGTGGATTTCTTCCCAGTTCATGTTGACGATGCGTTCCACCGAGCGCACCAGGAAACCCTGGGTCTTGGTGTTGTATTCGGTAATGATCACGAACGGGTTCTGGCGGTCCTGCAGCCCCGCAGAGCCGGTGGCCAAGGCCAGGTCAAGAATGGGGATGGTCGCACCACGGATGTTGGCCACGCCACACACCACCGGACTGGACTTGGGCATGATCGTCAGCTTGGGACACTGCAACACTTCCCGCACTTTAAACACGTTGATGCCATACAGCTGCTTGCCGTCCAGGCGAAAAAGCAACAACTCCAGGCGATTCTGCCCTACCAGCTGTGTGCGCTGGTTTACTGAATCCATTACTCCTGCCATGCCCAGACTCCTACGCAAAAACCTTAGGGGTACGACGCGTACCCAACACTAAACGGCACGAGCTTTGCTATTTATTGATTTATGAACCTTAAAACGACAGTTTCCCGACGCATCCCACGCTACCGCAGAGTTGTCTGCGTCTGGCTGGCATTGCTTGCCTTGGGCGCAGGCACCACGGCCCGTGCAGATAATGTCACCTTGCCTGATCTCCTTATCGGCGTCACTCAAGGCTTTCTTGAATTCACTGTAGAAGATTATCTGGCGACCACGCAGGCGCCGGGGCGTTATGAAATTCAGGTGAACCCGCTGGACCCGCGCCTGCGCATGCCCATGTGCGACAAGGAATTGACAGCCACGCTGGAAAGCCCCGCCCAGCCCATCGGCCGCGTGACGGTCAAAGTGCGCTGCGACGGCGCCTCGCCCTGGACCGTGTTCGTCCCGGCGCAGGTCAAACTGTTTCGTGATGTAGTGGTTGTCACACGCCCGCTCAAACGGACGGGCATCATCGGGTTTGAAGACGTTGCGCTGCGTGAACGGGATATCAGCTCGATCAATCAGGGTTATCTCACCTCGGTGGACCAGGCCGTCGGGCAAAAACTTACCCGACCAATGGTCACCGACCAAGTGATTACGCTGGTGCATCTGGAACAGGCCGAGGTGATTCGCAAGGGCGACCAGGTGGTGATTTCCGCCAGCAGTGGCGGGCTGACGGTAAAGATGCCGGGCGAGGCGCTGTCCAATGGCGGCATGAGCGAACAGATTCGGGTCAAAAACCTCAATTCCAATCGCGTGATCAAGGCACAGGTGATGGCGCCAGGCCAAGTCGAGGTCGCTTTATAGATCACTGGTATCAAGCGCCAGCTTTTCCTACACTGTGCGTTGGATGTCGACCTGTACAGGTTTATTGTCAATCGAGCCTAAAGTTTGTCCGGGTATGGCCGAAAACATGGCAAGCGTCCAAATACCCAGAGGTTTTTTTATCATGGTCATCGATTTCAGTCGTTTGAATAACACCCCGGCATTGCCCGGCAATACGCGCACCAGCGGTGCCAAGGACAGCGTAGAAGCCAAGGCCCAGCCAGCGCCCGCCAAGACCGAACAGGCCGGCGCCAGCCAGAGCGGGGAATCGGTTCACCTGAGCAATGAGGCTCAACAGTTGCAAAAGGTCACTGACTCGCTGCGCGACCAGCCGGTTGTCAATAAAGCCCGTGTGGCCGAGTTGAAACAGGCCATCGCCGATGGCAGCTATAAAGTCGACAGCAACCGTGTAGCCAGCAAGCTGCTCAACTTCGAAGCCGAGCGCTAGGCAAAGGCCTGCGCAGGGCTTTTGGACGCTTAAAACCCAAGGCCAGCCATGCACCACGACGAACATTTGCTTCAACTGATCATTGATGATCTGGCGCCGACGCAACATCTGCTCGAGCTGCTAAAGGAAGAATCCCTGGCCCTGTATGGCCGGGACATGCGCTTGCTGGAAGAAATCCTGGCGCGCAAGCAGTCGCTGATTGTGCTGCTTGAACAGCATGGCAAAAAGCGTAGCGAAATTCTTGTCAGCCTGGGCCTCCCGGCTGATCACGACGGCCTCGCACAACTGGCCAGCCACTCTTCGGTGGGCGATCAGTTGCTGGCGCAGAGCACCGCACTTAATCAATTGCTTGCCCAGTGCCAGGAAGCCAACCTGCTCAACGGTCAGTCGATCCAGCTGCAGCAAGCGACGACTGCCAACCAGTTGCGCATACTTCACGGCGGAGAACCCCCGGCGCTGTACAACGCCCAGGGTTCCACCTCGCGCCTGGTCAAGCCAAGCACCCGCAGCCAAGCCTGACAGTGGTTTACAGCGCGCCCTATCCAAGGCGCGCTACATGCTGGCAAAATGCCGGTTCTTGCGTGTAGTCGTATTTTGTCTGGAGATGGAAGAACCGTGTTCAACGCCCTTAATGCGGAAGATGCTCCGCAGCCACCCAAGGTGCTCACCACGCCTCTGGAAATCGCCAGCACATTGCGGATGCTGCAAGAAAGCCATGATCCACTGATCATTACATTCCATGAACGCAGCCAGCGCTTTCAGAGCTACCTGGTGGACGTTGACCGGGACAGCAAGACGCTGATCCTGGACGAAATGATTCCGCGTGACGGTGAACGCTACCTCGAGAATGGCGAACCTTTCCGCATCGAAGGCTTCCACGATGGCGTACGCGTCGCCTGGGAAAGCAACGGCACACTGACCATCAGTGAAAAAGACGGCCACCGCATCTACACCGGCAGCATGCCCGACGAGGTGGTCTACCACCAACGCCGCAATGCCTTTCGCGCGGCGTTGAAGCTGGCACAACTGGTCAGCATCGAATTGGGCGGCGAGAAGCTCAAGGCGCCGATCAGCGGCAAGCTCCTGGACATTTCCGCCACCGGCTGCAAATTGCGCTTTGAAGGCGACATTTCCGAGCGCCTGCAACTGGGCCAGGTCTATGACCGTTTTATTGCCGCCCTGCCCTTTGGCAGCATGACCACCTCTGTCGAGCTGCGTTACCTGCACTTCGAAGACAAGATCAACACCACCTTCGCCGGTGTGCGCTTTCACAACATGAGCGGACTGGTGCAGCGCCAGGTGGAGCGGTTTGTGTACCAACTGCAGCGCGAAGCGCGACGCTTTGACAAGGACGACGATCTTTAAGCGTTAATGATTACGGCAAAAAAAACGGGCAGATCCTGATGGGATCTGCCCGTTTTTGCATTCAGGGGCGCGCCCTGCTCAAATCGTGAGGATGCTCCTCCGGCCCCAGAGGTTCCGGCGGGCCTTCGAAGGCTGGCTCGTCTGCGGGCGGCTGTGGATCAGCGTCAGGCTCAGGATCGGGCACGGTAGTCTGCATTTGCTCCTGCACCACCGCCTCATCTACCCGGGGATCCAGGCATGCCACCAGCGGCGAGCTGGACATGCTGTCAGGCATCGCCACGTGGTGCAGCGGCGCATCGTCCACTTGGTGCAGGTTGGTCACCGCCTTCGGCCGGATACGCCACACCAGAATCAACGCACACAGGCTGAAAAACGCATACAACATATGGCTGCCGAAGAGCTTCATGACCACGCCCGCCAGCAACGGTCCGACACTGGCGCCGATGCCGTAGGTGACCAGCAACATCGCGGTCAACGACACCCGCCGATCGCCCTCGACGTGGTCATTGGAAAACGCCACCGCCAACGGATAAAGGCAGAACTGCACCAGGGAACACAAGAACCCGGCCACGAACAGCACTTCCAAAGGCACCTTGGTCAGCAGCGCCAGCGGCAACGCTGCCACTGCCAGGCACAAGGCAAAACACCGAATCAGCAAGGCGCGGTCATAACGGTCCGACAGCCAGCCCAAAGGCCACTGCACCACCAGCCCGGCGAAAATGCAGCTACCCATGAACAGACCCACTTGCTCGGTAGTCAGGCCTTGCTGCGAAGCATAGAGCGGCGCCAGACCATAGAACGAACCGACGATCAGCCCCGCGCCCAATACGGTACTAAGTGACTGAGGCACGCGCTTTATAAAGAAGCGCGGCTCCATTGGCGCAGGATGCAAAGGCGCCGGGTGAATGCGCCGGGTCATGGCGACAGGCACCAGGCACAGGGCGAAGCACAGCGCGACCAACATCAGCAGCTCGAGGCCGAGCTCCGGGTGCATCACCAGGATCAGTTGACCCAGCACCAGCCCGAGGTAGGAGGCAATCATATAGCCGCTGAACACCACGCCACGCTGCTTGGCGTCCGCCTGCTCGTTGAGCCAGCTCTCGATGACCATGTACTGGCACATCATCCCCAGGCCCACGATCATCCGCAGTACGATCCAGGCGGGCAGCCAGTTGATCAGGCCATGGCCCAAAACGGCCGCCCCGACAATCCCGGCGCAGGTGGCATAGGCGCGAATGTGCCCGACGCGAGCGATCAGGCGGTGCCCGATCTTGCCGCCCAGCACCAGGCCAAAGTAGTTAGCCGCCATCAGCGCACCCACCCACAGGCTGTCGACGTGGTCGGCTGCCAGGCGCAAGGCAAGGTAGGTGCTGAGCAGGCCGGACCCGATCAACATCATCAAGGAGGCGAAATAAAGGGCTCGAAAAGATTTCCAGATCTGGCGCATCGGCGTTCCGAGCGGCTCCTTGCAGTGAGAGTCAGGGCTATCGGCATGATAGTCCGGGGTTGCCGGGTCCGGACAGGCGATATCGGCTGTATCCGGGGAATATTTTGCATATGGCTCAGACGCTGCCTGGCCGTGTGCAAGGTACACAGTTTGCGATAAATACACCGCGCACCTGCTGTGAACCCTCAACGGCGGCAAGGTTCGACCGGTGTTCACCAAGCGCGCACAAAAAAGCCCCGCCAGAGCGCTCTGGGCGGGGCTTTTTCACAGGTGCTGAATCTGGTGTCCCAGGGCCGGTTCGAACGGCCAACCTTCCCCTTAGGAGGGGGATGCTCTATCCAATTGAGCTACTGGGACAAATGACAGCCACCGGACCAGGGGCGCGGCGACGGACGGCGTGCATGTTAACGGCCGAGGTAGGTTTTGTCATGTCGTCCGTTGGCTTTTTGCGCGTAGGCCTGTCCTTGTTCTGCAGAGCGCCGTCTGAGTCCGTAAAACCGGGGGATTCGTCTCCGTCGTGCAAAATGCACTCCCCCAAAATGCCAGCATTGCAAATTGCAACCTTACGGGCCATTAAAGTAGACTTAAGGCACTGATTTTATTGAAATAATAGTTTGGCACGAGACCTGCAATACTTCTCCTACAAAACCTAATCGGCCACGGCGTTAAGCGGAGAACATGACCATGAACAGTGCCCTTCTGTTAGCCCTCAACACCGTAGCCCTCGCTGCACTGGTGACCTTCCATTTTCAATCGACTGGCAGCAATGATCCTGCACAGATCAGCCAGGCGGTGCCGCACCACTTGCAACAACGCCCACAATTGGCGGTGATGACGCCCAACGCACAATCGCCGGTACACCTGACCCAGGGCAGTCAGGCCGCGCCAGCATCTGAACACTGGGTTTTCTGAGGGATCGTGAATGACTAAATCTGCCTGGCTGTTTTTATGCCTGACCGTTGCAACCGGCATCGCAGGCCTTGGCGCCGACGCCCAAGATGCGCAAACCACTGCTTTTGTTGCTGCCGGTGTATGTGCAAGCCTCCTGCTGCTGACGCTCATCGTGGGCCGCAGAATCAAATTCGACCCCGTCTTGCGCTGATCCTTCCCTCCTGCTTATCCCCCTACCTTATGTCGCCTCGTGCTAGAAAATCGGCAAATTGCCACTAGTCTTAAACACGAGGGCAAAAGGCCATATTGCTATAGGATGTGCGGCCTCAAACCCCGTCGCGGCCTGGACTTGCGAGAAGTTCCTTTGCGGAATTACTCATTGAAAAGTTTTCAAACCAGTCCGCAAAAATGCAAATGAGTGCTGGCATAAAGCCTTTAGGCAGTTCAATATTTGTCACAGAATTGACGCCAAGGAAATGTCAAATCTGAGGCATGATGCGGCCTCTTTGCAATTCGGGTTGAACTTTGGTCGTGAGCCTTGTCTTAACACTCATCTTGCGGCCAATTCCAAAAACCGCTCCCCTGAACTAACCGGTTAAATATATGCGCCCATTGAAACAGGCAATTTATTCCAGCCGTACGGCTGACAAGTTCGTCGTACGTCTGCCAGACGGAATGCGGGAACGCATTGCCGAGGTGGCTCGCAATCATCACCGCAGTATGAACTCCGAAATCATCGCGCGCCTGGAACAGAGCCTTATTCAGGAAGGTGCGCTGGGCGAAGAGTTGAGCATGCGCCTGGACAGCCCCGAGCTGTCACTGCACGAACGCGAACTGCTGCAGCGTTTTCGTCAGCTCTCCCACCGCCAGCAAAATGCTCTCGTCTCGCTTATTGCGCACGACGTCGAGGCGGCCGCAGAAGCCAATTGATCTGCAGTTGAAAGCCGAAGCCAGCCATGTGCTGGCTTTTTTTTGCCTGCGATTTGATAAAAGGAATGCCGAGAACAGACGGTAAAGCGGGAGCAGAGGTGCTCCCGCCGAGGGGGATCAGAGCAGAAAGATCGTCGCCAGGCCCAGGAAGATGAAGAAGCCGCCGCTGTCGGTCATGGCAGTGATCATCACACTGGCACCCATCGCCGGATCACGCCCAAGGCGCGCCAGGGTCATGGGGATCAACACCCCCATCAACGCCGCCAGTAGCAGGTTGAGGGTCATCGCGGCGGTCATCACAACGCCAAGCGACCAACTGCCATACAGCAAGTAAGCCACCACGCCGATCACGCCACCCCACACCAGGCCATTAATCAGGCCCACGGCCAACTCTTTGCGCAACAGTCGCGAGGAATTGGCCGTACTCACTTGGTCCAATGCCATCGCACGCACAATCATCGTGATCGTCTGGTTACCGGAGTTGCCGCCGATACCCGCCACAATCGGCATCAGCGCCGCCAAGGCCACCAGCTTCTCGATCGAACCTTCGAACAGCCCGATCACGCGCGAGGCGATGAAGGCTGTGATCAGGTTGATCGCCAGCCAGGCCCAACGGTTGTGCAGAGAGCGCCAGACCGACGCAAAAATGTCTTCCTCTTCGCGCAAACCGGCCATGTTGAGGACTTCGGTTTCACTCTCTTCACGAATCAGGTCGACCATTTCGTCGATGGTCAAACGGCCAATCAGCTTGCCGTTCTTGTCGACCACCGGCGCCGAGATCAAGTCGTAACGCTCAAACGCCTGCGCCGCCTCGTAGGCATCCTCATCCGGGTGAAAGCTCACGGTGTCGCTGGCCATCAAATCCGCAACTTTCTTGTCCGGATCATTTACCAGCAGACGCTTGATTGGCAGCACGCCCTTGAGAATGCCTTCGTAGTCGACCACAAACAATTTGTCGGTGTGACCGGGCAACTCTTTCAGGCGACGCAGATAACGCAGCACTACTTCCAGGCTGACGTCTTCGCGGATGGTGACCATCTCGAAGTCCATCAACGCGCCGACCTGGTCCTCGTCGTAGGACAGCGCGGAGCGCACACGCTCACGCTGCTGGCTGTCGAGCGCTTCCATCAGCTCATGGACAACATCACGGGGCAGCTCAGGAGCCAGGTCGGCCAGTTCGTCGGCGTCCATCTCCTTGGCTGCAGCCAGGAGCTCATGATCGTCCATGTCGGCGATCAGGGTTTCACGAACCGAGTCGGATACCTCGAGGAGAATATCGCCGTCGCGGTCGGCCTTGACCAACTGCCAGAGGGTCAGTCGATCATCCAGCGGCAAGGCTTCGAGGATATAAGCAACGTCGGCGGAGTGCAGGTCATCGAGCTTGCGTTGCAGCTCGACGAGGTTCTGCCGGTGCACCAGGTTTTCGACGCGGTCGTGATGCGGACCTTCCTGGCGGTGCGTGAGGTCTTCGACCACGCGCTGGCGCTGCAGCAGCTCAATAACTTGAGCCAGGCGATCCTGCAGGCTGTCTTGTGTTTTCTTTACTTCTACTTCGGTCATAGGCGAACTCCACTCCCAGCAGCGGGGCACGCCGGAAGGATCAATCAGTCAATTCATGATTGGTAAAACGGGGTACTAAGTAACTACTGGGTAAGTCCATGGAGGTATTCCACAAGCCCCGGCGGGGCTGACGGGCGCAATGATACACCGTGCGTCCGGTTTAAACGTTAAAAAACTGGAAAGAACAAGCGCTTGCGAGCCAAAGCTGAGCATTGGCTGCATCTATGAACTGCGACGACACGGCGGATAAGGAAAACACATGGCGCAGGAGAAAAAGATAAAATCCCACACAAACCCCAGACGGCAAAAAGCCCGCACTAGGCGGGCTTTTTGTTTGTATGGTGCACTCGACAGGATTCGAACCTGTGACCGCTCGGTTCGTAGCCGAGTACTCTATCCAGCTGAGCTACGAGTGCAGATTGTGTTTTTAGACCAGATCACAACTGGTTGAAGCCGAGTCACCTGCATTGCTGCAACTGACTCTTAAATGGTGCACTCGACAGGATTCGAACCTGTGACCGCTCGGTTCGTAGCCGAGTACTCTATCCAGCTGAGCTACGAGTGCATTTGTTGCCGCGCATTATAGGCCGTTCAATCTCTATGTAAAGCTATTTTTTCGAGTAATTTCAACAACTTACCGAAAAAACCAGATCGCAACGTACTAAGCAAATAATGGCGGAGAACGGGGGATTCGAACCCCCGACACCCTTTTGAGGTGTACTCCCTTAGCAGGGGAGCGCCTTCGGCCACTCGGCCAGCTCTCCGCAACACGGGGCGTATATTAACCACGTTCATCCCCGTTTGCAAACATAAAAAACGATAAAAATTAAAGGCTTGGTTCTTCGTCCTTCTCTTTCTTGATCCGCAGGTAAATTTCCTCGCGGTGGACCGCTACCTCTTTCGGAGCGTTAACCCCGATACGTACTTGATTGCCTTTGACGCCGAGCACGGTCACGGTGATTTCGCCATCACCGATAATCAGGCTTTCTGCGCACCGACGAGTCAGAATCAGCATACCTTTCTCCTCACGCATTTCAGTTCAGGAACAACAGTCTGCAAAAAAAAGGCGTTCGACCTACGACGTGAAAGCCGTAGCCCTAACGGCCTAAGTATTGTCGAGCACACGCAAAAGACCATGCGCCCCACAAAAAAATGAAAGGCGCGGTAAACCGCGCCTTCCTGGCATCGCATCACTCGCCCTGTCGGGCCGGAGCGTCCAGCTCAAAAGCGGTATGCAGCGCGCGTACAGCCAGTTCCAGGTACTTCTCTTCGATCACCACCGAGACTTTGATTTCCGAGGTGGAGATCATCTGGATATTGATGCTTTCCTTGGCCAGCGCCTCAAACATGCGGCTGGCAACGCCGGCATGAGAACGCATGCCCACGCCCACGATCGACACTTTGGCAATCTTGGTATCGCCGACTACTTCACGGGCGCCAATCTCGCTCGCCGTGTTCTGCAGGATCCGCTCCGCCGCATCGTACTCGTTACGGTGCACGGTGAAGGTGAAATCGGTGGTGTTATCGTGCGAAACGTTTTGCACGATCATGTCGACTTCAATGTTCGCGCCACTGATAGGACCGAGGATCTTGAAGGCCACGCCCGGAGTATCCGGCACGCCACGGATCGTCAGCTTGGCTTCATCGCGGTTGAAAGCGATGCCGGAAATGATCGGCTGTTCCATGGATTCCTCTTCATCAATAGTAATGAGGGTGCCCGGACCCTCTTTGAAGCTGTGCAATACGCGCAGCGGAACGTTGTACTTGCCGGCGAACTCCACCGCGCGGATCTGCAGCACCTTGGAACCGAGACTGGCCATTTCCAGCATCTCTTCAAAGGTGATCTTGTCCAGACGCTGGGCCACGGACACCACACGTGGGTCGGTGGTGTAGACGCCGTCCACATCGGTATAGATCTGGCATTCGTCAGCCTTGAGGGCCGCTGCCAGCGCCACGCCAGTGGTGTCTGAACCGCCACGCCCCAGGGTCGTGATATTGCCCTGCTCGTCCACACCCTGGAAACCGGCTACAACTACTACGCGCCCGGCTTTCAGATCTGTGCGGATTTTCTGATCATCAATCTGCAGGATGCGCGCCTTGGTATGTGCACTGTCGGTCAGGATGCGCACCTGGCTGCCAGTGTAGGACACCGCCGGTACACCACGCTTGTTCAGCGCCATGGCCAACAGGGCAATAGTGACCTGTTCACCGGTGGACACGATCACATCCAGCTCACGCGGCAGCGGCTGTTGATCACCGCTGATCGCCTTGGCCAGATCGATCAGGCGATTGGTCTCGCCGCTCATGGCCGACAGCACCACCACCAGGTCGTCGCCGGCGTCGCGGAATTTCTTAACCTTGTCGGCGACCTGCTCGATTCTTTCGACAGAACCGACCGAGGTGCCTCCGAATTTCTGTACGATCAAAGCCATTTCTAAGCCGCCTCAGCCCGTAAAGGGGCGCCCAATAAACAAATCTTCCAGCAACTGAACAAGCCCATGACTAGACCATGGGCTCATTAACAGCGCCTTAAATACCGGCCTCGACAAACGGCACAGTCAGGGCCAGGGCCGCGTCCAGGGCACCGGCGTCTACACCACCGCCTTGCGCCATGTCCGGACGACCGCCGCCCTTCCCGCCCACTGCCGCAGCGGCTTGCTTCATCAAATCACCAGCCTTGAGTTGGCCAGTCAGGTCTTTGGTTACACCGGCAACCAGAACGACCTTATCCTCATGGACACTGCCGAGCAGGATCACTGCGCGGCCGAGCTTGTTCTTCAACTGATCGACCAAGGCCAACAGCGCCTTGCCGTCCTGACCATCCAGGCGCACGGCCAGGACCTTCACGCCCTTGACGTCCAGGGCAGAGGCCGACAGATCATCGCCCGCTGCACTGGCAGCCTTGGCCTGCAACTGCTCCAGCTGTTTTTCCAGCTGGCGGTTGCGCTCCAGTACCCCAGAGAGCTTGTCGATCAGGTTGTCGCGGCTGCCCTTGACCAGGCTGGCCGCTTCCTTGAGTTGTTCTTCGGCCGCATTGAGGTAGGCCAGTGCCGCAGCACCGGTGACCGCTTCAATACGCCGTACACCCGAGGCCACACCGCCCTCGCTGATGATTTTCAGCAGACCGATGTCGCCGGTACGGTTGGCGTGGATACCGCCACACAGCTCCACCGAGAAGCTGCCGCCCATGCTCAGTACGCGTACTTCGTCGCCGTACTTCTCGCCAAACAGCGCCATGGCGCCTTTGTTTTTGGCGGTTTCGATGTCGGTTTCTTCGGTTTCCACCGGGGTATTCTTGCGAATTTCGGCGTTGACGATGTCTTCCAGCGCCTTGATCTGCTCAGGCTTGATCGCTTCAAAGTGGCTGAAGTCGAAACGCAGGCGCTGGCTATCAACCAACGAACCCTTCTGCTGCACGTGCTCACCCAGCACCTGACGCAAGGCGGCGTGCAGCAAGTGAGTGGCGGAGTGGTTCAAAGCAGTTGCATGCCGCACGTCGGCATCCACTTGAGTGTCTACCGGCGCGCCGACGGTCAAGTTGCCCAACACCAACACGCCGTGGTGCAGGAATGCGCCGCCGGTCTTGGTAGTGTCGCGCACCTCAAAACGACCGGACGTCGAGCTCAGGTAGCCGCAATCGCCCACCTGACCACCGGATTCGGCGTAGAACGGCGTCTGGTCCAGGACCACAACAGCCTCTTCACCTTCATTGAGCACGTCGACCGATTTGCCGTCTTTATAGATGGCCACGATCTTCGCCGCGCCAACGGTTGCCTTGTAGCCGATGAACTCGGTAGGCACATCAACCTTGACCAGCGTGTTGTAGTCCAGACCAAAGGAGCTGGCAGAGCGAGCGCGCACGCGCTGGGCTTCCATCTCACGCTCAAAACCCGCTTCATCGACGGTCAGCTCGCGCTCGCGGGCGATGTCGGCAGTCAGGTCCATAGGGAAACCGTAGGTGTCGTACAACTTGAACACCACGTCGCCCGGCACCACGGTGCCTTTGAGCTCGGCCAGGTCCTGCTCCAGAATCTTCAAGCCGTGTTCCAGGGTCTTGGAGAACTGCTCTTCTTCAGCCTTGAGCACGCGCTCGATGTTGGACTGCTGCTGCTTGAGTTCCGGGAAGGCATCGCCCATCTCGGCCACCAGCGCGGCAACGATCTTGTAGAAGAAGCTGCCGCTGGCACCCAACTTGTTACCGTGACGGCAGGCGCGACGGATGATCCGGCGCAGCACGTAGCCGCGGCCTTCGTTCGATGGCAGTACGCCGTCGGCGATCAGGAAGCTGCAGGAGCGGATGTGGTCAGACACCACCTTGAGCGAAGACTGACCTTCGTTGGCGCAGCCGATGGCGGCGGCCGAAGCGCTCAGCAGGTTGGTGAACAGGTCGATTTCATAGTTGGAGTGAACGTGCTGCATCACCGCACTGATCCGCTCCAGGCCCATGCCGGTGTCGACCGACGGGGCTGGCAGCGGATGCAACACGCCATCGGCGGTGCGGTTGAACTGCATGAACACGTTGTTCCAGATCTCGATGTAACGGTCACCGTCTTCTTCCGGCGAGCCCGGTGGGCCGCCCCAGATGTCGGCGCCGTGATCGTAGAAAATCTCGGTGCACGGGCCGCATGGACCGGTATCGCCCATGGTCCAGAAGTTATCGGAGGCGTAAGGCGCGCCCTTGTTGTCGCCGATGCGAATCATGCGCTCGACCGGCACGCCGACTTCTTTGGTCCAGATGTCATACGCTTCGTCGTCCGTGGCGTAGACGGTGACCCAGAGTTTTTCCTTTGGCAGCTTCAACACGCCGGTCAGGAAGGTCCAGGCGAAAGTAATCGCATCTTTCTTGAAATAGTCGCCGAAGCTGAAGTTACCCAGCATCTCGAAAAAAGTGTGGTGACGGGCGGTGTAACCGACGTTTTCCAGGTCGCTGTTCTTGCCGCCGGCGCGCACGCACTTCTGGCTGCTGGTCGCGCGGGTGTAGGCGCGCTTTTCCTGGCCCAGGAAGCAGTCCTTGAACTGGTTCATCCCCGCGTTAGTGAACAGCAGGGTGGGGTCATTGCCTGGGATCAAGGAGCTGGAGGCTACACGGGTGTGGCCTTGCTCTTCGAAGAAGCGAAGGAAGGCTTCACGGATTTCTGCGCTTTTCATTAGGTTCTTCCACGGAGTCTGCGGCCAAAGGCCAGTGCGCAACATCATCAGACGGAGCGACGGCAAAGGGCCGCATTATATCGGCCCTTTGCCGGTGGTACAGCGTGTTTATGTGATAGAAACAGTCAATTAGACGGTCTGCACCGTCATTTGCGTGAAAACTCGGCAAATGTCTGCACGACTTGCTCGATCTGTGCCGGGCTGACATCCAGGTGAGTGACCATGCGCAGACGCGGCGCAGCGCTCAACTTGATGCCGCACTCGGCAGCAAAGGCTTTCAACGCGTCGGCGCGGTCACCGATCTGTACGTAGACCATGTTGGTCTGCACCGGCTCCACCGCATAACCGATCTTGCGCAGTTCATCGCCCAGCCACTGGGCGTTGGCGTGGTCATCGGCCAGGCGCTGCACCTGATGATCAAGGGCATACAGCCCGGCCGCCGCCAGCGAGCCGGCCTGGCGCATACCGCCGCCGACCATCTTGCGCAGACGACGCGCCTTGGCGATCAACGCGCGCGAGCCGCACAACACCGAGCCAATCGGTGCACCAAGGCCCTTGGACAGGCACACCGAAACCGAGTCGAAGTGCTGAGCAATTTCCCGCGCGTCCACCCCAAGCTTGACCGCGGCGTTGTAGATCCGCGCGCCATCCAGGTGCAGCGACAGCCCATGCTCACGGGTAAACGCCCGCGCTTTCGCCAGGTAGTCCAGCCCCAGTACCTTGCCTTGCATGGTGTTTTCCAGCGCCAGCAGGCGGGTGCGGGCAAAGTGGAAGTCATCCGGTTTGATCGCCGCCAGCACATGGTCCAGGTCCAGCGAGCCGTCCGCCTGCACCTCCAGCGGCTGCGGCTGGATCGAACCGAGTACCGCCGCGCCACCGCCTTCGTATTTGTAGGTGTGGGCCTGTTGGCCAACGATGTATTCCTCGCCACGCTCACAGTGAGCCATCAACGCCAGCAGGTTGCTCATGGTGCCGGTGGGCACGAACAGCGCAGCTTCGAACCCCAGACGCTTGGCCATCTCGGCCTCCAGCAGATTGACGCTGGGGTCTTCGCCGTAGACGTCATCACCACTGACGGCGCTGGCCATCGCGTCGAGCATGCCGGGGCTGGGTTGGGTCACGGTGTCGCTACGCAGGTCGATCACAGACATGAAACAGGCCTCTAACGGGGTAATGTGATGTGCTCTTGTGGGTGATTACTGCGGGCAAAGCCACGGAATATCAAGCCCCAATTGGCTTCAATCGAATACCAACCAAACAAACCGATATAGGTTATCAATACGGCGCTCGTGCAGTTTTTGAAAAACCATGTTAAAAACTCTCCGCCGCCAGGGTTCTGGTGGCAACGTTCTCAGGGCGGGGTGTAATTCCCCACCGGCGGTAATTGCACGCAATGTGCATAGCCCGCGAGCGCTTGGCGCCTCGAACTGCTCACGCAGGACGGCGACAAGGTCAGCAGACCCGGTGTGATCCCGGGGCCGACGGTCATAGTCCGGATGAAGAGAGAACGGGATTGGCACCTAAGGGCCGCGCGCTGTGTTCATGCTTGCATGAGGCAGTGGTTCGTACCCTTAAATCCCATTCGATTCATAACGCCCTGTTTTTTTCTTAAACAGGAGTCAGAACATGCAACCCACCGCAATCGACAGCAAACTCAAGAACCATCACGGCGAGCGCGTCGCGTTTATCCAGGCCTGCTGGCACAAGGATATTGTCGACCAATCGCGTAAAGGCTTCCTCGCCGAAATGATCGCCCAGGGTTACCAGGAATCGGACATCGATTTCTTCGAAGTCGGCGGCGCCTTTGAACTGCCCCTGCACGCCAAGCTGCTGGCCAAGACCGGCCGCTACGCTGGCATCGTCGCAGCCGCACTGGTGGTGGACGGCGGCATCTACCGTCACGAATTCGTCGCCCAATCGGTGGTCAGTGGCCTGATGCAAGTGCAGCTGGAAACCGAAGTGCCGGTGTTCTCGGTGTCCCTGACGCCGCATCACTTCCACGCGGGCAGCGAACACCACACCTTCTTCTACGAGCACTTCGTCCACAAGGGCCAGGAAGCCGCGCGCACCTGCGCCGACACCTTGCACAAAGTGCGTGCAATCCGTCGCAGCGAGCAGAAACTGGCGGTGTAAGTCGCCCCCGAAAACGCCCCGCCCACCCTGGTGAGCGGGGCGTTTTTCGTTCAAGCATCTACCACCGCACCATGACGTATCTGCGGTCTAGTGAGCCACACGCCGGGCAACCGCCCGCCTTCTCACCTGACCGAGAGCCATCACGCCATGCACCGCCCTCTTTTTGTACCCGACACCCCCAGCGCCATTCACACCGTGCACGGGGGAAACCTGACGCCCACCGACGCAGAAAAAACCGCCAACCTGGGCGGTGCCCCAGCGCGTGCGCAGGTCTATCGGGACACGGTCGTTCGGGTCGAACGACTCAGGCAGCAGACCCGCCAGGATAAAGCGCCGCGCAGAGATACCTTGAGGTTTGCATTCACCGCCGATCAACGCGAGCTCTGGCTCAGCGCGGCGAGCGATCACCTGCACCTGTACGTCGGCACGGCGCTCTATCAGATAACGCCATCTTCGCCGACGCAAATCATCGAGCTAGTCACCGGCCATGGCGCCGACTGCATCCATGTCGATGACAGCCTCCAGAACCCCGTCAGCATTGATGCAGGCGCTGGCGACGACTACCTGCGGGTCGGCGGCCGTCACTCGACGATCCTGTCCGGCGAGGGCGATGACACGCTACGGATCAGCGCCGAGGACTGCACCGTCGACAGCGGCCCCGGTAATGACAGCACGCAGATCATCGGCGCCGGCACCGCCCGTATCTACGCGGGTGACGGCGCCGACAGCATTCACGGCGGCGCCGGGCTCAACTTTATCGATGGCGGCCCGGGCGACGACGTGATTGTCGGTGGCAGCGGCCATCACCTACTCAGCGGCGGCGACGGCAATGACACCATCAAGGCCGGCAGCGGCACTAACGTCATCTATCCGGGTAACGGCCATGACCATGTCAGCAAACTCAAGACGACAGACCGGGTTTATGGCCTGCCCGGCGACACCCTGGTCGCCATGACCAACGACGAACGCTACGCGTGGTTGCTTGAAAAACTCGCCAGCCTGCCAACCCCATCGCTCGACCAGGTGATGGCGGTGCTGTTCCCCACCGACCTCGACACAGTCCACCCACCGCTCATGGCGTCCGACGAGGCCGGTAAAACGGGTCTGTCGATTGGGGGAAACAGGCAGTTTGTTATGCGCGTCGAATCCGATCTCAGCGTGCTGCGCGTATCACCCAATGGGCAAAAACTGCTCCACGCACTGGATATGGCGGCACAACGCAGTGGGCAACCCGTCAGCATTGAACCGGGTGACGAAAACAATGCCAGGTTCACGCCCTCCACCGACGCCGACACGTTGATGATCCGCGACGGCCAGCCCGGCACGCCGGCCTACGGCGGGCTGATCGAGTACAACCCCTTTTTCAGCCCACCGGGCTCGCTGCCGATCATCGGGCTCTATCACGAGCTGTGTCACGCCTATAACGCCGTTACCGGTACCGTGGCGCCCGGCACCACCGATGAAAATCACGCAGGCAAAACCGTTGCGATCAAAAACGTGGAGCGGCAAGCCCTGGGCCTGCCCATTGATCTGGCGCCTTTTGACTTCGATCTGAACCCCGACACCCCGCCCACGCGGACCAACCCCGAGGCCTTTACGGAAAATGCGCTGCGCAAGGAATTCGGGTTGCCGGCTCGCGACGCGTACCTGGCGAAGCCTTGAGGGAACTAGACCAGCGCCGCGTCGGTGGTGGGCACAATCAGAATCCCGGCCCGCAAACCATTCTTCACTTTCGGGTTCGGGAAGATAATGCGTGCGCCCTCCTCCTCGATTACCCAGCGGGTCTTGGCAACGTCTTCGGCCAGCAGGTAGCCCTTGGCCAACGGCGAGAAGTTTTCCACGTCCGCCGGCAAGTGCAGCAGGAAGGCATCACTGTGCTTGATCACTTCACGCGATACCGCAAACAGTTGCAGGCCGTCCAGGCTGTCAGTGGCCGGCTCGCTGCCTTCGATGATCTGCGTCAGGCGCGTCTCCAGGCGGGAAACATCCACGCCCTGGTTCTGGCCGAACGGCCGCGCCTTGCCCAGTTCCAGGGTGAAAGCCTCGGCGTTCAGTTGCTCATAGGTGAACGCGGTGAAGGTGATCGACGTCTTGTTCTGCAACAGCACCGCTTGCATGCCGGCAGCACACAGGCGCGCCAGCTCGTGACGTGAATGCTGGCGACCTTCTTTCCACGGGTACAGCGCGAATTGCTCGATCTTCGAGCCGCGAATGGCCGTGTGCAGGTCGTAATGCAGGCGCGAGCGATCAGGCAGGCTGAAGAACGTGCGGGCCAACTGCTCAAGCTCAGCGGCGCGCATGGCCTCAGGGCCAATGTTTTGTTCGTGGCGGCCATTGAACAGCCGGTTGACGTCCAGCTCGAGGTAACGCTCGCCGCGGCGCATGGCCTCGGGGTTACCGAACAGGAACAGAATGCGGGTGCGGGGTTTGATTTCCCCACGGGCAATGCCATGCAACAGGCGGTCGAGCAATTCGATCGGCGCGGTTTCGTTGCCATGGATGCCGGACGACAGCAGCAGGTCGCTGCCGTTGTCCAGCGCTTGCGGCGGGCGCACTTCGAGCGCGCCCTCGCTGAGCCAGCGCATCTGCACGCCGTCGACAGTCAGTTGAATTTTTTGCGCCGGTTCGCGACCGGCGAGGGTCAGTTCAAGCAATTTGCCGAGGGCGAGCATAAGCAGCTTCCTTAGTGGTTGCAGCCAGGGCCGTGAACGTGATCGTCGTCATCGCCTTCAACGTCGGCCGGTTCCATTTCCAGTTGCAGGCTCATCAGGTTGGTGGCCAGTGGACGCATCAGCAGGTTGGCGTACTCAGCGTCGCCTTCTTCCACGTCCACACCAATCAGCAACTGGCCACGGCCGTCGTGCTGGATCCAGATTTCCTTGCCCTGCCAGACCACGGCGACGCGGGTGCAGGAGGTTTCCAGCTGGGTGCCGTCGGTGTCTTCAAGAATCAGTTTCAGGGTGTCGGTGGTCATAAAAAGTTCTCAGCCATAGGGTGTAAAAAAGTGGCGTTAGTTGATCTGGAAAGGATAAACCGAGCCCAGTTTAAGGATTTGCGTCAGTTCATCCAGTGCCGTCCGGCACTCAAGCAGCAATTGCGGATCAGCCAGGTCGGTTTCACGCAGGCTGTCGCGGTAGTGCTTGTCGACCCACTGGGTCAGCGTGTCATACAACGGCGCGGTCATGATAACCCCTGGGTTCACCGCCGCCAGCTCAGTTTCATTCAACGCCACGCGCAAGCGCAGGCACGCCGGGCCACCGCCGTTCTGCATGCTTTGCTTGAGGTCAAACACCTTCACTTCACGGATCAGCCCGCCGGAGGCCGTCAGGCCTTGCAGGTACTGCCAGACGCGCTCGTTGGCGCGGCACTCTTCCGGCACAATCAGCAGCATCGAACCGTCGGTGCGGGTCAGCAACTGGCTGTTGAACAAGTAGGACCGCACGGCGTCCTCGACGCTGACCTGGGCGCGCGGCACGCACACTGACTGGAAGTTGCCGCCCAGTTTGCCCAACTTGCCTTGCAGCTCGGCGAGCATCTGCTCGGTATTGAGAAACGCGTCCTCGTGGTAGAACAGCACCTCGCCGTTGCCCACCGCGATCACGTCGTTGTGGAACACGCCGGCATCGATCACAGACGGGTTCTGCTGGGCGTAGACCACGCCGTCATCCTTCAGGCCATGCAGGCGCGCGACGGCCTGGGAGGCTTCAAGGGTCTGGCGCGCCGGGTACTTCTGCGGCGCGGGGTAACGGGTGTCGAACGCGCTACGGCCAAACACGAAGAACTCGACGCCGGCCTTGCCATAATCACGGCAGAAACGCGTGTGGTTGGCCGCGCCTTCGTCGCCGAACTGCGCCACCGCCGGCAACGCGGCGTGGTGGGCGAAGTGCTTTTGGTCGGCGAACATCGCACCCAGCACGCGGCTGGTGGTCGGGTGTTCGATGCTGCGGTGGTATTTGCAGTTGAGGTTGGCGGCAGTGAAATGCACGCGGCCGTCCGCCGTGTCGGCACTCGGGCTGACAGTGGCGGCGTTGGCTACCCACATGCTGGAGGCCGAGCAGCTGGCAACCAGCAGCGGCATGGCCTGCTTGGCCGCCTGCTGAATCACCTGCGCGTCGGTGCCGCTGAAACCAAGGTTGCGCAACGCGGCCACGTCAGGACGTTCCTGCGGCGCCAGCACACCTTGCACAAAGCCCATGTCCATCAGGGCTTTCATTTTCTGCAGCCCCTGCAACGCCGCTTCCTTCGGGTTCGAAGACTGCTGGCTGTTGCTCTGGGACGCGACGTTGCCGTAGGACAAACCGCCGTAGTTATGGGTCGGCCCCACGAGACCGTCAAAATTGACTTCACAGGATTTCATCGGCGAGGCTCCACGAACATCTGTTTTTATAGGCATCAATAGCAGTCTTCACACCACCGCTACTCTCTATCTGTAAACCCGATCAACTGTGGGAGCTGGCTTGACTGCGATGGCAGCGGCGCGGTTTGACTAAAGGACCGAGTTGCCCGCATCGCAGGCAAATCAGCTCCCCCACAAGCCCGCTCCCACCTTTAGATCAGCGTAATACCTGGGGTCAGCGTTGCCGGGACCACCAGGCTTGGCGTTTCCAGAGACGCCACCGGGTACGCGCAATAATCCGCCGCGTAATAGGCGCTGGCGCGATGGTTGCCCGACGCCCCTACCCCACCGAACGGCGCGGTGCTGGCAGCACCGGTCAGCTGCTTGTTCCAGTTGACGATGCCGGCGCGGCTTTCCAGCCAGAACTGCTGGTAGCGTGCTTCGGAATCCGACAACAAGCCCGCGGCCAAACCGTACTGGGTGTTGTTGGCCTCAGTGATCGCAGCGGCAAAATCAGCGTAGCGGATCACCTGCAGCAGCGGGCCGAACAGCTCTTCATCTTCGCGCTCGGTCACGCCGGTCACGTCGATAATGCCAGGCGTGAGCAACGCGGCCTGATCCTGCGGCTGAGTCATTTCCAACAGCGCCACGGCGCCATTGGCCAACATCAACTCCTGGGCGTCCATCAAGGCCTTGGCCGCGCCGAGGGAAATCACCGAGCCCATGAACGGCGCTGGCTGCTGATCAAACGCACCCACTTCAATCGTCGCGCTGACCGCCACCAGGCGCGCCAGCAACGCATCGCCCCAGGCACCTTCGGGCACCAGCAAGCGACGCGCGCAGGTGCAACGCTGACCGGCCGAGATAAACGCCGACTGGATAATGGTGTAGACCGCCGCATCCACGTCGGCCACTTCGTCGACCACCAGCGGGTTGTTGCCGCCCATTTCCAGCGCGAGGATCTTGTCCGGGCGCCCGGAAAACTGCTGGTGCAGGTGATTGCCGGTGCGGCTGGAACCGGTGAAGAACAACCCGTCGATACCGGGGTTGGCCGCCAACGCGATACCGGTTTCCCGCGCGCCTTGCAGCAGGTTCAACACGCCCGCCGGCAAGCCGGCGTCGATCCAGCATTGCACGGTCAGCTCGGCGACTTTGGGGGTCAGCTCGCTCGGCTTGAACAGCACGGTATTGCCCGCCAGCAACGCCGGGACGATGTGCCCGTTCGGCAAGTGGCCAGGGAAATTGTAAGGGCCAAACACCGCCACCACGCCGTGCGGCTTGTGGCGCAACACGGCGGTGGCGTCGCCCAGCGGGCCGCTCTTCTCGCCGGTGCGCTCACGGTAGCTTTGCACCGAGATGGCAATCTTGTTGGCCATGCTGGTGACTTCAGTGGCCGATTCCCACAGTGGTTTGCCGGTTTCTTCGCCGATGCAACGGGCGATTTCGTCGGCGCGGCTTTTCAGCGTGGCGGCAAAGGTTTCCAGCACGCTGATACGTTCTTCCAGCGGGCGCCGGGCCCAGCCTGGAAACGCCTGGCGCGCGGCCTGCACGGCGGATTCAACCTGTTCGACGGTGGCGCCATTGCCGGCCCACAGCACCTGCTGGGTCACCGGGTTGCGCGACTCGAACAGTTCACCCTGGCCCGCCAGCCAGCTACCTGCGATATACAGCGAATTCATTATTTCGACTCCCGAGCAGCAGACAACGCAACAGCGCGCACTTGATCACCCACCACCAGTTGCAGGCGTTTGGCAGTCTGAGGATCGACCACCAGCGTGCCTGCCGCCAGACGGGCCGGAGCGGCCGTGATGCGGCACTCCTCACGCTTGCGGTTATGAATCAGGAACGGCGTGGCGTCGTCCCCTGGGGTGCCGATGGCCAACACCAGTGACTGGCTGTCGCGCACCGCACGGATTTTGCTGGTTTCACATTCCACCGCCGGGCCGGCGTCGAAGATATCGACATAGCCCTGGTAGCTGAAGCCCTCACTCTTGAGCATGCTCAGCGCCGGCTCGGTGTCCGGGTGGACTTTGCCGATGACATTGCGCGCATCTTCAGAGAGGAAGCAGCTGTACAGCGGAAACTTGGGCATCAGCTCAGCGATAAACGCCTTGTTGCCCACGCCGGTCAGGTAATCGGCCTGACTGAATTCCATCTTGAAGAAATGCCGGCCCAGGCTTTCCCAGAACGGCGAGCGCCCAGCCTCGTTGGACACCCCGCGCATCTCGGCAATGATCTTGTTACCGAACAGCTGCGGGAATTCAGCGATAAACAGCATGCGCGCCTTGGCCAGCATGCGGCCGTTGAGGCCGTTGCGGTAATCGGCGTGCAGGAACAACGAGCACAATTCGGAGTTGCCGGTGAGGTCGTTGGCCAAAAACAGCGTCGGAATCTCGCGGTAGATATTCAGTTCCTGGGAGGCGCTGACGGTCAGGCCGACCCGGAAGTTGTACCACGGCTCGCGCAGGCCGACGGCGCCGGCAATGGCGGAAATACCCACCACGCGGCCTTCGTCGTTTTCCAGCACAAACAGGTAGTCGGCATCGCCGCGCCCGGCTTCGCCGCGAAAGGTTTTTTCCGCCCAGCCAACCCGGTGGGTCAGGCGCTCTTCGTTGGCCGGCAAGGTAGTGAGGCCGGTGCCGGTGCTGCGCGCCAGATCAATCAGGGCCGGTAAATCGCTGCTGCGTACGGGACGAACGATCATGCTATCTCCTCAGACGGGCCGCCTGCTCCAGGCCACCCGCAAAACTCTGCTTTAAACAGCGACCAGGCGCACGCTGGCACCTTCGCCGACACCCAGGGCTTCGGCCGCGGCCAGGTCCAGGGTCACCGGTTTGCCGGGCGCGTAGTCCAGCTCCAGCATCACCGCGCGGTAATCCTGCAACTGCGCGTTGCTGACCAGGTACTGGCGGCCAGCCCCCTTGACCATTTCACCGATCTTCACCGGCACCACGCGGCTTTGGGCAATCGAGCGAATGCCCGAGACCCGCGCGTGCAGCGTCGGGCCGCCGTCGAAGATGTCGATGTAATGGTCGGTCTCGAAGCCTTCACGCATCAGGATGTCGAAGGTGATCTGCGCACGCGGGTGCACCTGGCCCATGGCTTCCTGGGCTTCGTCGGGCAGCAGCGGCACGTAGATCGGGTAATGCGGCATCAGCTCGGCGAGGAAGGTGCGGCTTTTGAGCCCGCACAGGCGTTCGGCAGCGGCGTAGTTGAGGTCGAAGAAGTTGCGGCCAATGGCGTCCC
Organism: Pseudomonas sp. LBUM920; assembly: GCF_003852315.1. Taxonomy (NCBI): domain Bacteria; kingdom Pseudomonadati; phylum Pseudomonadota; class Gammaproteobacteria; order Pseudomonadales; family Pseudomonadaceae; genus Pseudomonas; species Pseudomonas edsoni (SeqCode). The sequence goes on from NZ_CP027762.1 coordinate 5,054,887, forward strand.
AGAACGGCGAATCACCGTTCTCGTCGCTGTAGCCGACAATCTCGGTCACCACCGAGTCGGCAAAGCGCTCGGGGTGGCTGGCGACGAACAACAGGCGGCCACGTGAATTGAGTTCCGACCACGGCGAACCGACCAGCGCAGGCTTCACGTAGAAACTGGTGAGCAGGCTGTTGCCGGTCAGGTCGTGGCATTGGGAAAGCACGTGAATCTTGTTGTGGATCTTCAGCTCGCGGGACGCGTGCACGAAGGTTTCGTTACGGAAGCTGTAGAACGGCTCCGAGTAACCGGCCGACGCGACGATGGCCGAGCAGCCAGCCAGCTCGCCGGTCTCGGTGTCTTCAAGCACGAAGAAATAGCTTTCTTCGCCGTTGAAACTGACCTCGGCCGCGAAGGACGCTTCGCTGGCGGCGATCTTGTCGCTCAGGCGTTCCACATCATCCGGCAAGGAGGTGACACCAATCGGGCTGTCCGCAGCCAGACGCTGTACCTCGCCCAGATCAGCCATTTGCGCGGGGCGCATCACCAGCATGGTGTCACTCCTTAACTCGAAAAACTCATAGAGGGAAAAATGCCGGACACGGGATCTGAGCTCACACAGATCCAATGTGGGAGGGGGCTTGCCCCCGATAGCAGTCTGTCAGTTGATAAATCCAGTGACTGATCCACCGCTATCGGGGGCAAGCCCCCTCTCACATTTTTGACCAGTCCAACCAGCAAAATGTGTCGCTATCAGGCTTGCGTCAGCGTCTTCACTGCACGTTCAAAACGGTCCAGGCCTTCGTTGATGTCTGCATCTTCGACCACCAGGCTCGGGGCGAAACGCACCACGTCGGGCCCGGCTTGCAGGATCATCAGGTTTTCTTTTTCGGCCGCGTTGAACACGTCCTTGGCCTTGCCTTTGAACGCGTCGCTGAGCACGCAACCAATCAGCAGGCCCATGCCGCGCACTTCGGTGAAGATGCCGTATTTCTCGCCGATCTGTTGCAGGCGTGCCTTGAACAGCTCGTGCTTGGCGTTCACGCCGGCCAGCACTTCTGGGGTGTTGATCACGTCGATGACCGCTTCCGCCACTGCACACGCCAGCGGGTTGCCGCCGTACGTGGTGCCGTGGGTGCCGACCACCAGGTGCTTGGCCAGGTCTTCACGGGTGAGCATGGCTGCAATCGGGAAACCGCCGCCCAGGCTCTTGGCGCTGGTGAGGATGTCCGGCGTCACGCCGTAATGCTGGTAGGCGAACAGGTGACCGCTGCGGCCCATGCCGGTTTGCACTTCGTCGAACACCAGCAGCGCGTTATTCGCATCGCACAGCTCGCGGGCGCCTTGCAGGTACGCCAGCTCAGCCGGCAAAACGCCGCCTTCGCCCTGAACCGGTTCGAGCACCACGGCGCAGGTCTTGTCCGACACGGCGGCTTTCAGCGCGTCCAGGTCGTTGTAAGGCACGTGAGTGATGCCGGTGATCTTAGGCCCGAAACCGTCGGAGTACTTCGACTGGCCACCGACGTTAACGGTGAACAGGGTACGGCCGTGGAAGCTGTTCAGCGCGGCGATGATCTCGTACTTCTCGGTACCGAAACGGTCGAACGCCACACGGCGGGCCAGCTTGAACGCGGCCTCGTTGGCTTCGGCGCCGGAGTTGCAGAAGAACACGCGCTCGGCAAAGGTGGCGTCGATCAGCTTATGCGCCAGGCGCAGGGCCGGCTCATTGGTGAAGACGTTGGAGACGTGCCACAGCTTGTTGGCTTGTTCGGTCAGTGCACCGACCAGCGCCGGGTGGGCGTGGCCCAATACGTTAACCGCGATGCCGCCGGCAAAGTCGATCAGCTCGCGACCCGCCTGGTCCCAAACGCGCGAACCCGCGCCACGCACAGGGATGAATGCGGCAGGTGCGTAGTTGGGAACCATGACCTGGTCGAAATCGGCACGTTGCACCGGGGCTTGCTCAACGGACATCGGAGTCTCCTGAAGAGGAACGCCTGCCTGGAACTGGCGGGCGATGCAGGGATTGTAAGGACAGTTTTCAGTGCGGCCTTGCCGCCAAGCGACAACTTCTTATAGCGCCAACCCGCGTTTTCAGCGGGTTTACGCCAATGCGACAAATAGCATCGCAATGGCGCAGTTTAAACCGTGGGCTCGCCCAGCGGCACCGATTTACGGCTCGCGCTTAATTATCTAACACGGATCGGCGACGGCGAACTGTTCTGCTGAGGGCATCATTTGATCCTCAGGAAGCTTTGCAATGAGCCAGCAACCCAGCGTGCCCGCTTTCGACCGGCTGATCCCTGCGCGCGACGTTCATCATGAAACGCTCAAAAACGCGATCCCCGACTGGCTGGGCGACGCGTCGGCCGCACGTCGCAACGCCCTTAAAACCAGCGCACCGGCAGGGTACGCCCAGCCCTCAGCCGAGCAGGACACGGCGCTCAAAGGCCTGATCCGTGAGGCCTGGGTCACCCAAAACCTGCTCGACAAGGCCATGGACGCACTCAAGTCACCCGCCGACTTCGCCGCGCCCGTGCTGCAGCAGGCGCTCAAACAGCGCTTCGGTGTGGAGTGCGATGTGCGCAACACCTTCCTGCGCCTGTCTATACCGGCGACCATTCCTTGGTTCCCCGTGCGCTCCGGCGCAGTGCGAACCTGGACCGTGTCGCTGCTGGACGCCGCCTTGCATAACTTTGAAGCCGGCGAAACCGCTGACGACGCCTACGAGCCTCCATCCGGTTTTATCACCCCGCCCACCGCCACCGGGCATTTCGATACCCTGCCCGACATAGACACACGTATCAGCGTGCCGGCCTTTACCCGCCTGTGTCGCGAACTGGACATTGGCGGCCAATACAGCACCTACCTCGAGCACTCCCTGGACCTCAACAACCCCGTCGCCACTGCACACCTGCAACACCGCTTCGATGCCAGCCAGGTCGCCAACCTGAAACTCGCCCTGCACATGGCGCGCCTGCGGGGCGACCTGTCGCACGCCAGCTCGCAGCGCCTGCAACAATTGTTGAGCAACCCGGGGGGCTGCAACGCACTGCGTTGTCACGCCCTGAGCATGCTGTCCAGCCCGCTGACAGGCATTGTGCTGTTTGCCCACGCGGACCTTGAGCGGGCAAATCACGTGGTGCCCGTCATTGCCTATATTCCGCACGACCCGCAACACCCGCTCAAGGAGTACCGCTCCAGCGTGCAGTTCATGCAGGCCCTGACCGCCGACCTGCGCCAGCCTGCGTACCAGCAATTCTTCAGCCGTTTCGTGAACCACGACGAACGCGGGCATTTTTTCGCCGACCTCGGCCAGCGCCTGTCCCGCGTCACCTGGCATGCGCACACCCGCGGCGACCCGCGCCCGGCCTGGCGGGATACACCGGTGGACAAGCCGGGGCTGCAGTTTGCCGTCACACCGATCAGCGGCTCGGTGCTCGAACACCTTTACCAGACCACCCTGAGCAAACTCTTCAACGACGCACGCGCTCAAGCTGTGTCCACTGCCAACGCCGACCAGAAAACCCGCTGGCAGCGCTGGAGCCTGTTCGAAAAGATCGGCTCGGCCCTGCTGCAGATTGCCGCGCTGGTCGCGGCGCCGTTCGTACCGCCGGTGGGTTTACTGATGCTGGGTTACACCGCGTATCAGCTGCTGGATGACACGTTCGAGGGTATCGTCGACTGGGCCGAAGGCCTTAAAACCCAGGCGTTCGGGCACCTGATGTCAGTGCTGGAGCAGATGGTCCAACTGGGCATGTTCGCCCTCGGCCCGCCGCTTGCCGAAGGGTTGTTGCGCCAGCACTTGCCCGCTGAACTCTGGCAGTTTTTCGACCGACTCAAACCCGTCACCTTGCCCGATGGCCAGTCCCGGCTGTGGCGACCGGACCTTGCGCCTTACGCCCATGCGGTGACGCTGCCCGAAGGCTCGCGCGCCAACCCGCTCGGCCTGCACGCGCATGGCGAGCAAGACATCCTGCCCCTGTCCGGCGCGCATTACGCGCTGGGCCTCGACCCCGGCACCCATACGCATTACTTCAAGCATCCCACCCGCACCAATGCCTACCGCCCAACGGCATACAGCAATGGCCAAGGCGCCTGGGTAAGTGAGCTGGACCAACCGCTGAGTTGGGACAGCGCCCAGTTGATGCGCCGTCTGGGCCATCAGGCGCAAAGCTTCAGCGACCTGCAACTGGCACAGATTCGCCACGTCAGCGGCGTCGAAGACGCGGCGCTGCGCAAGCTCTACATGGCCCGTGAACCCCTGCCACCGCTGCTGGCCGACACCTTCAAGCGCTTCAAAATCGACCAGGACCTGCAAACCTTCATCGACCAAATGAACAGTGATGACCCCGGTGTTCAGGCGTTGGCCGATGCCCAGACCCAACTGCTGCTCTTGACCAACTACGGGCTGTGGCCCACCACCAGAACCTTGCGCCTGATCGACAGCCAGGGACGCACGCACTGGGAAATCCCGGGCGCCAAAGACGCCAGCGTCACCCAGATTCATGAACACCAACTCAACAATGGCGACTTGCTCCAGACCCTGCTCGAAGCGCTGGACGAACCGCAGAGAAGGACGTTGCTTGGGGAAGCGTCCGGCCATCCCACAGCCTCGCTTCAAGCACGTACGGGTGTCCTCAGGCAAACACTTGCCCAGCTGGCTCGGGAAAAACGCTGGGCGCTGTTCGAGTCGGCATATCGCGCCCTGCAACGTACCGACGATGCGCAGCTGAGCGCGCTTGTCGACGCGTCGCCGGGCTTGCCGGTGAGCGCCGCCGAAACCCTGCGTGCCATCGCCAGCCCGGAGGAGCTGCGCGCCCTCGATCAGGGCCGGGTGCCCCGGCGCCTGATCGAGTTGGCGCGCGAAGCCCAGCGAGAAATACGCGCCTGCCGTGCCTACGAAGGGCTGTACCTGGACAGCATCGACAACCTGGACACTTACCGCCTGGCCCTGCACTCCCTGCCCGATTTGCCGAACTGGCCCGCGGGGCTGCGCATTAGCGTCAGAAACGACACCGCTGATGGGCCGTTGCGCGACGTGATCGGTGATGACCGCGCCCGCGTTCAACGCACGTTGGTTTACACCGCCAACGGCGGCTATGTGCCCACCGACAGCAGCGGCCCGCTGTTTGGCGAAACCGACTTCTACACCGCCCTGCTCCAGGCGCTGCCCGACCAGGCGCGCGCTGCGCTGGGCATTCATATCGGCCAGGGCCCGGCCCTGCGCCAGGCGCTTGCTCGTCATGCCCTGCACCACTGGCATCTGCGCGAGTTGCTCGCGGACGCCCCCGTCGGCAAACCCGCCTACGACCCAAGCACCATGCGCCTGCGCGGCGGCATGCCGCGCTATCGAGCAGCACCCGCGCCCGGTGCGCAGCACGAACTGACGGCGCATGAACACGCCCAATACCTGTTCCCGGCGCTGCCCCGCGCACATATCGACAACATTGTGCGCAGCCTGGAACAAGCGCCCGGCGGGGTGACGACGGCGCTGAGCACCATGCGCAACGAATACCAGCAACTTGAGCGCGACTTGCAGGCCTGGATCACTGCCACGCCGCGCCTGAGCGCTGACCCACAAGTGCGCATCAGTCGCCAGGAACTTGCCTATGCCCGGCGCAACCGCACGGCCTGGGCCGATGAACTGCGCCGGGCCTGGCGCCTGGAAACCCCGCTCGACGCGTACTACGAGCCGCCTGCCCCCAATGGCTATCAACTGCACTTGAACTGGCCGATTTCCGGCAATCCTCCCGTGCTGCCCGGGCGTTTCGGTCATATCTCCAGCCTGTCGCTGCAGGGCGAGCAAGGGCCGCTGGAGATCAACACGTTCTTGTCGATGTTCCCGTTCCTGCGTCGCCTGACCGTGCGCAACTTCAACCTCGACAGACTGCCCGATGGCGTCACCGCAATACCCAGCCTCAATGAACTGGTACTCAGCGATTGCAACATTACCCTGACAGCGCAGACCCGCACCGCGCTTGAAAACATGACCCAGCTCAAGACCCTCGACCTCTTCAACAACCCGCTGGGGCTCCTGCCCAGTGTCGAGAACATGCCTGGCCTGCACTTCCTCGACTTGAGCAACACGGGTATCACGCAATTGCCTGCCGGGATTTTGCAGCGCCCCCAGCTGGAGACCGCGCTGTTTCGGGACAACCGCATTGCTGCATTGCCCGACGCACTTTTCGAGCTGCCCGTGGCAACCAGCCATTCGTTCGATTTTTCCGGCAACCCGCTGTCTGCGCAGACCCTTGAGCAGGTCAAAACCTACTTCCAGCGCACCGGCAGTTACTGGGAGGCCAATGCGGCCCCGGTGGACATTGCCAGCGCGAAGATGCTTTACCCCACCTTGAGCAGTGACGAAATCAACCGCCTGATTTTCGGTCTGCCGGGTAACCTGGAAATGGGCAAAATCGAACTGGCGCGGCGAGACCTTGACTACAAGCAGCTGAACCACGAGCTGGACGCCTGGGTGAACAGCCCCGGCTTCGGCGAAACCGCCCACTATCAGCGCGAGGCGTTCAAACAAGCGTTGCTCGCTGGATGGCGTCGGCAACTGAAGCAGGACGAACACGGCAACGACATTCATCCCACCTACGCGCTGGACATCTCTGCCCCATAAGCGGCAAATTGCCCACACTCAGCAGCCGGTTCACTCACGTGTCGACCCTCAGGCTCAGTGGCGATGCTCAGCCGTTGGACGTAGGAAACTGGCTGGCGAGCTTTTCGCACGTGCAGCATCTGATCATTGAAGACTACGCGCTGGAGGATATCCCCGAGCCGGTTTTCCAGCTGCCACAGCTCACGGCCCTCAGCCTTGAACGCTGCAACCTGCGACTGTCAGCGAAAACCGTCAAAGCCTTGGAGACCCAGCGCAACCTGACACGGCTGAACCTGAGCCATAACCCTCTGGAGCAACTCCCGGACTTTACTTCGATGACATCGCTGGACAGCCTGGGACTGCGCAACACCCACCTCACAGAGATTCCGCGCAGCCTGCTCACTGCCCGAGAACGCAACCTCGTCGACCTGAGCCACAACCTGATCACGCAGATCCCCGAACCGCTGCTGCAAAGGCCGGCCTCGGTTACCAGCGCGTTTGACTTGTCTGCCAATCCGTTGTCACGAGCGACCCTGGAACAGCTCAAGCGCTATTGCCAAACCCGCGGCGAGCACCTCCAGGTCGATGCGCCTGGCGGCTATAACGCCCGCATCGCAGCCTTGTACCCGACGTTCACCGCTGCGGAGGTCAACGCCTTTATCTTCAGCCTGCCCGGCGATCTGGATGCGATCGAGGGCGCCATCCGGCGCCTGGAAAGCGAATACGCGCGCCTCAGTGCAGACCTCACCGTCTGGGCACTGACCGTGCCCGAACGGCACCCCATCCTTGATGTAGCACTGGATGAACAGACGGCGGCCGAGGAGCAAATCCGGCGCCTTGCCATCAAGGCAACGCTGGAAGAAGGCTGGCGCCGCGAGAGCGAGATCGACGATTTCAATGGCGGGTATGCCGTGACCCATAAACTGACGTGCCATACGTCGATTTTTGGCGAGCTGCCCACCTTGAGCGCACGGTTCGAACATGTGTCGCATCTGGAGCTCATCGGCGAAGGAACCACCACCAACGTTGAAGGCCTGGTGCGTGCCTTCCCTAACCTGAGCACGCTGGCGCTGGATAAATACGCCCTGGACGAGGTCCCCGAGCTGATCTTCAACCTGCCAAGGCTGACCAGCCTGACGTTGACGCAGAGTCGGCTTCGCCTCAGCCCGCGGGCCCGCGCCCAGTTGCGAGACCTGCGTAACCTGGAGTACCTGGACTTGAGTGACAACCCGCTGGGCCGGGCGCCCGAGCTGGACAATATGCCCAAGCTGGAATGCCTCTACCTGCAAAACTGCGAGCTCAGCGAAGTACCGTTCGGGGTGTTTGACCGCCCTTATTTGCGCACCGTGGACTTGAGCGACAACCTGATCACCCAGGTCCCGGACGACATTCTAAGCATGCGCCAGCCGTGGGACGACGAGTCCGACCTCAGCGGCAACCCGCTGTCTGAGGACAGCCTGGACCGCCTTCGGCAGTATTTTCGCCAGACAGGCAATGATCTGCAGGTGGATGAAGCCGGCCTGAACGCCCAGGGCGCGCCCCTGACGCCAGCGTCCACACCCGAACCCATGGAGGAATAACAGCGGTCAGCCGCGCTCGGACGGCACCGACGACAACTCGAACGGGCTGCTGCTGCGTCGCTGGTTGCGGTCTTCACGCGGGGTAGCGCCGAAAAAGTTGCGGTAGGCGCTGGAGAAGTGCGGGCCCGAAGAGAAACCGCACGACAAGCCGATCTGGATGATCGACTTGCTGGTTTGCATGAGCATCTGGCGCGCCTTGTTCAGGCGCAATTCCAGGTAGTACTGGCTGGGAACGCGATTGAGGTATTGCTTGAAGATGCGTTCAAGCTGTCGTCGCGACACACATACGTGCTGGGCGATTTCGTCGGTGGTCAGCGGCTCTTCGATGTTGGCTTCCATCAGCAGCACGGCCTGGGTCAACTTCGGATGGCTGGAGCCCAGGCGGTTCTGCAATGGAATGCGCTGGCGCTCGCCGCCTTCGCGGATGCGTTCGACCACCAGTTCTTCGGAGACCGCGCCGGCCAGTTCGGCGCCATGATCACGGGCCAGCACGGCCAGCAACAGGTCGAGTACCGACATGCCGCCGCAGGCGGTCAGGCGATCACGGTCCCAATCGAACAGATGGCTGGTGGCGATGACCTTGGGGAAGCGCTCGGCGAAATCGTCCTGCCAGCGCCAATGCACGGCGGCGCGGTAGCCGTCGAGCAGACCGAGTTGCGCCAGCGGATACACACCCGCCGACAAGCCCCCGATCACGCAACCCGCCCGCACAAGCTGCTTGAGCGCAGCGCTGAGTTGAGAGGCGATGACGGTCGGCGGCTCGTCCGCCAGCAGGAAGAGTTTCTGGAAGCCTTCAAGCTTGCCGGCCCACGGCTCGCCCGGCAATTGCCAGGCGCCTTCGGTGGCAGGCTCGGCGAGCAGGAACGACAACTCGTAGACCACGTCCGGATGCACCCGCTGAGCAACGCGCAAGGCCTCCTCAGCCAGCGCAAGCGTCAGTGCTTTTGTGCTGGGCCAAATCAGGAAACCAATTTTGTGGGCGGTCATGGAATGCTATCCGAAACGAAGAACGGTAATGAAGACAAGGGCCAATGCTAGCCCGGAAACCAACACAAATCTCAAAACATATGAGATCTAATGGGGAGCTGGCTTGCCTGCGATAGCGGTGGGTCAGCTTGCCTCTCTGGCACAGACACGCCGCCATCGCAGGCAAGCCAGCTCCCACAGGGGATCGAGGCCAGCCTTAAGCTGCGCAGCTTGCACTAATTCAGTGCACAAAAGCAGTCTTGATTATTTCAGGCTGCCCGAAAGGAACTGCTGCAACCGCTCAGACTGCGGGTTTACCAGCACTTCACGCGGGTTGCCACGCTCTTCAACGATGCCTTTGTGCAAGAACACCAGCTGGTTCGACACCTCACGGGCAAAGCCCATTTCGTGGGTCACCACCACCATGGTGCGGCCTTCCTGGGCCAGGTCCTGCATGACCTTGAGTACTTCGCCGACCAGTTCAGGGTCGAGCGCCGAGGTCGGTTCGTCGAACAGCATCACCTCAGGCTCCATCGCCAGGGCGCGGGCAATCGCCACACGTTGCTGCTCGCCGCCGGACATGTGGCCGGGGAACGCATCCTTACGATGGCCCACGCCGACTTTGGCCAGGTAATGCTCGGCTTTTTCACGCGCGTCTTTTTTCGACATGCCCAGCACGTGCACTGGCGCTTCCATCACGTTTTCAAGCGCGGTCATGTGCGACCACAGGTTGAAATGCTGGAACACCATCGACAGGCGCGAACGCATGCGTTGCAGTTGTTTCGGGTCGGCAGCCTTCATGGCGCCGTCCTTGTTGGCCACCAGTTTCAGCTCTTCGTTGTTGAGCAGAATCTTGCCGGCGTGAGGTTGCTCGAGCAGGTTGATGCAGCGCAAAAAGGTACTTTTGCCTGAACCACTGGAACCGATGATGCTGATCACATCACCGGCCGCGGCGGCCAGGGACACACCTTTGAGCACTTCATGACTGCCATAGCGTTTATGCAGGTCTTGGACTTCAAGTTTGTACATGCGGTCGGTTCTCACAAAAACAGGTGGTCAGTCGTTGAGCAAGCGCCCGTGACGCAGCGCTTCGCGCCCCGCCACCTTGGCCAGCCAGAAACCCGCTTGGGCATAACGTAGCCGTTCAACGGCAAACAACACCCCGGACGTGCCCGCACACACAATGCTGACGCGGTCGGTCAAGGGATCAATCACTTCAAAAATCGGCTCGCCGGTCTCCACCCAGTCACCGGCTTTACGCAGGTAACTGATCACGCCGGCATGGGGCGCAAACAACAGCTCGGTCCCCTCGAACGGCAGGCCTTCGCACGGCGCGTGCTGCGGCGCGGGCCATTCGCCCTTGATCAGGCCTTGTTCGGCCAGGAACGCGAGGATGCCTTCAGCGTGGAAGATCGCCTCGTCGCGGCCGGTGTCGGCCTGGCCGCCCAGCTCCAGCGTCGTCGCCAGGCACGCCAGCGGAATCTGCGCCTCGGGGAACGCCCGGGACAGACGCAGCCAGGGCAGCGAACAGGCTTCATCAAACGAGCTGCCGCCGGAGTCTTCCGCCAGCAGGCCGACTTTTACATTCAAGTGCGCCGACAGCGAACGCCATTGCGGCCAGTGTTGCGGCAACGCGTACATGTGCAGCGCGGCTTCGGCATCGCAATGCAGGTCGAGGACGATATCGGCGGTGCACGCGTGGCTGAGCAAAACGCGCTGCATGCCTTGCAGCTGGCTGCTCGGCTCGGGCAACGCATTGAGTGCATCGCTCATTGCCTGGCGGATCATGCGCACATTGGCGTGTGGGTCATCGCCCAGCTTGCCCTGGAGCAACGCGGCGACCGGCTCGCTCAACTCGACGAAATCACGGTTGAAATTCTTGCCGCTGCCGACTTCGAAACGCCCTTGGTGGCTGCCTTGCAACAGCTGGCCCAGGCCCATCGGGTTGGCCACGGGCACCAGCTCGATCACGCCATTGAGCGCACCGTGCTGTTCCAGTTCGGTGAGGCGTTTTTTCAGTTCCCAGGCCGCGCGCATGCCGGGCAATTCATCGGCGTGCAGGCTGGCCTGGATGTAGGCCTTGCGCTCGCCGCTGCCAAAACGAAACACGCTCAGCTGGCGCTCGCAGCCCAGGTGGCCCCAGGGCAACAGGTGATCGATACGTTCCATATCAGTGCTTCCGTGGCGCCAGGTAGCTGAGCCAGCGGCGCTCGGCCAACTTGAACAGGCGTACCAGGATAAAGGTCAGGCACAGGTAGAACACGCCGGCCGTGATGTAGGCTTCGAACGGCAAGTAGAACTGGGCGTTCACTGTGCGCGCGGCACCGGTGATGTCGATCAAGGTGACGATGGACGCCAGGCTCGTGGTTTGCAGCATCATGATCACTTCGTTGCTGTACTGCGGCAGCGCACGGCGCAGGGCCGACGGCAGCAGAATGCGGCGGTACAGCTTGTAGCGCGACATGCCCATGGCCTTGGCCGCTTCGATCTCACCGTTCGGCGTGGCCTTGAGGCTACCGGCGATGATCTCGGCGGTGTACGCGCTGGTGTTGATCGCAAAGGCCAGGCACGCGCAGAACGTGGCGCTGGACAGCAGCGGCCACAGGAAGCTTTCGCGCACGGCTTCGAATTGCGCCAGACCGTAGTAGATCAAAAACAGCTGCACCAGCATCGGCGTGCCGCGAATCACGTAGGTGTAGAGCCAGGCCGCACCATTGACGATCGGCTGCTTGGACACGCGCATCAAGCCCAGGGGCAAGGCGGCGAGCAAGCCGAAGAACAGCGAGATGGCGAGCAATTTCAGGGTGGTCACCAAACCGCCGAGGTACAGCGGCATGGCCTCCCAGATGACGTTGTAGTCGAAGATCATAGATCAGCCGCCCTTACGCCTACCGAGTAGCGCTTCTCAAGATAGCGCAGGGCCAGCAACGACACGCTGGTGATCACCAGGTACATCGCCGCCACTGCGAGGAAGAAGGTAAAAGGCTCGCGGGTGGCGTCTGCCGCCTGCTTGGCCTTGAACATCATGTCTTGCAGGCCCACCACCGAAATCAGCGCGGTGGCTTTGGTCAGTACCAGCCAGTTGTTGGTAAAACCAGGGATCGCCAGCCGAATCATCTGCGGCACCATCACCCGGAAAAACACCTGGAAACTGCTCATGCCATACGCAAGGCCGGCCTCGGCCTGGCCCTTGGGAATGGCCATGAAGGCGCCGCGGAAAGTTTCCGACAGGTAGGCGCCAAAGATGAAACCCAGGGTGCCGATACCGGCGGCCAAGGGGTTCAAGTCGATATAGTCGTCGTAGCCGAGCATCGGCGCGACGCGGTTCAGCAAGTCCTGACCGCCGTAGAAAATCAGCAGGATCAGCACCAGGTCGGGGATCCCGCGGATCACCGTGGAGTACAAGTCACCCAGCCAGGCCAACCAGCGCACCGGCGACAGGCGTAACGCGACCCCGATCAGACCCAGAACAATGGCCAAGGCCATGGACGACAAGGCGAGCTGAAGCGTCAACCATGCGCCATCGAGGATGACGGCCCCGTAGCCTTTCAACATGATTCAGGTCCTCGAAAAGGGGGATGAAAAAATGGCGCAAACCGCAGGAATTCTGTTGCTTGCGCCATTCTGGACAGACAGCTAGGACGAGTTACTTAGGGTCAGCGCCGTAAATATCGAAGTCGAAGTATTTGTCCTGGATTTTCTTGTATTCGCCGTTGGCACGGATCGCTGCGATGGCCGCGTTGATCTTGTCCAGCTCGGCCTTGTCGCCTTTACGTACAGCGATGCCAATGCCGTCGCCGAAGTACTTGGCGTCGGTGAACTGTGGGCCCACGAACGCGTAGCCTTTACCGGCCGGGGTTTTCAGGAAGCCATCTTGCAGCAGGGTGGCGTCAGCCACGGTGCCGTCGAGGCGACCGGCTTCCACGTCCAGGTAGATTTCGTTCTGCGAGCTGTAAGGCACGACCGTGGCGCCTTTAGGGGCCAGGACTTCCTTGGCGAAGCGATCGTGGATCGAACCGCGTTGCACGCCGATTTTCTTGCCTTTCAATTCATCCAGGCTGTCGCTGACCGTGGTGCCTTCCTTCATCACCAGCTGCGCTGGGCTCAGGTAGTAGCGGTTGGTGAAGTCCACGGATTTCTTGCGGTCTTCGGTGATGGACATGGACGACAGGATCGCGTCGATCTTGCGCACTTTGAGCGCAGGGATCAGGCCGTCGAATTCTTGCTCGACCCAGACGCACTTGACCTTCATCTCGGCGCACAGGGCATTGCCGATGTCGTAGTCAAAACCGACGATGCTGCCATCCGGCGCCTTCGAGGCAAACGGAGGGTAAGCCGCTTCGATACCAATCTTCAGGGGCTTTTCATCAGCGAAGGCCTGCATCGACAGCACGGACAGCGCCAGGGCGCCCAACAGCACAAGTTTCTTCATCTTGGGACTCCATCGGTAGGGCAAAAAGCAGAATGAGCCGTGGCCCACGATGCGACTTAAGTGAAACCGAATAGCGGTGCTGCGTCCTACCCCGGTTCAGCATTGGAGACGACGAGCGAGTGATCGGCATTCTAACGACAGGCCGGAAGCCGATATTTCCTCAATGCGACAACAATTTACAGAAGCACTGAGAAAGCGGTTCCAGCACATTGACAGCCTCTGAATTTTATGCAGAGACAAAAGATATTAAACCTGTTGATGCTGCAAATTGCGGGCCTATTATTCGCAAACCCTTCTAGCACGGCAAGTCTGGCGTTTAATCTTATTTCAGAGGGTGTCTAAAACGGGGCTTTTCGGGGCACGGGCGTAGCACTTTGCCTCAGGTTTGGGCACAGGGTTACACATTTGGCTTGCTCGGTAACATTCAGATACGTCCTACGAGCGAAGTCGATATTTATTGGCTTGGTGGTTATGCCGGTCTGTCAGACCTACACCGCCTTGTCCATGAAATACATTCCAAATGTGGGAGCGGGCTTGCTCGCGAATACGCTGGGTCAGCTGCACATCTGCTAGCTGGTGCACCGCATTCGCGAGCAAGCCCGCTCCCACAGGGGATTTGCATTGGCTTCGAGATCCTGCAAAAAAGCCCCACCCGGCTCACGCCAAATGGGGCCCTGTCCCACAAACCCCGCCTTACGCGGCGTTCATGGTCTTGTGCGTTTCAATCAAATGCGCCACCACCCCCGGATCAGCCAAGGTGGAGATATCCCCCAACCCGTCATATTCAGCCGTGGCGATCTTGCGCAAAATCCGCCGCATGATTTTCCCCGAGCGCGTCTTCGGCAAGCCCGGTGCCCACTGGATCACATCCGGCGACGCAATCGGCCCGATCTCTTTGCGCACCCAGTTTTTCAGTTCCAGGCGCAGCGCTTCGTTCGGCTCTTCACCATTTTTGAGCGTGACATACACATAGATGCCCTGCCCCTTGATGTCATGGGGCACGCCCACCACCGCCGCTTCGGCGACTTTCGGGTGTGCAACCATCGCGCTTTCGATCTCGGCAGTGCCCATGCGGTGGCCGGACACGTTCAACACGTCGTCTACACGGCCGGTGATCCACCAGTAGCCATCCTCATCGCGACGCGCGCCGTCACCGGTGAAGTACATGCCACGGAAGGTCTTGAAGTAGGTGTCGACGAAGCGGTCATGGTCGCCGTACAGCGTACGCGCCTGGCCAGGCCACGAATCGAGAATCACCAGGTTGCCTTCGGCAGCGCCCTCGATGATGTTGCCCAGGTTGTCCACCAACGCCGGCACCACACCGAAGAATGGCCGCGCCGCCGAGCCCGGCTTGAGCGCGTGCGCACCCGGCAGCGGGCTCATCAGGGTGGCGCCGGTTTCGGTCTGCCACCAGGTGTCGACGATCGGGCAACGGGATTGTCCGACGTTCTTGTAGTACCAGTCCCACGCTTCCGGGTTAATCGGCTCACCGACTGAACCGAGCAGACGCAAGCTGCTGCCGTCCACGCCTTCGCAGGCGGCGGTGCCGGATGCCATCATCGCGCGGATCGCAGTGGGCGCGGTGTAGAGGATATTGACCTTGTGCTTGTCGACGATCTTGCCGACACGGGTGATGTCCGGGTAGTTCGGCACGCCTTCGAACAGCAGCGTGGTCGCGCCATTGGCCAATGGGCCGTACACGATATAAGTGTGGCCGGTGACCCAACCGACGTCGGCGGTGCACCAGTAGATTTCGCCGGGGCGGTAGTCGAACACGCGCTCGTGGGTCAGGGCCGCATACAGCAGGTAGCCGCCGGTGGTGTGCTGCACGCCTTTGGGTTTGCCGGTGGAGCCGGAGGTGTAGAGGATGAACAGCGCTTCTTCGGCGCCCATCTCTTTGGGCGCACACACGGTGCCCGCCACTTTCATCAGGTCTTCGTACCAGATGTCGCGATGCTGGTTCCACTTGATGTTGCCATTGGTGCGCTTGCACACAATGACCTTCTGGATGCTGCTGGTTTCCGGGTTGGTCAGCGCGTCGTCGACGTTGGCCTTCAGCGGAATTTTCTTACCGGCGCGGATACCTTCGTCGGCGGTGATCACCACCTTCGACTTACAGTCGATGATGCGACCGGCCAGCGCCTCCGGCGAAAAACCGCCAAACACCACGGAGTGGATCGCACCGATGCGGGTACAGGCCAACATGGCGACCACAGCTTCGGGGATCATCGGCATATAGATAGTCACCACGTCACCGCGGTGCACATCCTGGCCACGCAAGGCGTTGGCGAACTTGCAGACTTCTTCATGCAGCTCGCGGTAGGTGATGGTGCGGCTTTCGGAAGGGTCATCGCCTTCCCAGATGATCGCCGCCTGGTCGCCACGCTCGGCGAGGTGACGGTCCAGGCAGTTGTAGGAAACGTTGAGGGTGCCATCGGCGAACCATTTGATGTCGACATGGTGGTCGTCGAAAGAGGTCTGCTTGACCGCGGTGAAAGGCTTGACCCAGTCAAGGCGCTTGGCTTGCTCGCGCCAGAAGCCATCGGGGTTGACCACCGACTGCTGGTACATGGCCTTGTAGGTCGCCTCGTCGGTCAGCGTGTTGGCTGCTACTTCGGGGCGAACGGGGTACAGGGAAGCCGCACTCATCTTTCTTACCTCGGTGACAATAGTTGTTTTTGTATGCCCTGTTGTAGCCGGGGCGCCCCCATAGAACCATTCGACGATGGTAGTAACAAGCCCCTACAAATTGCCCTGCTATGCCCGTTTATGGCTCTGGCCCGCGCCCTGCGTGGCTTTCCGGCTGGGTGAAAAAACCTTTATCAGGGGATTGTTACAAAAACCGCCAATAGTGTTTATCAAAAGCACGGGTATATGAATATAACTCGCGGGCCTAAAATCAACGCCGTCAACAAGACACTGTGATTAACAACGTAACAGCCCCCACGAAGGCAACGTTAATCCGAACTTCCCAACTCTTAAGTTACACACGTGGCCTCACAAGGGCCCCGTGACCCCTTTCGCCCTGAAGAAGGTAAGTAAAGAAATGAAAGCTCTCGTAGTTATGGCCCTCAGCAGCTTGTGCGCCACCGCCGCCCTGGCCGATGAGGCCCCGACCGAGCTGGCCGGCCAGAACGCCCCGCTCGTTGAGGATTACACTTACAGCACTCACTTGGATGTGGCCAAAGTCTTGTCCATGAGCACTGTTCCGGAAGTATGCCAAGTTGTACCGGTACAAATGGAATATGAAGACTCCCAAGGTCAACGTCATATTCTTAATTACCAAGTAATGGGCAACGGTTGTTCTAACGGGTAACAGGTTATTGAGTCAGGTTTAAACCCGGATCTTGGTCACCGCAAGTAATCGTTCTTGCGGCCAAGAACCTATTTCGAACCCACCATGAAACAAATGTGGGAGCTGGCTTGCCTGCGATGGCAATTTCAGCCTTACCCACCTCCCAAAGCCCGCCACCTACCCGCCTCTCCTGCCCCCACAAAAACTATCCCACCGCCCGTCAAAAAATTCCTATCCCGGCAAAGCCTTGCAAACACACGCTTTGGCCGAAAAGCGCGCCATTTTGGCCCTCCCTCGTGACCATCCGCCGCAACACAAAGCCGATTTTTTCCCTATAATGCGCGGGTAAATCGGGCCTGCAATATCCCTTTACACTGGGATGAAGAGCCAGACCTGAGGCCTCCCGCTGGAGCATGCACCAGTCGCTCCGCCCCTCAGCCTCACGCAGAGCACCCGTTACCCAATTCCGTTTAATGCCTGCGCGAGCTGTTGCAACAAACGATTTCTTAAGATCCACCGCGGCCTCTGGGCCGTGTGAACACCCAACCATCCGGTTTCACACGGGCACCTTTGAGCCCTCACGCAGGAGACGACACGTCATGCTGAGCTGGGACGAATTCGACAAAGAAGAAGAAGGCGAAGTAGCCGCTAAAGGCGCCAACGCCGGCCACGCCACCGAAGCCAACATGGACCGCCTCGACGGTGCCGGCGCCGCCGCCGCCATCGAAGCCCGCGCCGTCACCGCCAGTGACTCCGCCGCCATCGTGCGCGCCAAGGCCGCCCTGGACAAACTCGACGTCGCCGAAGGCCTCGCCGAGCTGGAAGGCTCCGCCGCCCGCGTCGCCGTAGACGAAAAGCGCATGATCAACTGCCGCGCCGACCTCAACCAACTCGTGCCCTTCAAGTACGACTGGGCCTGGCAGAAGTACCTCGACGGCTGCGCCAACCACTGGATGCCGCAAGAGGTCAACATGACCGCCGACATCGCCTTGTGGAAAAACCCCGAAGGCCTGACCGACGACGAGCGTCGCATCGTCATGCGCAACCTCGGCTTCTTCTCCACCGCCGACTCCCTGGTTGCCAACAACCTGGTGCTGGCCGTGTACCGCCTGATCACCAACCCGGAGTGCCGCCAGTACATCCTGCGCCAGGCCTTCGAAGAAGCGATCCACACCCACGCCTACCAGTACTGCATCGAATCGCTGGCCATGGATGAAGGCGAGATCTTCAACATGTACCACGAGATTCCATCGGTGGCCAAAAAGGCCGCCTGGGGTTTGAAATACACCCGCTCGATCTCCGATCCGAAGTTCGAAACCGGTACCGTCGAGACTGATAAAGAGTTGCTGCGCAACCTGGTCGCCTACTACTGCGTCCTGGAAGGCATCTTCTTCTACTGCGGCTTCACCCAGATTTTGTCCATGGGCCGTCGCAATAAAATGACCGGCGTGGCTGAGCAGTTCCAGTACATCCTGCGCGACGAGTCGATGCATCTGAACTTCGGTATCGATGTGATCAACCAGATCAAAATCGAAAACCCACACTTGTGGGATGCCGAGATGAAAGAAGAAGCGACCCAGATGATCCTGCAAGGGACTCAGCTGGAGATCGAGTACGCCCGCGATACCATGCCGCGCGGCGTGTTGGGCATGAACGCGGCGATGATGGAGGACTACCTCAAGTTCATCGCGAACCGTCGTTTGTCGCAGATTGGCTTGAAGGAAGAGTATCCAGGCACCACCAACCCGTTCCCGTGGATGAGCGAGATCATGGACTTGAAGAAAGAGAAGAACTTCTTCGAAACCCGCGTGATCGAGTATCAGACCGGCGGCGCGTTGAGCTGGGATTAATCCTAGAGTCGGCCCCACCGAGAAGCCCTGACATGTTCAGGGCTTTTTTATGCTCAGTGATCTGAATATTCCCAAATTCAGAGACGGTCAAATCCCAGCAGACTGTAGGAAATTTCGTAGACGCAATAATGGCTACTCAGTATCGTCCGAGGGTTTTCTACCCTTGGCGGCTGTATGGATATTGCGATAGACAAAACGGACTGGAACGACGCGGAGCTGGCAGCGGCGGTCGAGACGTACTTGAAGATGTTGGCCTGGGAAAAGAGCGGCCAGCCTTTTAACAAAGCCTTCGAAAACCGCCTTCTGCGCGAAGGCCCTGTGGCAGGCCGCGCAAAGGGCTCCATCGAATTTCGCATGCAAAATATCTCTACCGTGCTCGTCCGTATGGGCTGGGACCGCATTGAAGGCTATAAGCCCGCCAAGAATGTGGGCACAGGCGTAGAGCAACGCATCCGCAATGCACTGGCCGCAAAGGGCGTGTTCGAATCCGAAGATGCTGGCCAAACAGCAGACGAGCAAACGCTGATGCGCCGCGCGTCCAAACTGCAGCAGCAACCTTTCCCTAAGCTACCGGACGGTATTGCCCAGCCGCAGAAGGTATCGACCGTAAGCACGGCCTTCGTCCGCGATCCAAAGGTCCGCGCCTGGGTGTTGAAAGAAGCCAACGGCATCTGCGAAGGCTGCGGCTCTAACGCACCTTTCGAGGTCGACGGTTTGCCATTTCTCGAAGTGCATCACGTCAAGCACCTCGCCCGGAAGGGTTCGGATCGCATCACCAATGCTGTAGCCTTGTGCCCCAATTGCCATCAGCGTTGCCACCGGTCGAGTGACCGGGAGGCTTTCACCGAGTCGCTTTACGCCAAGATCGGAAGATTGGCACGGGAGTAAACTCCTGCTGTCACACCTGATGCACGCTTAATAAACACTAGATAGGACCGAGGCCAACCCGTGAACCCAGACATGCTCGAAGCCGGCCCTGCAGACGCCAAAGTACTTTCCGTCTTTGACTTCGACGGCACCCTGACCCATCACGACAGTTTCGTGCCCTTCCTCAAGTTTGCCTTTGGCACCGGTGAGTTCTATGGCCGGATGGTCAAGCTGGCGGTGCCGGGGCTGCGCTTTTTGCTGCGGCAGATCAGTCGGGATGAGTTGAAGGCGCAGTTGATTCGCACCTTTATGACCGGCGTGGAGAAGGCGTGGGTTCAGCAGCAGGCTGAGGCGTATTGCCAGCGTACGTGGAGCAAGCTGATGCGCCCGACTGGGTTGCAATCAGTGGCGGATGAGGTGAAGTCTGGAGCGGAGGTGACGTTGTGTTCGGCGTCGCCGGCTTTAGTGTTGCAGCCGTTTGCGAATCGCCTTGGGATCAAGTTGATCGGCACTGAACTTGAGGTGGTCGACGGGGTGTTGACGGGCAAGCTCACGGGGAATAATTGCCGCTGTGAGAATAAGGTGCTGCGGCTTGAGGCGGTGTATGGGGATTTGGGCGATTATCGGCTCAGGGCCTGGGGCGATACCCGCGGGGATCGGGAGTTGTTGGCGGCGGCGCAGGATGCGCATTTTCGGCATTTTCATTCGAAGAAGAAGCAGGGCAAGTTGCAGCGGTGATGTGGGTGGATGGGGTCGGCAGGTGGACCGAGGTGATCCCTTCGCTGCCTCGCTGGGGCTCGAGAGCTCCCACATTTTGATCGGTTTCAGGCCGGACGGCGCACTAGCATGGGTTGCTGGAGGGTCGATACAAATAGCGGGTTCGGCAGCGGACTGAGGTGATCCCTTCGCTGCCTCGCTGGGGCTCGAGAGCTCCCACATTTTTGATCGGTTTCAGGCCGGACAGCGCACTAGCATGGGGTGCTGGAGGGTCGATACACATAGCGGGTTCGGCAGCGGACCGAGGTGATCCCATCGCTGCCTCGCTGGGGCTCGAGAGCTCCCACATTTTGATCGGTTTCAGGCCGGACAGCGCACTAGCATGGGGGCTGGGGGTCGATACACATAGCGGGGTCGGCGGGTGGACCGAGGTGATCCCCTCGCAGCCTCGCTGGGGCTCGACAGCTCCTACATTTGGGCTTTGTTGCTTGTTGATCGGTGTTCGGCGCGGTTTATGTTGCGGCCTTGAGGTTGACGCCCAGGGCTGTTGCGAAGGCTTTTACCATCGGGCTGCGCGGGGCGTTGTGGCGCAGGATCAGGTTGAAGGCGGTGCTCAGGTGGACGTGTTCCGGGCACAGTGCGCGCAGGCGCCCTTCCCTTACCAGTGGCGCGGCGTAGTGTTCGGGCAGGAAGCCTAGGAAGCGGCCGGTGAGGATCAGGATGGCGACGGCTTCAACCTGTGAGGCCGAGGCGGACTGGCTGTCGTAGTTGACGAAGTTGGCTTTGTCGCGGTGGATTGCGTACCGGTGGTTGACCACTTCGTATTGGCGCAGCACTTCTGGCGTGATGTCGCTCGCGTTGAACAGTGGGTGTCCTACGGCGCAGTAGGCGTGGGCTTTTTCTTCGTACAGCGGGAAGTAGTCGAATTCTTCGCGGCGTTGATACACCGGGACGAT
This sequence comes from Pseudomonas sp. LBUM920, assembly GCF_003852315.1. Classification (NCBI taxonomy): domain Bacteria; kingdom Pseudomonadati; phylum Pseudomonadota; class Gammaproteobacteria; order Pseudomonadales; family Pseudomonadaceae; genus Pseudomonas; species Pseudomonas edsoni (SeqCode). The sequence continues at coordinate 5,076,130 of NZ_CP027762.1, forward strand.
GCCGACGATCAGCCGCCCTTCCACTACGCCGCGCTCAACTTCGTCCAATTGCGAGGCATGTAGGCGCAATCTAATTTTTGGCGATTCGCTGTGTAATTTCCCTAATGCGGTAATTAGCGGCGAATTAACGTCGGAGACGGTGTTATCAATAACGCCCACACTTAGGTCACCAATAAGCTCGTTTTGCGCCGAACTAAGCTTGTCGCGAAAACTGTCCACCGAGGTAAATAACTCGATGGACGCCTGATACACCAACTTGCCTTCTTCGGTCAGGCCGAAGCCTTCCCTGCCCCGCGTACACAGGCGCATGCCGATGCGGATTTCGAGGTCGGAGATCTGTTTGCTGATGGCCGCCAAGCCCACGTTCAGCTCGTTTTGCGCGGCGCTGAAGCCGCCGGCTTCGACCACCGCCATGAACACGCGCAGCAATTTGAAATCCAGCCCGCTCAGTTGCAGGGGCGGTCGTGTGCCGGGTTTTGGCGGCATGTTTCCAGAAGTGGAAAGTGGGGTTTCCATAATACGCGTTGACCTCAAGTGCCATATTCAACAGGCTTCAACCCAATCCTTGAACATAGCCAGGCGGCGATAATGAACATAAACATCCGCCCTTGGCAACCTTGAATATAGCGGGTTGAACAGCACACAGAGGCTGATTTAACACCCGTAAAAACCTGACACTACGATCAGGTCTTTTTAGCTTTTTACTGCCTCCGACTCTTCTAAAAACAAGCGTGAGGAATACCGATGTCCCAGCCCACCGACCGCCTTTGGGGTGCTCGTTTCAAGACCGGCCCATCTGCTGCATTGGCCGCGTTGTCACGTTGCCCTGAGCGCTATTTTCGCCTGACGCCCTACGACCTGGCCGGCTCCCGTGCCCATGCCCGGGAGTTGCAGCGCGCCGGTTTGCTGGATGAGTCGGAGACTTTGCGCACCCTCGAGGCCCTGGACCGAATCGGTGAGGACTTCGCCGCCGGCCGCCTACATCCAACCCTGGATGACGAGGACGTGCACACCTTTATCGAACGCGTATTGACCGAGCGCCTGGGCGCCTTGGGTGGCAAGTTGCGCGCCGGGCGTTCGCGTAACGATCAGACGGCCAATGACCTGCGCCTTTTCCTACGCGACCATGCGCGCACCATCACCACCGAGGTGTTGGGTTTGCAGCAGGCGCTGGTGGACCAGGCCGAGCAGCATATCGAGAGCATCTGCCCGGGCTTCACCCACTTGCAGCAGGCGCAACCGATTGTGTTTGCCCATCACTTGCTCGCTCATGCGCAGTCGATGCTGCGTGATGTGCAGCGCTTGGTGGATTGGGATGCGCGCACGGCATTGTCACCGTTGGGTGCTGCCGCGATGGCAGGCTCGGCGATTGCGCGTCAGCCAGAGCATTCGGCCAAGGAAATGGGCTACACCGGACCGTGCGAAAACTCGATCGACGCCGTCGCCAGCCGTGACCATGTGGCGGAGTTCCTGTTTGTGGCGGGCATGCTCGGGGTGAATATTTCGCGGCTGTCGGAGGAGTTTTGCCTGTGGTCGTCGCGCCAGTTTCGCTGGGTGGTGCTGGACGATGCCTACGCCACCGGCAGCTCGATCATGCCGCAGAAAAAGAACCCGGACATTGCCGAACTGGCGCGGGGCAAGGCCGGGCGTTTGATTGGCAACCTGACCGGGCTGATGTCGATGCTCAAGTCGTTGCCGCTGTCGTACAACCGCGACTTGAGTGAAGACAAGCACAGCGTGTTGGACAGTGTGGACACCTTGCTGCTGGTGCTGCCAGCGATGGCCGGGATGGTTGCGACCATGAAGGTGCAAGTGGAAGAGCTGCGGCGTCAGGCGCCGATGGGCTTCACTTTGGCGACTGAGGTGGCGGATTGGTTGGCCACCCGTGGCGTGCCGTTTAAAGAGGCGCATGAGATTACCGGCGCGTTGGTGCAGGCCTGTGAGAAACACGAGATTGAGTTGTGGGAAGCCTCGCCGGCGATGTTGGCGGAGGTGGACGCGCGGTTGCTGCCTGAGGTGCGGGACTGCTTGACCCTGGAAGCGGCAATTGCGGCGCGCAGTGGTTGGGGTGGGACGGCGCCGGAGCGGGTTCGGGAGCAGATTGGGCGGTTGAAGGTGGCGTTGGCGGCTCAGCAAAAATGGGCTGAGAGTTATCAGGGGTTTCGGATTTAAACCTGGGCCTTTGTGGTGAGTTTGCTGGCGCTTTCGCAGGCAAGCCAGCTCCCACATTTGGACTGTGTTTTAACAGTTGGATCGAGTACAGCAGTGGAGTAACACCATGAACCAAACCCCGGCGGAGCGCTTGGAAGCTGAGCGCAAGTTGTCCGAGAACCAGTTCGATATCACGCAGTACGAGCATGTGCCGCGTCGTTATTACGGGCGGATGTTTTTTGCCACGTTGATCGTGATCGCACTGGCCGCGTTGTTGCGCGCCTTTGCCAATGGCCAGATCGAATGGTCCTACATCGGGCAGTTCCTCACGTCTGAGGCCATTCTGTGGGGCCTGGTCAACACCATCGTCATGTCGATTCTGGCAATGGCACTGGGCGTGGTCATCGGGGTGATCACGGCGATCATGCGCATGTCGGCCAACCCGATCCTGCGCTACGTGGCCATCACTTACACCTGGCTGTTCCGCGGTACGCCGCTGATTCTGCAGCTGTTGCTGTGGTTCAACCTGGCGCTGATTTTCCCGGTCATCGCGATCCCCGGCCTGTTCAGCATCGACACCGTCGACCTGATGACGCCGTTCGTGGCCGCCCTGCTCGGCCTCAGCATCAACCAGGGTGCCTACACCGCCGAAGTGGTGCGCGCCGGCTTGCTGTCGGTCGACACCGGCCAGTACGAGGCCGCCAAGTCCATCGGCATGCCGAGCCTGCAAGCGCTGCGTAGGGTGATTCTGCCGCAGGCGATGCGGGTGATCATTCCGCCGGTAGGCAACGAGTTCATCAGCATGGTGAAAATGACCAGCCTGGCCAGTGTGATCCAGTACTCGGAGCTGCTGCACAACGCGCAAAACATCTACTACGCCAACGCCCGCGTCATGGAGCTGCTGATTGTGGCCGGCATCTGGTACCTGGCGGTGGTGACTGTTCTTTCATTTGGTCAAAGCCGCCTTGAGCGTCGTTTTGCCCGCGGCGCCGGCAAGCGTTCGTAAGTCTGGGTTGAGGAGATTTGCCCCATGAGAAGCATCGTCAAGGCCGTCAACCTGAACAAGTATTACGACGAGTATCACGCGCTGCGCGACATCAATATCGAGGTCGAGCAAGGCGAAGTCATGTGCATCATCGGCCCGTCCGGCTCGGGCAAAAGCACGCTGCTGCGCTGCGTCAACCAGCTGGAAAAAATCGACAAGGGCGGCCTTTGGGTCGACGGCGAACTGGTGGGTTACCGCGTCGTCGGTAACAAGCTGCATGAAATGAATGAATCGCAGATTGCCCGCCAGCGCCTGGCGACCGGCATGGTGTTTCAGCGCTTCAATCTGTTCCCGCACATGACCGTGTTGCAAAACATCATCGAAGGCCCGGTGCAGGTGCTCAAGCGCTCGCCCAAGGAAGCCATCGAAGATGCGATGGAGTTGCTGGCCCGCGTCGGCCTGGCGGACAAGCGCAATGCCTACCCAGTGGAATTGTCCGGCGGCCAGCAACAGCGTGTGGCGATTGCGCGTGCGTTGGCGATGCGCCCCAAGTTGATGTTATTTGACGAACCCACGTCAGCCCTCGACCCGGAGCTGGTAGGCGAAGTGCTGTCGGTGATGCGCGATTTGGCCACCACCGGCATGACCATGATCGTGGTCACCCATGAGTTGGGCTTCGCCCGCGAAGTGTCCAACCGCATGGTGTTTATGGACGCCGGCCAGATTGTGGAAGCCGGCAGCCCCGAAGAAATTCTAATAAGCCCACAAAACCCACGTACCCAAAGCTTTATTTCTGCCGTTCGCACTTAACTAAAAAACTAACGAGAACGCCCCCATGAAAAAATTGTTTATCCCAACGTTGCTCGCAGGCCTGATGGCCTCCTCGTGTGTATTCGCGGCATTGCCGGCGGCAATCAAGGACAAGGGTGAGATCAGCGCGGCCATCGTGCCGAACTACCCGCCGATGGATTTCAAGGACACCGCCACCAATAAACTCACCGGCCTGGACTTCGACCTGGGCAACGCCCTGGCCGAGCGCCTGGGCGTGAAGATCAAGTGGCAGGAAACCGGCTTCGAGCAGATGCTCAGCGGCCTGACCACCAAGCGCGTCGACATCGTACTGTCAGGCATGACCGACACCGCCGAGCGCCAGAAAGCCGTGACCTTCATCGACTACTTCACCAGCGGCCCGCAGCTGTACACCCTGGCCAAACGTGAAGACCTCAAGGAATTGACTGACCTGTGCGGTAAAAAAGTCGGCACCAGCCGCCGGACTACCTGGCCGTCGGAAATTGCCGCGTGGAGCAAGGAAAACTGCGAAGCGGCGGGTAAGCCGGCAATCGTGGTGATCGGCACTGAAGGCTCAGCGGACGCGCGCGCCCAGTTGCAGCAGAACCGTTTGGATGCGGCGATGCAAGGCAGCGAGACGATTCCTTATTTGATGTCGTTGGACAAGGGCAAGTACAAGCCGGTGGGCCTGGCCATTTCCAAGCAGTTCACGGGGCTGGGGATTGAGAAGAGCAACACCGAGCTGGTCACGGCGATCAGTGAGGCGCTGCAGGGCATGATTGATGATGGCACGTACGGCAAGATCCTCAAGAAGTGGGATCTGGAACAGGGTGCGGTGGAAAAAATCAGCATCAATGCCGGGCAGTAACTTAATCTAAATGTGGGAGCGGGCTTGCTCGCGAATGCGATGTGTCAGTGACAAATTTACCGACTGATCCACCGCATTCGCGAGCAAGCCCGCTCCCACATTTGAATTGTGTTGTATTGGAAAAATAATAAGGACATCCGCCCCACCGTGGCCACCTACTCCCTGGTAATCCGCCGCCTGATGATCTGCTCGGTGACCATCGTCGTCAGCCGCGCGATGACCAGTCCGCTGCTGGCCCTTTGGCTGAGCACGCGCCTGGGCCTCAACCAGCAGGACATCGGCTTGCTGATGGGCATCGCCGTGTTCATCGCCACGCTGCTCGGCCTCTATGGCGGCTACGTCATCGACCGCCTGGAAAAGCGCAAGCTGCTGATCCTGGCCATGCTTTCCAGCGCCATCGGATTTCTGTTACTGACCTTTGCCAGCAACCTCTACCTCACCACCTTGACCTTGGTGATTACCGAAGCCGCGTCGGCACTGTTCCTGATCGGCTCCAAGGCCATCATCAGCGAAAACCTGCCGGTGGGCGACCGCGCCAAAGTATTTTCCCTGCGCTACACCCTGACCAACGTCGGCTATGCCACCGGCCCGATGGTGGGTGTGGTGATCGCCGGGCAGATCCCCTGGGCGCCGTTCCTGATCGCCAGCGCCATCGCCTTGGGCAGTGTGTTCCTGATGATCGGCATTGCGCCGACCCAACGCGACAACAGCAATAAACCCCTGAGTTTTCTCACGACCCTGCGCACACTGCGCAGCGACCGCACACTGATCCTGTTCACCAGCGGCAGTCTGTTGAGCACCATTGTCCACGGGCGCTATACGCTTTATCTGTCACAGTTTCTGCTGGTGGCCTACAAACCCGCCGAGGCGCTGAAGATTCTGTCGGCGGTGCTGGCCTGCAACGCCATCACCGTGATTTTGATGCAGTACCAGATCGGGCGATTTCTGAAACGCGAGCAATTGCGCTACTGGATTGTGCTGGGCACGTTGCTGTTCATTGTCGGGCTGATCGGTTTCAGTCTGGCGGACAGCCTGGTGACCTGGTGCCTGGCGATGTTCGTGTTCACCTTGGGCGAGATGATCATTTACCCCTCGGAATTCCTGTTCATCGACACCATCGCCCCGGATGCACTGCGCGGCAGTTATTACGGCGCGCAAAACCTGGCGGCGTTTGGCGGGGCGATGAGCCCGGTCATTTGCGGGTACCTGCTGATCAATGCGGCGCCGGTCAGCATGTTCTACGCACTCGGCGCGTTGACCGCCGTGGGTGGCACCTTGTGTTTCCTGAGTGGACGGCGGGTGGCCGGAACACCGCCTATCTAATGTGGGAGCGGGCTTGCTCGCGAACGCGGTGGATCAACCAATGCACTCGGAACTGACACACCGCCTTCGCGAGCAAGCCCGCTCCCACACAATCCCGCTCCCAGATTTTTTGATCTCCGTAACGGCGAAGTTTTGCGTAATATCCAGTCATTCATCTCACGGACCCGAGCCCTATGAAATTCGACACGGCCTACAGCCTGAGTCTCGATGACAAGCTATCGATCTACGACGTACGGGACCTGAATTTCGACGAAACCAGTCCTTTCGACTCCGACAAGGACAGCTTCCTGTGCCCCAACGATGAGTGCCGCGCAGCGTTCGATGCGGGCATCGCCCTCAGCACCTTCAACGCAAAAAACGTCAACTATCAGCGCACGCCGCATTTTAAGAACAAGGCCAGTACCCAGCACATTGACGGCTGCCGCTACGCCAGCACGCACAAGACTGCGACCGGCGAAACTGATGATGAGCGCGAGGACAGTTTCCCATCAGAATGGGTACTGACGCGACGCCAGTACGAGCGCAAGCTGGCCATGACCGGCACCGAAGCCGGCGTCCCACGCGATCCCACGAAGGTTGCGTCTACTCGTACCGGTTCGTCCCCCAGCGCCAGCGACTCTACCCCAGACAAAACCAGCGTGTTCGCCCACCCGGTGGAATGCTATGTGTCGAATATCGACGATAAAGACAAGCTCAAGAGCATGCCGCTGAAGATCGGCGATCACACGGCAACCTATTGGACGTTTTTCAAGAAGATCGAGTACCTGCAGGACAACAACGGCCTGATCTACTGGGGGAAAATCAAGGAGATCAAGGATTACACGGCCAGCTTTCGCATCGATTTCGAAAAGAAAGTGTGGCTCGACAAGAAGCCCTACTCGGTCAACGTCTACCTGAGCAAAAAACTCATCGAAAACTACCGCAAGCGCACGGCGTTCCTGGAACAGATCAAGGCGGCAGCAGACAGTAAAAAGGCGCTGTATTGCTTCTTTTATGGGGTCACGCCGCAATTGAAACAGGTGCCGAGCAAGAAAAACCCCGAGCAGACATTCGGGGTCTTCAGCGCGAATATCGAGAACCTGGATCACCTGATCATTCGAGAAGCGCCGGGCGTGGAATAACGCGCGGCCCAAACGCCATTAAAAAAATCCAGTTGATGAGCGGTCAAAACAACTGTACAAAAACACAGTATAGTTTGCCTTCCCCCGTCGAACCTGGAGAAACCCCCATGTCCTCTCTGGCAATGAGCTCTTTTGTAGAACAGCAGATCGTCCTGCACCAATTCACCGCCAAGCACAGTGTGCAGGCCCGCGCAATGCTTGGCTGGAGCCGGGAAGAACTGGCCCGCCAAGCCGGGCTGGCGGTCGAAACGGTGCAACGCTTTGAAAGCCAGGGCGATGTAGACGATGAAACCCGCCTAGTATTGGCCTTTCGGCTGGAAGCTGAGGGGCTGGTGTTTTTCCCGGGGTTTGCGCCGGGTTGGGGCATGAGTGCGCGCAAGTTCGACAAGGCCCCGGCCGAGCCCGCTGCACAAGGCATCATTTCGCGGCTGATGGGCTCAACAGCGGCATCAATTGATTCACCAACGCCTCAACCGAATGGTGCGTAGCGTCCAGCCGGATCACCGGGCAGCTCAGTGGTTTCAGCCAGCTTTCATGCCGACGCAGGCTGCGTAGGCTGTGGTTACCATCATCGTAACGAGCAGCCCAGGCGAGAAACGCGACGCTGTTTTCATGGCGGCTGCCGCCCTCCAGAATTCGGTCACCATAGCGCTGCTCTTCGCGCAGTTGCAGCCGGTGCAGGCGAACTGGCGGGTCTACGCGCAGAAACACCACTTGGGTGAACTGTGGGATCATGGCATCGCCCCATCCGCACACCGAGCCGGACAGCACCCAGCCTTCGAGGCCGGCACTCTGTTCCTGTAACAGACGCGTGCGTTCATCCCGTAACCGAGCAACGGTGAACGGTTCCGGAGTTTGCTGCCAGAAGAAGTCGTCGGAGTCGAAATAAACCACCTTCAAGCGTTCGGCCAAGGCTTTGCCCAGTGTCGTGGTGCCTGCGCCCGCAGCGCCGAGGATGTGAATTTTATGGCGCATAACTTTCCCCCTTAACCTGAGTGTAAGCCGTTGGGGCATCAGGCCTGCAATTGCAGCGCACGGCGCATCATTTGTGGCGGCTGGCCGAAGGCACGCAGGAAGGCGCGACGCATGCGCTCCGGGTCATCGAAGCCGGTGTCGCGGGCAATGATGTCGATAGGGTGGTCGCCGGATTCAAGCATCAGGCGCGCCGCTTCAATGCGCAGGCGTTCGATCGCCTTGGCCGGGGTGTGGCCGGTTTCGCTGCGAAACAGACGGCTGAACTGGCGCGGACTAAGGTGCGCGACGTCGGCCAGCCGTTCAACCGAGAGCTCTTCCTGTAAATGCTGGCGGGCGTAGACCAGGGCGGTTTGCACGCGGTCGGACTTGGGGTCGATGTCCAGCAGCGCGGAAAATTGCGACTGGCCGCCCGCACGGCGATGGTAGATCACCAACTTGCGCGCGACCTCGCGGGCCACCTCTATACCCAGGTCGTTTTCGACAAGGGCCAGGGCCAGGTCAAGGCAGGCGGTCATGCCGGCAGAAGTCCAGAGTGGGCCGTCGACAGTGAAGATGCGGTCTTCTTCAAGCCTCACAGTGGGATAAGCCTGACGAAAGGCACGGGCGTGGTACCAGTGAGTGGTTGCCTTGCGGTCTTCCAGCAGTCCGGCGGCCGCCAGGTGGAAAGAGCCGGTGCAGGCAGACGTCACACGACGCGACGTCACCACTGCCTGCTGCAAGTAGCTGAGCAGGCCAGGCGTGGCGTCGAGCACTTCGTTATCGCCCACCACCAACACCGTGTCGTATGGACCAAAAGGCACGGTATCAATGGCAAAACCCATGGAGCTTTTGATCGGCCCGCCTTCCTCGGATACCAGGTCTACCCGATAGAACGGCCGTTGCACCTCCAGGTTGGCGAATTCAAACACCGTACTGGTGCTCAGGCTGAGCATCTGAAAACCCGGAAACAGCAAAATACCGACAGACACCATGGTCAAACCTCATGTCTCTAAAGGAGGGATATACGACATTGCAGCCATGACATTACACCCATAATCTTGGTTGCAACAAGGCCCTCCTTCCTCGGCCCTCCTGGAGCAACTGCAATGACTCAATCCAAAGGTTATGCGCTGATTACCGGCGCTTCTTCAGGTATTGGCGCCACCTACGCCGATCGCCTGGCTCGCCAGGGTTACGACCTGATATTGGTGGCACGTAACCAGCACCGGCTGGAGCGACTGGCGACTCAGCTCAACGCCAACACCCAACGGGATATTCACGTGGTGGTGGCCGACCTGAACCTGCCGGCCGATCTGGCCCGTGTTGAACAGATCCTGCACGACGACAGGCGCATCAGCCTGTTGGTGAACAACGCCGGCATCGGTGCCACCGCGTCCTTGCTGGACAGCGATGCGGACAAGATGGAGGCGATGATCCTGCTCAATGTGCTGGCCCTCACCCGCCTGGCCAAAGCCGCAGCAACCAACTTTGTCGCCCAGGGTCGCGGCACCCTGATCAACATCGGTTCGATCGTGGCGGTCGCACCCAAGCTGCTGAATGGCGTTTACGGAGGCACCAAGGCGTTTGTGCAGGCGTTTACTGAATCACTCGAGCATGAGCTGAGCGACAAGGGAGTACGGGTTCAAGTGGTGTTGCCCGGTGCCATCGCCACCGAGTTCTGGGACGTTGCCGGCCTGCCGGTGAGCAACCTGCCCGAGACAATGGTCATGACCACGCAAAACCTGGTAGATGCCGCGCTGGCAGGGCTCGCACAAGGTGAAAAAGTCACGATCCCGTCACTGCCCGATAGCCTGGATTGGGACGCTTACGAAACCGCGCGCCTGGCCTTGGGGCCAAACCTGTCACGCAGCAGCCCGGCCCCACGTTACGGCGTGTAGTCAGCTAATAGACTGAAGCCCAGGTCAGTGGCCGCCTGGGCCGCCGGCGTTGTTCTGTCGATAGGCGTAGAGCAACGCGTGCAAAGCATCGCGGGACCACCGAGCGCCATAAAACCAGAGTTTCGCCCCCTCTGCCAACGGCTCGCACACGGCGGGATACCCGCTTATGCACGCACCATGAAACGCCGCAGATTGATCATCAGACACCAAGGCATCAAGCCGATGCCTGGTCACCAGATCGTCGATTTCACGCGTCCGCAAAGAGAATTGAAGGCTGTGGTCTTCACGTCGTGCATCTACCGGTACCAATTGCGCACCGGCCAGTTGCAGGATGTCGAACGCTCGGCGCAAGGCTGCACTGTGTTCAACGGGTTCGTAATGAGCCCCGTGCACATACCGGTCAGCGAACCCGATGCGCCACCCTGCGAGCACCTTGGAAGCGGTAAAAGTGCTGTTATTGCGTACCAGAGGCACTTCAACCATCACAGGCCCAGTGGGCTCGATACCACTCAAAGCGACGAGTGACAGCGCAGGATCCCGCACGGGTTTTATCGGCGCAGCCACGGCGTTGTAGCCGGGAATGAGTGCGACACCCTTTGGATAATCAGCGCCGAAGACGATACCGCCCGGGTTGGCTTTATCGGGTTGGGCCTGGGCCGGCGCAGCGTTTGAGCCGCCCGCTTCACCCGCTTCCGGCAAGGAAGGCCCAAGTCGACAAGGCAAGCCCAATCGCCAATGCTCCCTACAGTTTTTTTCCATCAGAACCCGCACCCCGACAATGACCGTGCGGGATCATCGCACTCGGACCTGATGGTTGTCGCAGGGCTGAAATACCTTGAAAACTCATTTTCCTACGGCCCCAAACTTCAGCCCGCCGCGTGCTCTTTCGCACCTTGAGTTTCCACGTCCAACCACCACGCATGCCCACGCTCAGGCTGGTTCAGATTGAACGCTTGCCCCATCGCCGGCGTGGTAATCGAAACGTTGCGCTCCCAGGCCAGGGCCATGATGCGGTCAAACGGCTCGTGCCAGGCATGGAACGCCAGGTCGAACGTGCCGTTATGAATCGGCAGCAGCCAACGGCCTTTAAGGTCGATATGCGCCTGCAAGGTTTGCTCCGGCTGCATGTGCACATGGGGCCAGTCGACGTTGTAAGCACCTGTTTCCATCAGCGTCAGATCAAACGGGCCGTATTGTTCGCCGATGCGTTTGAAACCGTCGAAATAACCCGTGTCGCCACTGAAAAAGACCCGCCGCGCACCGTCGATCATCACCCAGGAACACCACAGGGTCTGGTTGCCGTCAAACAGACCGCGCCCGGAAAAGTGCTGGGCCGGCGTGGCGATAAAGCGAATGCCATCGACCTCGGTGCCTTGCCACCAATCCAGTTGCCTGACTTTGCTGGCGTCCACACCCCATTTCACCAGGGTGTCGCCCACACCCAGCGGGGCGAGAAAGTAGCGGGTTTTGTCGGCCAGCTGGACCACGGCCTTATGGTCCAGGTGGTCATAGTGATTGTGCGAAAGAATCACCGCTTCCAGCGGCGGCAAGTCTTCAAGGCTGATGGGCGGCTGATGGAAGCGTTTGGGCCCGGCCCAACTGAACGGTGAAGCGCGCTCGGCAAACACCGGGTCGGTTAGCCAGAACTTACCGCGCATTTTCAGCAACACGGTGGAATGCCCCAGACGGAACACGCTGTGATCGGGAGCGGCCAGCAGTTGCTCGCGTGTCAGCGGTTGCACCGGGATCTTGCCCACAGGGCGCGTGCTGCGCGGCTTGTTGAAAAGCATGTTCCAGAAAATCCGCAACGTCTTGCCAAAGCCGCCATGTTGCACTGGGGCATCGTTGGTGAAATGCCCTTGCTCCTGCTCGGCAGGCTTGAGTGCTTCAGGCGAAGGGTCGAGACGGCTTGAAATCGTGGCCATTACAGAGTGACTCCTGGGGTCCGCTCATAAATTACACTGCACAGTGTAGTTTCTAGATTGCAACAAAACCCGGAGCAAGTAAACTACCGAGTGTAATTTCATCCAAGAGCCGAACGCCCTCCATGACTGCTCCCCAACGCCTCACCGACCGCAAACGCGAAGCCATCGTGGCAGCGGCCATCACCGAGTTTCGGGCTAACGGGTTCGAGGTCACCAGCATGGACAAAATTGCGGCCACCGCCGGAGTCTCCAAGCGCACGGTGTACAACCACTTTCCCAGCAAGGAAGAGTTGTTTGCAGAAATTCTGCACCAGTTGTGGGCCAGCAGCGTTGCCCAACTGGACGCCAGCTACGCCAGTGACCGCCCCCTGCGCGAGCAATTGCGCGGTTTGCTGCAGGCGAAGATGCAGATGATGTCGGACGCCAACTTCCTCGACCTGGCCCGTGTCGCGATCGCCGCCACCATTCATTCGCCCGAACGCGCGCAAGACATGGTCAACCGCTTGAGCAAACGCGAGGAAGGCTTCACCCAGTGGGTACGCGCGGCCCAGGAAGATGGCCGCCTGGCCTGCACCGACCCGGCCTTTGCGGCCCATCAGATCCAGAGCCTGCTCAAGGCGTTCGCCTTTTGGCCGCAAATTACGCTGGGCCAACCTACCCTCGACGCTGCCACACAGGCCAGCGTGATCGAATCGGCCATCGACCTGTTCCTGGCCGGCTACGAAGTCAGCCCTGCCCGTTCGTAATAAAGCCTGTTGCATGAGCGACATTCCAGGTCGTTTTTAGCGCATTCACCCGGTGTGCTGCGCAAATGGCTTGGAAGGACACTGATTATTCCCACGTGAATAACTGACAATATTCCCACCTAATATCCGATCAACGGTCCAAGCCGCTGACGCACGCTGTCGTATCTGCAAAAAAGAGCTGACCCGGAACACTATGGAAAACAGACGAGGCAAAGGGCTGTCATTTGCCAGGCGTATCTACAAGCCAAGGATTATCGGCCTGGGTATCGGCTGTATCAGCGTCATCGGCGCCCTTTACCCGTTGGCCATGCCGGGCTGGGTATGGGCGCTACTGATATTCAACGGTTATGCCTGGGCCCATGTGGCGTACCAGCTCTCCACGCGCTCGCAATTTCCCTACCAGGCCGAACAACGCAACTTGCTCTATGACTCGCTGCTCGGCGGTTTCTGGGCGGCGGCCACGCAATTCACACCGCTGACGACCGTGACCATCCTGTCGATGATGACCATGAACAACGTCGCGGCCGGGGGCAAGCGCCTGTTTCTGCGCGGGCTGGTGGCACAGGCGGGCGGTATCGGCGTGGCGTGGGCGCTGCTGGGGATCAAGTTCAATCCCAACGTCAGCCTTGCCCAGGTGTATACCTGCCTGCCGATGCTGACGCTGTACCCGATGGCGATCGGCATGGTCTGCTATCAGTTGGCAATCAAACTCTCGGAACACAAACGCGCCCTCAGCGCCCTCAGCCGCGTCGACAGCCTCACCGGCCTGCTCAATCATGGCTCGTGGAAAGACCTGCTCAATCTCAAGTTCCACAAATGCCAGCAGCAACAAGGCCACGCCACCATTGCCTTGATCGATATCGACCATTTCAAACAGATCAACGACACCTACGGCCATATCGTCGGTGATCAGGTGTTGCGCCAGCTGAGTCAGGAGTTGCGTCAACACCTGAGGGAAAATGACTTGGCCGGCCGTTACGGCGGCGATGAGTTCTGCGTGATTCTTCCGCAAATGCCACTGGAAGAAGCCGCGCTGGTCATGGAACACATGCGAGAAACCTTTAGTAACTATCGCAATTCGCAGATCCCAGCGTTGCGCGTGAGCCTGAGCATTGGTCTGGCAGACTTCCAACCCGTCTTCAGCGATGCGGCAATGTGGCTCAACGCCGCGGATCGCGCGCTCTATGCCGCCAAGGACACCGGCCGCAACCGGGTGAATGTCAGCCACTGTGTCGTCGCCCACTCCGCCTAAGTCGTCCTACAACACCTCGTCTGATTTCTCTTCCGCCGCACTGCTGCAGAAGCATAATGCCACCATTGGTCGCCTACTCATTGATGCCACCGCCCTGAAGGCGAACTTCTTGGCCGGCCGATCACTCTGAACCCGTTGTTCAACCCCCCTCTGTCAGCACAAGGAAGCTGACAATGAGCAAGTCAACCGTAAGGCCTGGTGCCCTACGGGGGCAGGCGCATATTCATGGATACCTCTGACGCGTGCTTCCCCGAGCTCTCGAACATGCTATTCAACGCCCACAAAAAAACTATCAACACCCTGCAACACACCAACGCCCAACAAGCCAGCTTGCTGGATGCCATCGAGCGCTCCATGGCGGTGATCGAATTCGATCTGCAAGGTACCGTCCTGCGGGCCAATGAGAATTTCCTCAAGACCATGAGCTACCGCGCCGAACAGATCGAGGGCCAGCCCCACCGGATGTTCTGCACCCCCGCGTTCACGCGCAGTGCCGAGTACAACCAGTTGTGGACGCAGCTGCGTAATGGCCAATTTCAGTCGGGCACCTTTGAACGCGTCGGCGGCGACGGCCAATCGGTATGGCTGGAAGCCAGCTACAACCCGGTGCGCGATCACACCGGCCAGGTCATCAAAGTGGTGAAATACGCCATGGACGTCACCCCGCGCCTGCAGGCCGAAAGTGAAGCCAACGCCAAGTTGGGTGCCATCGACCGGGCCATGGCGGTGATCGAGTTCAACCTCGACGGCACCATCATTACCGCCAATGCAAATTTCCTGCAGCGCATGGGCTACAGCCTGGCGCAGATTCAGGGCAAGCATCACCGCCTGTTCTGCAAGCCGGACCTGGCCAACAGCTCGACCTACAGTGAGTTCTGGAAGCGCTTGAACCAGGGCGAACTGTTCAACGGCCAGTTTGAACGCATCGACAAAAACGGCCAGACGGTGTGGCTGGAGGCCAACTACAACCCGGTGTACGACGCCAGCGGGCGCCTGTGCAAAGTGGTGAAGTTTGCCTCCGACATCACCGCCAGAGTGCAACAGCATGCCGCCGACGCCGCCAGCGCTGCCCAGGCTTATCACATCTCGCTGAACACTCGGGATATCGCCGAAAAGGGCGCCGATGTGATCCAGCAAACCGCCAGCGGCATGCGCGAGATTGCTGCCGACATCGATGGCTCCTCGCAACTGATCGCCAAGCTGGGCGAGCGTTCGCAGCAGATCACGGCCATCGTCAACACCATCCGCGGCATCGCCGACCAGACCAACCTGCTGGCCCTCAACGCCGCCATCGAAGCGGCGCGCGCTGGCGAACAAGGCCGGGGCTTTGCCGTGGTGGCCGACGAAGTGCGGCAACTGGCGGCACGCACCAGCGGCTCGACGGCGGAAATCTCCAGCATGATCGCGATGATCCAGGAGGAAACCCGCCAAGCCATCGACAGCATGGAAGGGACTCGCGACCGCGCCGCTCAAGGTGTGGAGTTGGCCAACCAGGCCGGCACGGTGATCCTGCAGATTCGCGAAGGCACGGGCGAGGCTGTGCAGGCGGTGAGCGCGTTTGCCAATGAGCGGGGCAACAACTGACCTGATCTTCATGTGTCTGCCCGGGGGCTCGGTCTATAGTGCTGACTAGTCTTTACGCCAAGGATTCGAGCCCGCCATGACCCCAGACAAGCCAGAAGCAGCCCCCGTCGATCACCTGCGTTTCCACCGAGGCCACGCCCACCTGGCGCCGACCTTCGGCAACGACACCTTTGCGCTCAAGGCCGAAGCGTTCGCGCGCTTCTTTGGTACGCCCACCTTTCTGGGCGCGCAAACCGCGATCGTGATCTTGTGGGTGGTGCTGAACATGACCGGCATCACCCACTTCGACGTGTACCCGTTCATCCTGCTCAACCTGGCCTTCAGCCTGCAATCGGCCTATGCCGCGCCGCTGATCCTGCTGGCCCAGACACGCCAGGCCGCCCGCGACAAAGCCCAGTCCGACGCCGATGCGCAGCACCGCGAAGCGCTGGCCATCGCCAACACCGAGCGCCAGGCCCAAGCCGAACAAACCACCAAGCAGTTGCTGGAACTGCTGGAGCAGAACACCCGCCTGACAGAAATGACCAAGCAACTGACCGAGCGTATCGAGACCCTGACCTGCGAGATGCATGAGCAGTTCATGCGTAAACCCTGAGGGCAAGGCAGTTGCCTTAAGGAAAGCCTGTTATGGCGAGCGGGCTTGTTGTAGCGAGCGAGCTGCTGTGGCGAGCGGGCTTGCCCCGCGTTGGGCTGCAAAGCAGGCCCAAAACCTGACACCGCGGTTTACCTGAAGCATCGCGTTGGCCTATCTGGGGCCGCTTCGCGCCCCAACGCGGGGCAAGCCCGCTCGCCACAACAAGCCCGCTCGCCACAGCAGCCCGCTCGCCGCAACAAGCCCGCCACAGCAGCTCGCCAGTCACAAAAGATGCCGTTCACGGCAACCGCACATGCCGCCCCAGCTCATCAAACAACGTGACCACCGAACGCAACGCCCGGCAATCCGGACGCGTCAGCAGCCACAGTGCGGTGTTCCGTGCGGCCAACGCCGGCCCCAGTGGTTGCACACCATCGCCCAAGAGAAAATCCGGCAGCGCCGCCACGCCCAGGCCTGCACGTACCAACTCGGTGACCGACAACATGCTGTTGCAGCGATAGCTGGGACGCACACCCGGCAAATGCTCGCGGCGCCAGGCGACGGTGGGGTGATCGGGCAGGAAGTCGTCCGGGGCGATCCACGGCAGGTCGGCCAACTCGCGGCCTGCGTGCTGGCGAGCAAAATCGGCACTGGCACACACTTGATATGCGACCGTGCCCAGGCAACGACCGACAAGGTGCTCCGGCGGCGTCTTGGTCAGGCGCAGGGCAATGTCGGCATCGCGGCGGCTGAGGTTGGCGAAATCATTCGATGTGCTCAACTCCAGGGTCAACGCCGGGTAGTCGGGCATGAACCGCGCCAGCGCCGGCAGCAGCAAACCTTGCAGCACCGAGTCGGTACAGGTCAGGCGCACAGTGCCGCTGATCACTTCGCCGCCCTGCTCCACGCCAATGCGCGCCGCCTCCAATGCTTGTTCGGCGTGCTCGGCCTGCTGCGCCAGGTTGCTGGCCAGGCTGGTAGGCAGGTAACCGGCGCGGCTTTTTTCAAACAGGGTCTGGCCCAAGGCGGCCTCCAGCCGGCGCACCGCGCGGAACACCGTGGACACATCCACCCGCAACAGCGCCGCCGCGCGCGCCAGGGTGCCGCCGCGTACCAGGGCGAGGATCAGCGAAAGGTCGGGATAGTCGATTTGATAGTGCGTGGCTGCATTGAGCATGTGGGCGAACGCCAATTTTGATTGCGTGAGCGCCAATCTATAGTGGGCACCAGGACACAACAAGCCATGAGGCGTACCCGATGAAAGCCAGCACCTTGCACCTTGCCCTGATCGGCGACTACAACCCCGACGTCACCGCGCACCAGGCCATCCCCGTGGCGCTGCAACAGGCGGCCGACGCCTTGAACCTGAACGTTCACGTGCAATGGCTCGACACGGACTCGATCACGCCCACCCCTCAATTGCATGCGTTCGACGGTTTCTGGTGTGTGCCCGCCAGCCCCTACCGCGACACCGACGGCGCATTGCGGGCGATCCGGTTTGCCCGCGAACATAAGCGCCCTTTCCTCGGCACGTGCGGCGGTTTTCAGCATGCGGTGCTGGAATATGCCCGCAACGTGCTGGGTTGGGCGGATGCCGAACACGGCGAGCTGGCCCCGCACGCCAAGCGTGCGGTGATCACACCGCTCAGTTGCGCGCTGGTAGAGGCCACGGACACCGTGCGTCTGGCGCCCTACACCCGTATCGCCGAGGCCTATGGCACGCTGGATATCCACGAGGGTTATCGCTGCCGCTACGGTATCAACCCCGAGTTCGCCAACGCTCTGTTGGAAAGCGACCTGATCCCCAGCGGCCACGACTCGGCCGGCGATCTGCGTGCCATCGAATTGCTCGACCATCCGTTTTTTGTCGCCACGCTGTTCCAACCGGAACGTGCCGCGCTCAAACACGTCACGCCACCCTTGGCGATCGCTCTGCTCAAGGCCTGTCTGGAGTTGTCACGATGATCGCCAACACTCCCGCCACGCCCTACTACGCAGTGATTTTCAGCTCAGTGCGCACCGAGGGCGATCAAGGCTACGGCCAGGCCGCCGCCCGCATGCTGGAACTGGCGCGTGAACAACCGGGGTTTCTCGGGGTGGAATCGGCGCGCGAGGACGGCTTGGGGATCACAGTGTCCTACTGGGAAAGCGAGGCGGCGATCCTGGCCTGGAAACAGCAGGCCGAGCACCGCGAAGTGCGCGAGCAAGGCCGCGCCACCTGGTACTCGGCGTTTCACACGCGGGTGTGCAAGGTGGAGCGGGCCTACACCTTCCAGAAGTGAAATGCGTGCCCCGGTGGGAGCTGGCTTGCCTGCGATGGCATCAACTCGGTTCCACCCAAAGACCGCGTCGTCTGCATCGCAGGCAAGCCAGCTCCCACCTCTGATCTTGATTGCCTGCAAAACAACAGGTGCTTAGCTGACCAAACTGCGCAACGCACTGATCTGCGGGATTTCGACCCGGCGCATGTACACGCGCAACGGCTCGGAGATGTTGATGCGGTCGTCGATGTTCTGGTCCAGCAGCAACTGCAGGCGTTCGCGCGACAGGGTCATGGCGTGGTCGGCGGCCGGTAGCCAGACAAATTCAGCAGTAGGAATGATGCCGTCATCGGCCACGTCCATGCCGAAGGCATCTTCGCTGAAACGCACAATGTACTGGCCGGTTTTGCGGTTCAGGCCGACAAAACCGTGGAGTTGGTCGGCGGCCTGGCAGATGAGTTCTGAAGTGATGCGCATGGTAAACCTCACTGAAAAGTCCCACTGGGACTGGAAAGATGGTTTACACGCGTGGCAGAAATTACGGCCCTCTGACGGGGCAGCTGCGGCCAAGAATACTGCACTACAGCACAAAAAAAACCCGAAAAATGGCGCCTGAGCACCTTAATGTCGGTTTGGTGATAGCGCCTTTCGCAATCAATTGTTAAAAAGGACGCCTTCTCAAAGTTACCTCCATGAAAGGACTTCGCATATGCCTGTCACGTTTACCAAGAGCGCCTTGCTGCTCGCTCTGATGCTCGGCCTTGGCCAGGCACAGGCTGCCGACCCGATCAGCCCGGCTGAATTGGCAACAAACGAAGGCATTCCGTACCCGGCCGTCATTGCGCACCGTGGCGCTTCCTACGACGCTCCCGAATCCACCGCGGCTTCCTACAAGCTCGCTCGCGACCTGGGCGCCGACTACCTGGAAATGGACCTGCAGCGCAGTAAAGATGGCGTGCTGTTCGCCCTGCACGACAACAACCTGCAGCGCACCACCGACGTGGCGACCAAGTTCCCCGAGCGCAAAGACGCCCCGGCCAACGAGTTCACCTGGGCCGAGCTGCGCACCCTGGACGCTGGCAGCTGGTTCAACGCCGCCTACCCGGATCGTGCGCGCCCAGCGTTCGTCGGCCTGAAAATCCAGAGCCTGGACGAAATCATCAAGATCGCCGAAGGCAACCCGCAGCACAAACCCGGCCTGTACATCGAAACCAAAGAGCCCAAGCAATTTCCGGGCATCGAAGCCGACCTGAAAAACAAGCTGCTGGACAAGGGCTGGTTGAGCTCTGCCGGCTCCAAGCTGGGCAAGAGCAACACGGGCGTCGGCCAGGGCAAGGGCCGCGTGGTGCTGCAAACGTTTGAAAAAGACAGCTTGAAAGAGCTGCAGAAAGAAATGCCCAACACCCCGAAAATCCTGCTGCTGTGGGTCGGCCCAGGCAGCATCGAGCCGAAGTCCGCGCAGACATTCGCCGAATCCGGCGAGACCACCAAAGCGGCCTACTACGCCAAGCAAGAGCCGAAAGACGCTGCCGAGTTTGAAAAGTGGGTCGACGAAGCCAAGAGCCTCGGCGCCATCGGCACCGGCCCATCGGCCGAACTGACCAACCATGGCGACCAGAGCTACACCGACCTGGTGAAGCCACAAATGAACAAGCTGACCCACGACAAAGGCTTGCTGGTGCACGTCTATACCGTCGATGAACCGGTGGACTTCGAGAAAGTGATGGCCGCTGGCGTCGATGGCATCTTCACCAACCGCGCCGCCGAACTGCTGAAGTTCTACAAGCGCTGGCCGTCGTCGAGTGTGCAGGACCTGCTTAAGGACAACGGGTACTAAGCGTCAGGCCGCAATAGGTGTCGGTTCGCCATTAAGGATGAATTAAGTTGCGCTGGTTAATCTGGCGCCACTTAAACAGCTCACCCAGAAGGACACACCATGAAAACCCTGACCGCCCTGTTTGCCGCTACCGCCCTGACCCTGACTGCCGGCCTGGCCCAGGCGGACGTTCGTCCGGACCATATTGAAGGCCTGCTCAAATCCGGCGCAGTCATGCCGTTCGAGAAACTCAACGCCGCCGCCGTGGCCACTCACCCCGGCGCCAGCATCACCGACACCGAGCTGGACCACAAAAACGGTGTACTGGTTTACGAAGTTGACGTGACCGACACCGCTGGCAAGCGCTTTGAAGTCAAGCTCGACGCCAAGACCGGCGCGGTGCTGGAAAACAAGCAAGACACTTGAGTCAACCGCCAAAAAAACCGCGCCACTTTTTAAGTGGCGCGGTTTTTTATGCGCGCTGGAAAGCCAGAGGCAGGAAAAGTACCCACATAGTTAATGAAATTACACCTACAACGCGCAAGGTCGCTAGAATCCCACTTATTAACGTGGGTACAACGCCCACCCTCCTCCCTATAGAGACCGCTGAATGGGGCAGAAAGCCGCCGACATCGCCACTATTGGCCGTATCAGTGCCGTACCTGCGATGCTCAAAGTCATCAGCGACATGACCGGCCTGCGTTTTGCCGCCGTGGCGCGCGTGACCGAGGACACCTGGACCGCCTGCGCTGTGCTCGATCAATTGGAGTTCGGCCTCGGTGTGGGTGGCGAGCTGGACCTTTCCACGACTATCTGTCACGAAATCCGGGGTTCCCACGTCTCCGTGGTGATCGACAAGGCCAGTGAAGACCCGCGCTACCACGACCACCACACCCCGCGCATGTACCAGTTTGAAAGCTACATCTCGGTGCCGGTGTTCCGCACTGACGGGCGCTTTTTCGGCACTATTTGCGCGTTGGACCCCAACCCGGCGCAGCTGCGCAGCAGCACGATCCAATCGACCATGGAGTCGTTCGCCCGGGTGCTGTCCTTGCAGATCGAAGCCGAGGAGGATTTGCAGGATACCCAGGCGCAATTGCAGGAAGAACGCGGCACGGCCGAACTGCGCGAGCAATTCATCGCCGTGCTCGGCCATGACCTGCGCAACCCGCTGTTCGCCATCAACTTCGGTGCCGAGCGGCTACTGCGCAAACACCCCAACGCGGCGACCGACCCGCTCGTACGGCACATCCTCGCCAGTGGCCGGCGCGCGTCGCAACTGGTCGAAGATGTACTGGATTTCGCTCGCGGGCGCATGGGCAGCGGCATTCCGCTGCACCTCAATGATTGCCTGGATTTGCAGGACGCTTTTCGACACGTGGTCTTCGAAGTGCAAAGCGTGCACCCGCAACGCTTGATCAAGGCCGATATCGGCGACCTGCGTGGCGTCTACGGCGACCGCGATCGGCTGGCGCAATTGCTCTCCAACCTGGTGGCCAACGCCATCCATCATGGTAGCCACGACGGCCCGGTGGAGGTCACGGCGCGGATTGAGCATGACCACTTCACGCTGACCGTGAAGAACCCCGGCCAGATCGACGAACTGGCGTTGCCTCGGCTCTTTCAGCCCTACTCGCGGCCGCTCAGGGACACGCCACAAGCCGGCCTCGGCCTGGGTTTGTATATCGTCAAGCAGATTGCCGATGCCCACGGCGGACAGCTGCAGGTATCGTCCTGCGCAGAAAATGGCACGCGCTTCACCTTCACACTGAAAACCCGCTGAACTCGTTTTCATACCGTCACAAAATCGTCATCCGGCCTTGCAATGATTCGCCCACGCGAACCTGTGAAACGTCCTACAGGCGCTTTCTCTGCGAGCCTCCATGAACCACAGCATCGACCACGGCCATCAGGATCCCGATCTGTTTGGCCTGCTTTACGGTTTTCGTTTTCGACCCGGCGAAAAGGGCGAGCAGATTGATTCGGCCACGGCGCTCGCAGCCTTGCAGGCGCCGCACAACCCGGATGAATTTCTCTGGCTGCACCTGAACCTGGCGCACGCCGCGTGCGAGCGCTGGATGCAGACGCATCTGGCGCTGCCGGAAGAGTTTTTCGAAGCCTTGCACGAAGGTTCACGTTCTACGCGCATCGAACACGTTGACTCGGCCTTGCTGGCGGTGGTCAACGACGTGGTGTTCAACTTCAGCAGCATGGTTTCCTCGGATATTTCCACGCTGTGGGTGTGCGCCCGCAGCCACTTGCTGGTGAGTGCGCGCCTGCAACCGTTGCATTCGGTGGACAAATTGCGCTCGTCGGTGAAAGCCGGTGAACGCTTTCGCTCGCCGCTGGAGCTGCTGGTGCATTTGTTGCGCGACCAGGGCGAGGTGCTGACCCAGATCGTGCGCAAGACCAGCCTCAGCGTCGACCACATCGAAGACCAATTGCTGTCTTCGCGCCTGTCTACCAACCGCGCCGAACTGGGTGCCGCACGCCGGGTGCTGGTGCGCCTGCAACGCCTGCTGGCGCTGGAACCGGGCTCGTTGCTGCGCCTGCTCAATCGCCCGCCGCAGTGGCTGCAAAAGGAGGACGTGAAGGAATTGCGCAAATCCACCGAGGAGTTTGCGCTGATCATCAACGACCTGATGGCCCTGGGTGAGCGGATCAAATTGTTGCAGGAAGAGATCGCCGCCAACCTCAATGAACAAAGCAACCGCACGCTGTTCACCCTTACGGTGGTGACAGTGCTGGCGTTGCCGATCAACATCATTGCCGGTTTTTTTGGCATGAACGTGGGCGGCGTGCCGCTCTCCACTGACCCGGAAGGCTTCTGGATTCTGGTGGCGTTGGTGGCCACGTTCACCTTGATAGCCGGGCGCTGGGCCTTTAGAAAGCGCAAAGACTACTGACCGTGGAATGCTACAAAACGGTGGGGGCTTGCCTGCGATAGCATCACCCCGGTGTCTGTGAAATACCGAGGTGCCTGCATCGCGGGCAAGCCCGGCTCCCACACAAGCCAGCGCCCACATTGATTGCACTCTGACATTACTTTTGTGGACGTTTGTAGACCAGTGGCACGCCCAATTCCCTAAACACTGACTTACCGCAGCATCTCTGTAACATTCTGCAATGATCATCAACGACATCCTCCCCACACTGGATGCTCCGGCATGGCCACCCCTTCCCTGACTGCCTCCACCACCGCCTCACACGCAGACCCCAAACCCCGGCTGGACAAGAAACCCGGCCTGGTGACGGTGATCATCTTCTTCGCCGTGCTCGCCATGGGCCTGCTGTTTACCGCCTACAGCCTGATGCACGACATGCACGAGCTGGGCACGGTGGTCACCACCTGGACACCGTTTCTGCTGCTCGGCGTGGCGCTGTTGATCGCCCTGGGCTTCGAATTCGTCAACGGCTTCCACGACACCGCCAACGCAGTGGCGACGGTGATCTACACCAACTCGCTGCCGCCACACTTTGCAGTGGTGTGGTCGGGCTTTTTCAACTTCCTCGGCGTGCTGCTGTCCAGCGGCGCCGTGGCGTTCGGCATCATTGCCCTGCTGCCGGTCGAGCTGATTTTGCAAGTGGGCTCCTCGGCCGGTTTCGCGATGATCTTCGCCTTGCTGATCGCCGCGATCCTGTGGAACCTCGGCACCTGGTGGCTGGGCCTGCCGGCCTCGTCTTCGCACACCCTGATCGGCTCGATCATCGGCGTCGGAGTGGCGAACGCCTTGATGCACGGGCGTGACGGTACCAGCGGCGTCGATTGGAGCCAGGCGATCAAGATTGGTTATGCGCTGCTGCTGTCACCGCTGATCGGCTTCGCGTTTGCCGCCTTGCTGTTGCTGGCGCTTCGCGCCTTTGTAAAAAACCGCTCGCTGTACAAGGCGCCCAAGGGCGACACCCCGCCGCCGTGGTGGATTCGCGGCATGCTGATCGCCACCTGCACCGGCGTGTCCTTCGCTCACGGTTCAAACGACGGCCAGAAAGGCATGGGCCTGATCATGCTGATCCTGGTCGGCACCCTGCCAATGGCTTACGCGCTGAACCGCACCATGCCGGCCGAGCAGTCGTTGCAGTTTGCGGCAGTGGCCGAGGTGACCCAGGTCGCCTTGATGAAAAGCGCACCGCAAGCACTGCCGGGCGACCCACGGCCGATCCTGTCGACCTACGTGCGCACCAAGGAAGCCACACCGCAACTGATACCCGCCCTCGCCGCCCTGGCAGGCCAGATAGGTGACGAAGTCAAAGGCTACGGCTCCCTGGCCAAAGTCCCCGCCGAAGCGGTAGGCAACGTGCGCAACGACATGTACTTGACCAGCGAAACCATTCGCCTGATGGACAAGGACAAGGTCGGCAGCTTCGACGCCGACACCCAAGGCAAGCTGAAGCTGTTCAAGGAACAGATCGACAATTCCACGCGCTTTATTCCGCTGTGGGTGAAGATCGCCGTGGCCATCGCTCTCGGCCTGGGCACCATGGTTGGCTGGAAGCGCATCGTGGTAACGGTGGGCGAGAAAATTGGCAAGACCCACCTGACCTATGCCCAAGGCGCCTCGGCCGAGACAGTGGCGATGCTGACGATTGGCGCAGCGGACATGTTCGGGTTGCCGGTGTCGACCACCCATGTGCTGTCGTCCGGTGTGGCCGGGACCATGGTGGCCAATGGCGGGGGGTTGCAGATGAAGACCATCCGCAATTTGCTGATGGCCTGGGTGCTAACGTTGCCGGCGGCGATTCTGTTGTCGGGCAGTTTGTACTGGCTGTTCACCCAACTGTTCTGACACAACACTGTTAAAAACTGTGGGAGCGGGCTTGCTCGCGAAGGCGGTGTGTCAGTACCGAATAGGCTGGCTGACACACCACCTTCGCGAGCAAGCCCGCTCCCACATAGGTCCTATGTGTTTTCAGGGAGTGAATAAACCGCCCATTATTTTCAGCCGCTTCTTGTACACCCGCCGCGCCTCCAATGCCTCCTCAAGCGTCACCGCCACAAACCCCGCCCGCTGGTTCGGCTGCATCTGCCCGATCAAATCCAGATCCGCACTGATCACCGTGCCAATCATCGCGTAGCCACCGCCCGAGACCGCATCCCTGTGCAGCACAATCGGCTCCAACCCCGCCGGCACCTGGATCGAGCCAATGGGGTAGCAACTGTCGACGATATTCGACGGGTCCGAGCCCGCGCCAAACGGCTGCTCACGCGGCTGAAAACTCAACGCGCTGCCGCCCTTGAAGCGATAGCCGATGCGATCCGCCTCGGAGCCCACTGTCCACGGTTCGGCAAAAAAGCTGCTTTTCGCGCCGTCAGTCAGCCGGTCGTAATACAGCCCCGGTACCACACGCAAGGTCACATCGCCGCCGACTGAGCGACGCAGCGCCATCGGCAAACTGTTGCCCGCACGCCCCAGCCCGCAGGCCTGGCCGATCGGCAGTTCATCGCCCGCCTGCAAGCGCCGTCCCTGAAACCCGCCAAGCGCGCCGAGGGTGTACGTCGAGCGGCTGCCGAGCACCAATGGCACATCAATGCCGCCCGCCACTGCCAGGTAGGTGCGCGCGCCCGCCTTGGGAAATTCAAAGCGCAGCACCTGCCCGGCGCGCACCTGGAACGCGGTGTCCTGATGCACCACATCACCGTCCAGGCGTGGCGCCATCAGCGCACCGCTGAGCGCCACCAACGCGTCCTGTTGAAACAGCAGCTCAGGCCCGATCAAGGTGCATTCCAGGCCGGCCGCACCCATCGGGTTGCCCACCAGGTGGTTGGCCGCGCTCAAGGCGTATTGGTCCAGCGCACCCGAGGGCGGGATGCCCAAGTGGTAATAGCCTTCACGACCAAGGTCCTGCACAGAGGTGGCGAGGCCGGGTTTGATGACTTTGATCATGTCAGCGCCTCCTGCAGGGTTTTCGGATAGCCAACGGGGTCGGCAATAAAGGCGTCGAGGGAAAATTCCACCGGACGGATGCGCAAGTCGAAACGCCCCGCGTCCACCTCGGCGACCGCCAGGTCATAGGCGTCGCGGTCCAGCGGTTTGAACTGCACGATGTCTCCGGGGCGGAAGAACACCATGTGCTCCTTGAGGTACGCCAACTGCTGCGCCGGGTCGTAGATGGGCGCCGGGGTCACGCCGAACATCTGGTAACCCCCGGCGCCGCGTACCGAGTAAATACAGCCAAAGCAGCCGCCATGCCCGAGGGTCAATTTGGGTGTGTCGGTGCGCGGGCGCAGGTACTTGGGCACCTGCAATTGCCGTTCGCGCTCAACCATCTGGAACATGAACGGCAGGCCTGCGACAAAGCCCACCATCGACACAAACCACGGCGCGCCACTGTGGGCGGCGATAAACGCGTCGACATCGGCCAGGCCGTTGATGCGCGCAGCGTATTCCAGGTCTGTGCCCGTGGGGTCTTGGTGACGGTCGCGAAAACGCATCAGCGTTTCGTGGGTCCAGGGGTCGTTGTAGAGCACCGGGATTTCAATGATGCGCGTGTGCAACGTGCGCTCGGCCACGGCCTGGGCTTCGGCGCTTTGCACGGCGTCGAGCAGCACGTGTGGCGCGATGCGGTCGGGGTCGAAGCGAATCTGAAACGACGCATTGGCCAGGCACACATCCAATACGCCGTCCAGCGCCAGACGCTCCACGGCGCGGGTCACGGCCATGCCTTTGAAAAAGGCCTGCAGGGACATGCTGTCGCTGACCTCGGCAAACAAGTGTTCATCACCGCCGAAGCTGTAGCGGATGGGGGACGTTTCAGCCATGTCTGTTCCTCTTGGAATCATTGTAGAAAGGCAGGCAAAAAATCATGTGTGTGTGTGTGCATGCTTTTTGTTGGGGTGAGCGCATGTTGTTGTGGCGAGCGGGCTTACTGTTGCCAGTGGGTTTACTGTGGTCAGTGGGCTTACTGTGGTCAGTAGGCTTACTGTGGTCAGTAGGCTTACTGTGGCGAGCGGGCTTGCCCCGCGTTGGGCTGCGCAGCAGTCCTTAAATCAGGCGACCGGGTGCTACCTGACACGACGCGGCGTTTATTGGGGCGGCTTCGCCGCCCAACGCGGGGCAAGCCCGCTCGCCACAGTAAGCCCGGCTACCACAGTAAGCCCGGTTGCCTCAGTAAGCCCGGTCGTCTTAGTAAGCCCGGTTGTCTCAGCAAGCCCGCTCGCCCTCAGAGAGTCCTCTCGCCCCAACACGTCCACTCGCCGCTGTGACTATGATGCCCGCCCGGTCCAACGCTTCGCGGGTGGCCTCGACCAACTCCAGCGCGCCGGGCGTGTCGCTGTGCAGGCAGATGGAGTCGAATGCGATAGGCAGGTCTTCGCCCTCTACCGTA
The DNA here is from genome assembly GCF_003852315.1 of Pseudomonas sp. LBUM920. Classification (NCBI taxonomy): domain Bacteria; kingdom Pseudomonadati; phylum Pseudomonadota; class Gammaproteobacteria; order Pseudomonadales; family Pseudomonadaceae; genus Pseudomonas; species Pseudomonas edsoni (SeqCode). The sequence continues at coordinate 5,103,700 of NZ_CP027762.1, forward strand.
CGCACCAACCCCGTCTGACAAGCCCGCAAGACCCGCGCCGCGACCGTTGCAGGGTCAAGCGCCCGCACATGGCGGGTAAACACGATGGAGCCGGTCAGGTCGTATTCACGGTCAGCGTAAAACTCGCGCACCACAGGCTGCCCGAGTTCCTTGGCAACGCGCCAGATCACCGAGTTGGGCATGCAGTACAGCAACAATGTCGGTTCGATCAGTTGCAGGTTTTGCACCAGCAAGCGCGCGGCCTCTTCGTCGCGAGCCAGGTGCATGTAGAGCGCGCCGTGGGGCTTGATGTGTTGCAGGGGCACGCCTTGGGCGCGGGCGATTTCGCGCAGGGCGCCGAGCTGGTAGAGCATGTCGTCCACCAGTTCCTGCGCCGGTGCGTTGATATGCCGACGGCCAAACCCCACCAAGTCACGAAAGCCTGGGTGCGCGCCGATGGCCACGCCGAGTTGCTTGGCGCGCGCAACGGTGCGGCGCATGGTACCGGGGTCGCCGGCGTGGAAGCCGGTGGCGATGTTGGCTGAGCTGATGTAAGCCATCAGTTCAGCATCCACGCCATCGCCGATGGTCCAGGGGCCGAAGCCTTCGCCCATGTCTGAATTGAAATCCACTGCCTGCATCGGTGTCGCTCCGCCAAAGGTGATGCCAGGAAAGTAGGCTGGCGCTTGACCCCTTGGGAAGATCTATTATCAGATGGCCCATCTTCTGAAAATCAGATAAAGCCATGTCCTTGACCTTGCGCCAAGTTCGCTACTTCGTCGCCACTGCCGAGATCGGCCAGATTTCCCAGGCGGCCATTCACTTGAACATCTCCCAGTCGGCGGTGACCACGGCGATCAAGGAACTGGAAGCCATGCTCGGCGTGCAGCTGTTTGTGCGTTCGGCTCAAGGCATGAACCTGACCGATGCCGGACGGCACTTTCTCAACCGTGCCTATGTGATTGTGCGCAGCGTGGACGACGCGCTGAACAGCCCGCTGCCGGATTACCGCGCCAGCGGCGTGCTGCGCGTGGCGGCCAGTTACACGGTGCTCGGCTATTTCCTGCCGCATCACTTGCAACGCATGGAACACTGGCACCCGGACGTGACCATCGAGGTGTTCGAGCAGGAGCGCCAAGCCATCGAACACGGCCTGCTCGACGGTCAATTCGACATGGCCGTGGTGCTCACCGCCAACCTCACTCACCCGGATATCGTCTCCGAGATCCTGTTCAATTCGGAACGCCGCCTGTGGCTGCCCAGCCACCACCCGTTGTGCGAACGCGGCGCCGTGAGCCTGGCCGATGTGGCGCAGGAACCTTACATCCTGCTCACCGTCGACGAGGCCGAACACAGCGCCATGCGCTACTGGGAACAGGCCGGACAAACGCCCAAGGTGCGGCTGCGCACCAGCTCGGTGGAGGCGGTGCGCAGCATGGTTGCCAATGGCAGCGGCGTGGCGATTCTGTCGGACCTGGTGCACCGGCCCTGGTCCCTGGAAGGCAAGCGCATCGAGACGCTGACCGTGACCGACCCAGTGACGCCCATGAGCGTCGGCCTGGCCTGGCACCGCGAGCGCGCGTTCACACCGGCGATGCAGGCGTTTCGGGATTACTTCCACGATGCTTTCCTGGCACCGCAGCAGTTGTCGGCGCGGCGTTAAATCTGGGCTTGCACGGTGGCGGCGAGCCAATCCATGAACACCCGCACGCGCTGTGGCAAATGCCGCTGCCCGGCATAGAGCAACGACACGTCCAACGCCGGCGCGGGGTAGTCAGGCAACACGGCCACCAGTTCACCGCGCTCGAGTAAATCGCGAATTCCCAGGACCGGCACCTGCGTGATGCCAAAACCGCCCAGGCACGCCGACTTGTAGGCATCGGTGCTGTTGACCGTGACGCGCCCGGCCATCGGCACGCGGTGCACTTTGTTGCCCTGCTGGTATTCGAACCCCGGCGAACGCGAACCCAATGGCCGCACGTAATGCACCAATTGGTGATGCGCCAGGTCGGCCAGGGTCTCGGGCTTGCCATGGCGCCGAACATACTCGGCGCTGACGCAGTTGATCATCGGCATGCTGCACAGCAGGCGCGCCACCACCGACTGATCAGGCTGCGCGCCGACGCGCAACACGCAGTCGAAACCTTCGGCGAGCAGGTCTACCTGACGGTCGGTGGTGCTGATTTCCAACTCGATCAAGGGGTGGGCGTGCATGAATTCGGGCAGGCGCGGCAGGATCAGGTCCCGCGCCATGACGTTGGGCATGTCCACGCGAATGCGCCCGGTCAGTTGCGCTTCATCCTGACGAAACAGGCCTTCAAGTTCTTCCATGTGCGACAGCAAATCCTTGCTGCGCTCATACAGCACGCGCCCGTCCTGAGTGGCCTGGACCTTGCGCGTGGTGCGCTGCAACAGGCGCGCGCCGAGTAATTCTTCGAGTGCCTGCACGTGCTCGGACACCGTGGAGCGCGGCAGCCCCAGGCTCTCGCCCGCCTGGGTGAAACTCGACAGTTCGGTGACCCGCACGAAGGTGCGCAACAGCTCAAGCTTGTTCATGGGATTGTTCGCCTTATCCGGCCAGTGATTCCGATAGCGCCTTGTTTATCACGTTACGAGCGGACAAATACACTCAGTCCCACTGATCACACACGAGGACTGCACCATGACCCGTAAAATCGCACTCATCACTGGCGCCAGCCGCGGCCTGGGCAAAAGCGCGGCGCTGCACCTGGCGGCACAGGGCGTCGACATCATCGGCACCTACCACAGCGCCGCAGCCGAAGCCCAAGCGGTGGTGGAACAGATTCAAGCGCTGGGTGGCCGTGCTGCCATGTTGCAACTGGATGTCAGCCAAAGCGGCACCTTCAATGACTTCGTCGGCGAGGTCAGCACAGTACTCAAGGATGTTTTCGCACAGGATCACTTCAATTTTCTGATCAACAACGCCGGCATCGGCGCTCACGCCAGCTTCGCTGAAACCACCGAAGAACAGTTTGACCGCCTGGTGGCCATCCACTTCAAGGCGCCGTTTTTCCTCACGCAAAAGTTGCTGCCGCTGATCAGCGATGGCGGGCGCATCATCAATATCTCCAGCGGCCTGGCGCGGTTCAGCCTGCCAGGGTATTCGGCGTATGCCTCGATGAAGGGCGCGGTTGAAGTGCTGTCGCGCTACCAGGCCAAAGAGTTGGGCCCGCGCGGCATTACCGTCAACGCCCTGGCACCGGGCGCCATTGCCACCGACTTCAGCGGCGGCGCAGTGCGCGATAACCCGGACGTCAACGCAATGGTCGCCAACAACACCGCGCTGGGCCGTGCCGGTTTGCCAGACGACATCGGCGGCGCGATCTCGACCTTGCTGGCCGATGGCAGCAACTGGATCACCGGGCAGCGCATCGAAGCGTCGGGCGGCATGTTTCTGTAGGCATTGTGCGCTAGCATCAATGCCTTCAAGTCACAGACAGGCAATCACCGATGAGTTTCGATCCAGGTTTGGCCGGCGGCATGGGCGTATTGGCAGCCGTGGTCGACAGCGGCAGTTTTGCCCGCGCCGCCGACAGCCTGGACATGACGCCTTCGGGGGTCAGCCGGGCGATTTCGCGCCTGGAAAAGCGCCTGGGGATTCGCCTGTTCGACCGCACCACGCGCTCGGTGCAACTGACCGACGAAGGCCGACGTTTTTATCAGCAAATCGCGCCGTTGCTGGCCGGTCTTGAAGAAGCCGCCAGCTCCGCCGCCGACAGTGCATTGACCGTGCGCGGGCGCTTGCGGGTGAACATCGACCCGTACTTCTCGCGCCTGGTATTGGGCCCGGTGCTGGGCGATTTCATGCGGCGCTACCCGCAACTGCAGTTGGACTTGCACACCCGCGACCAACTCGGCGACCTGGTCGCCGACGGTTTTGACGTGGCAATTCGCTTCGGCATCCCACAATCCTCCTCGCTGATCGCGCGCAAATTGATGGAAGTGCGCGTGCTCACCGTGGCCTCTCCCGCTTACCTTGAGCAATACGGCCGACCGGCCACGCCACAAGACCTGGAAACCGGGCATATGTGCCTGGACTTTCGCGACTCGCAAACCGGGCGCCCGTTTGCCTGGGAGTTCCACCGCAAGGGCGAGCAAGTGATCGTGCGCACCGACGGTCGCTTGGTGGTCAACGACGCCAGCACCTTGTACAGCGTGTGTGAACACGGGCATGCGGTGGCGCAAATGCTCGACCTGGGCCTGACGCCGGCGCTCGATGCCGGCAGCCTGGTGGAGTTGTTTCCCGACTGGCCGGACGAGCGTTTTCCGCTGTACGCCTACTACCCGTCGCGGCATTTGCCCGCCGCCAAGGTGCGGGCGTTTCTGGAGTTTGTCGCCTCGCTCAAGCTTGGCTGACCAGCCGCCGCTGTAAGAACTTTTCCCGCAGCACGTCATAGCCCCAGTGATACACATAGGTGTACGGCAGGAAGAACAGCAGCACGCCGATGTCGAGAATAAACGCCTGCATCAGGCTGATGTTCAGCCACGCGGCGATCAACGGCACGCACACCAGAATCAGGCCGCCCTCGAACATCAGCGCGTGCAGCACACGCGTCCAGCCGTTGTTGGCGAGCTTGCAGCGTGCCTTGAGGCGATCGAACAGGCCATTGAAAATCACGTTCCAGGTCAGCGCCATCAGGCTGATTGCCAGGGTGACCATGCCCATCTCCAGGGCGGGCTTGTCCATGATCCATGCCAGCAACGGGGTACAGATCAACAACGCCAAACCTTCAAAACCAATGGCCTGGCAAACACGTTCAGTAATCGACTTGGTAGGGTTCATGACCCGGCTCCGTGAGTGACGACGGTTGCCATGATTACCCTTTGAATCGATACTTCATAACTAATAACCATCGATCAAGGCGATAGTCATGGCCTCTCATGAAGTGCTGCAGGCGTTTGTCCAGGCGGCCACCCAAGGCTCGTTTTCCGCCGCGGCGCGCAAGTTAGGCAAGAGCCAGTCCACCGTAAGCGCGGCGGTCGCGAGTCTGGAGATTGACCTGGACGTGGTGCTGTTTGATCGCAGCAGCCGCAAGCCAACGCTCACGCCCGCCGGCCATGTGTTATTGCAACGGGCCGAGCAGGTGTTGGAAGCCAGCAGCCGCCTGGAGCTGGCGGCGAGCCAGTTGGCAATGGGTTTGGAGCCGAAGTTGAGTATCGCCATGTCCGATACGTATCAGTCGGAGCGTTTCGAGCTCGCGCTTAAAGCGTTTGAACAACGCTACCCGGACCTGGAGCTGGAATGGCTGATCGCCGAATGCGAAGACCTGATCGCCCTGGTGCAAAGCGGCCGCGCGCAGATTGCCTTGATCGAAGCCCAGGAGGTTTACCCGCCCGACCTGACCCGCGCGCCCGTGGCAGAGCGTACGGAAATCGCCGTGTTCGTGGCCCCCACTCATCCTTTGGCCAACGTGCAAAACCTTGACCCGCAGGCCTTGCAGCAACACCGCGAATTGCGTCTGGCCAGCATCATCAACCCCAACGAAACCCGCCCGACCGGCCGTGTGTGGTCGGCGCCGAGTTTTCTGATGCTGATGGAAATGGCCCAGCTCGGTTTCGGCTGGGCGGCGCTGCCGCGCTGGCTGGTGGAGCGATTTGGGAATGCCGGGCTGGTGGAACTTGAGGTGCGCAGTTGGCCACGTTCGGTGGCGGTGGATGCGCTGTGGTCACGCCAGCACCCGCCGGGGCCGGCGGGGAGTTGGATGTTGGGGCAGATGTTGGAGTGATTAATTGCAGGCGATAGAGATCCAAATGTGGGAGCGGGCTTGCTCGCGAAGGCGGTGGGTCAGTAAAAAATGCGCTGACTGGCACACCGCTTTCGCGAGCAAGCCCGCTCCCACATTGGAACTGCTTCGAACAGGAGATTTGTGTCACGCCGCAGAGAGCTGTGGCGGCCGATTGTTCTGGAAATATTCATGCAAGGCGCGCAATGCAGGCAGCTCCAACGCCTGCGCGGCAAAGCACAACCCCACGCGCCGCGTCGGTGCCGGCAGGTGCCATTCGCGAATCACCACCCCGGCCCGCTCGGCGGCCATCGACTGCGGCAACATCGCCACGCCCACACCCGCCGCGACCATGTGCAGTGCCTGGGTCAACGAACCGGCATGCCCGGCCACTGCATGCGGCGAACGGCCGTACAGCGCCATCAAGCGTTGGTGCGAATCGTGTTGTGGGCAGGTGATCCAGTCTTCAATCGGCGCCCAGGCCTGTGCTTTACCGGCGTGTGCCATCGGGTGTGCCTCGGGCAATGCCATCACGTAGGACTCCTCCCAAAGCGGCAGGAACAGCTCGTCCTCGCAGCACATTTCCTCCACGGCCAAGCGCCCGTCGCCTTCGCAACCTTCCTGCAAGGTCAGCAGCAAACCCGGCAGGCCGTGGTGCGCCATACGCAGGAAAGTCTCGATCTGGCTGTCGGCAATATCGCACTCCACGCCCAGCTCCAGGGCGATGCGGTTTTCGCGCCCGCGAAACAAACCGCTCAAGGCGTCCGCTTCAGCGACCATGCGCCGCGCCTGCGGGTACAGCACCCGGGCCTCGGCACTGACTTCTACACCCCGCGGTTGGCGCACAAATAACGCCACACCGAGTTCGTCTTCCAGCTGCTTGATGGTCACCGACAGCGTCGGTTGGCTGATAAACAAACGCTGGGCGGCCGCGGTGATGTTGCGTTCTTCAAACACCGCGAGAAAGGCCCTGAGGTGACGCACATCCATAGCTTTATCCGATGGCAGACAGAGGAATAAGGCATTTTTCAGCCTCGGCGGCGGTAAATATACTGCGCCGACCGTTCAGTTATCGATATTTCTTATTCCAGGAGTGCATTCATGAGCAAGCCACTGATCATCATCACCGGTGCCAGTTCCGGTATTGGCGAAGCCACCGCCCGCCTGTTGTCGGCCGCCGGCCACCCACTGCTGTTGCTGGCGCGGCGCATAGAGCGCCTGAACGACCTGGCGCTGCCAAACACCTTGAACCGCGGCGTCGACATCACCGACCGCGCCGCGCTGGTTGCCGCCGTTAAAGAAGCCGAGGCGCAATTCGGCCCGGCCGACGCGCTGATCAACAACGCCGGGGTCATGCTGCTGGGCGCCGTCAGCGAGCAAGACCCGCAGCAATGGGAGCAGATGCTCGACGTCAACGTGAAAGGCTTGCTCAACGGTATCCATGCGGTGGCCGGCAGCATGGTCGCGCGCAAGGGCGGCACGATCATCAACGTCAGCTCGGTGGCCGGGCGCAAGACCTTCCCGAACCATGTCGCGTATGTCGGCACCAAGTTCGCGGTGCATGGGATTTCGGAAAACCTGCGCGAGGAATTGTCGCCAAGCAACGTGCGGGTAATCACCATTGCGCCGGGTGCGGTGGAAACTGAACTGCTCAGCCACACCACTGATGAGGCGATCAAGACCGGCTACCAAGCCTGGAAACAGGACATGGGCGGCACCGTGTTGAGCGCCGATGATGTGGCTTCGGCGATTGCCTACGCCTACCAGCAGCCGCAGCATGTGTGCATTCGTGAGATTGTGTTGGCGGCTACTCGTCAGCAGCCTTAACCGAAAAAACTGCAAACACCCCTGTTGAATGTGGGCGCAGGCTTGCCGGCGATGTCGGTATATCAGGCTGTCAATCTGTTGGCTGATACACCGCTATCGCAGACTTGCCAGCGCCCACAGTGTTGATCCTTACCGTCTGATGGTTTTGAGTTCGGCCAGGCGCCGCTCTAAAAAGCGCTTTTCTGGGGTTTGCTGAGTCAGTGACAGGGCTTTTTCGTACGAAGCACAGGCTTGCTCGGTACGCCCCAACTGCCGACAAAACTCCCCGCGCGCCGAATGTGCCCAGTGGTAATCCAGCAACTCGCCTCGCGCAAAAATCGCTTCCACTGCCTGCAGGCCTGCCCACGGTCCATCGCGCATGGCCAGCGCCACCGCGCGGTTCAACTCGATCACCGGCGACGGCACAGCCCTGAGCAACACGTCGTAGAGCCCGACAATCTGCGGCCAGTCCGTTGCCCCCGCGCTCGACGCTTCGGCGTGCACCGCCGCAATGGCGGCTTGCAGGCAATACGGGCCAAAACGCCGTGTGCTCAACGCCTGCTCCACCAGCGCGCAGCCTTCAGCAATCAAGGACGCGTCCCACAACCCACGGTCCTGTTCATCCAGCAACACCAGCTCGCCGTCGGCCGAGGTGCGCGCCGCTCGGCGTGACTCGTGCAATAGCATCAGCGCCAGCAGGCCGATGACTTCCGGCTCTGGCAGCAGTTCCACCAGCAGGCGTCCCAGCCGAATGGCTTCGCGGGTCAGGTCCTCCCGCGTAAGGTTCGCGCCCATGGACGCCGAATAGCCCTCGTTGAACACCAGGTAAACCACGCGTAACACGCTGTCCAGGCGCTCGGGCAATTCGTCGCGGGACGGCACCTGATAGGGAATCCCTGCTTCGCGAATCTTGGCCTTGGCGCGCACGATGCGCTGGGCGATGGTGGTGGGCGTGGCGAGAAAGGCGCGGGCGATTTCTTCGGTGGTGAGGGCGCAGATCTCACGCAAGGTCAGCGCCGCCTGGGCGTCAGGCGCCAGCGCCGGGTGGCAGCAGGTGAACATCAGGCGCAGGCGGTCGTCTTCCACGTCGTCCTCATTCCACTCGGCCGCCTCCAGCGCGTCGGCCTGCTCCTGCAACAAGGGGGTAAAACGGGCCTGGCGGCGCAGGCGGTCGATGGCTTTGAAACGACCGGTCGAGACCAGCCAGGCGCGTGGATTGCTCGGCACACCGTCGCGCTGCCAGCGCTCGACCGCGACGAAGAACGCCTCGTGCAGGGCTTCTTCGGCGAGGTCGAAATCACCGAGCAAACGGATCAGCGTGGCGAGCACGCGGCGTGACTCGCTGCGGTAGATCGCCTCGAGTTCAGGCGTCAATCGGGCATGCCCTGGGTCACCAGCGTCACCAGGCGATCGAGGCTCTGGCCCCAGCCGTCATGAAACCCCATGGCTTCGTGCGCCTGTTTATCGGCTTCGCTCCAGTGCATCGCGCGAGCGGTGTACAGCGTCTTGCCTTCGACCTCTTCGAAGGTCACTTCGGCGGTCATGAACGGCTTGCCCGACGGCACCCAGCCTGGCGCGTAAGCATCGGTAAACACCAGCCGGCTCGGCGCCTGGATCTCCAGGAACACGCCTTGGGTCGGGTACTCGGCGCCATCCGGTGCGCGCATCAGGGTACGAAACAGGCCACCGACCCACAGGTTCATTTCGCACTCGGGCGTGGTCATGCCGTGGGGTCCCCACCATTGTTGCAACAAGGCAGGTTCGGTCCAGGCGCGAAACACACGGTTACGCGGGGCGTCGATCAAGCGGCTGATGGACAGTTCAAATTCGGCAATTGGCGTTGTCATGGGATAAACCTCTTGTGCTTGTTGTTTTCAGAGATTCAATTCACGCACGGGGCGTACTTCCACACTGCCGACCCTGGCTGCCGGTATGCCACCGGCCACCTGGATCGCTTCGTTCAAGTCCTTGGCCTCGATCAGGTAAAACCCGGCAAGCTGCTCCTTGGTTTCGGCAAACGGCCCGTCGGTGATCGACAACTTGCCATGGCGCATGCGCACGGTGGTGGCGGTGCTCACTGACTCCAGTGGCTCGGCGGCGAGCATGCGCCCACTGGCCTGGATTGCCTCGGCGTAGGCAAAACACTCGGGGTCCGCAGGGCTGTCCGGCGAGGTGTGCAACACCTGCTCGTCGCTGTAGATCAGGCAGAGGTACTTCATGGGCGTCTCCGTTTTCGGACTACTGACTATAGTTGGTGGCGGTCAGGGTTTCAGGTCGAACAATGCGCTGCCGCTGCCCATGTCGAAGGGCGCCGACCAATGCTCATGCACCACGCGCCATTGACCCTCGATGCGCTGGTAACCGGCGGTCACCCGCATCCAGCACGCCTTTACCACGCCATCGGGCCCGGCGCCGCCGCAATGGGCCAGCCAATGGGCAAACGCACTCTCTGGGGCCTCGACGATATGCAGCTCATGAAACTCGAAAATACCGGGGCCGGGGCAATGCTTCATGCAGTCTTCCCAATGCGTGCGGTAGGCCGCCCTGCCCTTGAATTGCAACGCGGTGACGGCGTCGAACGCGACGATATCGTCGGCGTAAAAGCTGACAATTTTATCGATATCACGGGCCAGCACGGCCTGCTGCCATTCATCGATCAGACGGGTGATTGCAGTGCTCATGGCGATACTCCTGAGGGTGGAAAATCACGAGGGACACCCTTAGTCGAACGCGCTTTGGGTAAATCGACAACGCGCTGAAAAATAATTTCGCCACGCGCAAACCCGCTAGAATCCACGCCTCTTTGTAGGATTTGGTATGCGCCCTCGATGGAAACTCGCCTCGTGCCCTATGAGACGCTGAGCCTTGTGCAAAAACAGCAACTCGACACCCTGCAAGTGCATCCCGAGCAACTGGCGTATTCAGGCGATATCTACTGCGCGCTGAACAGCCTGTTGGTCAATCCCAACCCCAACGCCATCAAAGGCTTCGCCCTGCTCGCCGATGACGTTCCCGTCGCTTTCCTGCTGCTTAAACGCCCGCCCTGCCTGCCTCATTGGGCCGATGAACACAGCGCCACACTGCATGCGTTGCAGGTTGATCGGCATCAGCAGGGGCGTGGGTTCGGCAAAGCCTGTTTGCAGGCGCTGCCGGCGGCGGCCCTGCAAGCGTGGCCGCAGATCAAAGCGTTGGAGTTGTCGGTGGACGCGCAGAATGTGGCGGCGATGGGCCTGTATCTGGCGGCGGGCTGGGTCGACAGCGGCGAGGCGTACAAGGGCCGGATTGGCCACGAGCGCCGGCTGGCGTTAGTGTTTTGAAACGATAAGGAGGTGGTGAACATGCTGACAACCCTGGAACAACTCGAAACCCTCTACGGCCTCCCCCACGAGCGGGCAGTGCGCAAGGAGATCCCGTTTCTCAACGAGGATTACCAGGCCATGGTGCGGGCGTCGCCGCTGGTGGTGGTCAGTTCATCCGGGCCGGAGGGCATCGATGGCTCGCCGCGCGGCGATGTGCCGGGGTTTGTGCGGATTGTGGATGAGCGCACCCTGGCGATCCCGGATCGGCCGGGCAATAACCGCCTCGATACCCTGCGCAACCTGGTGCAGGACCCCCGCATCGCATTGCTGTTCATCATCCCGGGCATTGGCGAGACCTTGCGCGTGAATGGCCGAGCGCAAATTTGCATCGAGCCCGAGTTGCTGGAGAGTTTTGCGGTGAATGGCAAGCCTGCGCGCTCGGTGATTCTGGTGCAGGTGCAAGCCGCGTATTTCCATTGCTCAAAAGCGTTTGTGCGCTCGGACTGCTGGAACCCCGAGAAGCACCTGGACCGTTCGGCATTACCGTCGGCCGGGGCGTTTCACAAGCGGCTCAATGATGGGCAGTTTGACGCCGAGGCGTATGACCGGGAGATGCCGGAGCGGGTCAAGGCCACGCTGTATTGAAGGATCTGTGGGGCCGGAGCGCCGGCCCCTGTGATTCATCAGGCTTTCTTTTCGACCGGCATCCAGATCTCGACGGAACCCGTGCCTTTGCGTGCATCAAAATCCGCGCTGTAGCGCTCGAAATCCGCCCCGGCCACTTTGTAGCCCGAGTGTGGCAACCACTCGAACATGATGCGCTCGTAGGTCTGCTCAAGCGCTTGCACCGGGCCGTGGTGCGCAAATACTGCGTAATGACGGGCAGGCAATTCAACCGACTGGAAATTGCTGGGTACATCGCTTTTGGCCGGCACTTCAACGCCGGCCAGATAGTCGAACTCGCCTTGCTTGGCGTTGTAGCACACGCCGTATGTCTGGCGGTCAACGCGCTTGCTGATGTCTTTGATGTTGTTGTCGAGCACTTCCCACAACTTGGGAATGTCCCCCACGGTGGCTTTGTCGTAATGGCCCTTGAGCCCGGCAATCACCAGGGCTTTGCCCTCTTCCAGGCGTGGCTGCAACGGTAATTTTGTCTGCTGATCCATCTGAACAGTCTCCTTCTTGTGAGGGCACAAACCCGCATCGAGTATAGGGGCTTATTGACGCCTCACCCCAATCAGAAATTTTTCCTGCGCCATCTGGACAACTGGCCATCATCGACCGTATTGTCTGCCCCGCAGGCCACCGCAGTGGCCGACGTCGCTCGGACGGTTCCGGGCGCTTACGTACTCTTGAGGCAACAATGGCAGACCAAGGTTCGCCGCGCCGCTTTGCGCGCATAGATCGACTCCCCCCTTACGTTTTCAATATCACTGCCGAGCTGAAGATGGCTGCGCGTCGGCGCGGCGAAGACATCATCGACTTGAGCATGGGTAACCCTGACGGCGCCACGCCTGCACACATCGTGGAAAAAATGGTCACCGTCGCCCAGCGTGAAGACACCCACGGCTACTCCACCTCCAAAGGCATTCCGCGTCTGCGCCGGGCGATCTCGCGCTGGTACAAGGACCGCTATGAAGTGGACATCGACCCGGAAACGGAAGCCATCGTCACCATCGGCTCCAAAGAAGGCCTGGCGCACTTGATGCTCGCCACCCTCGACCAGGGCGACACCGTGCTGGTGCCCAACCCGAGCTACCCGATTCACATCTACGGTGCCGTGATTGCCGGTGCCCAGGTGCGCTCGGTGCCGCTGATTCCGGGGGTGGATTTTTTCGCTGAACTGGAACGCGCCATTCGTGGCTCGATCCCCAAGCCGAAGATGATGATCCTCGGCTTCCCGTCCAACCCCACCGCGCAGTGCGTGGAGCTGGACTTCTTCGAACGGGTGATCGCCCTGGCCAAGCAGTACGACGTACTGGTGGTGCACGACCTGGCCTACGCCGACATCGTCTACGACGGCTGGAAAGCCCCGTCGATCATGCAGGTGCCGGGCGCCAAGGACATTGCGGTGGAGTTTTTCACCCTGTCCAAGAGCTACAACATGGCCGGCTGGCGCATCGGCTTCATGGTCGGCAACCCGGAGCTGGTCAACGCGCTGGCGCGCATCAAGAGCTACCACGACTACGGCACCTTCACCCCGCTGCAGGTGGCAGCGATTGCGGCGCTCGAAGGCGATCAGCAGTGCGTCAAAGACATCGCCGAGCAATACCGCCAGCGCCGCAATGTGCTGGTCAAGGGCCTGCATGAACTGGGCTGGATGGTTGAGAACCCGAAGGCGTCGATGTACGTCTGGGCCAAGATTCCCGACGCGTATGCCGCCATGGGCTCGCTGGAATTTGCCAAGAAACTGCTGCTGGAAGCCAAGGTGTGTGTGTCGCCGGGCATCGGCTTTGGTGAGTATGGGGACGATCATGTGCGCTTTGCGCTGATCGAAAACCAGGACCGCATTCGCCAGGCGGTGCGCGGGATTCGCGGGATGTTCCGCGCGGATGGGTTGGTAGCCAAAACCGGGTCATAACTTGGTCAACACTGTGGGAGGGGGCTTGCCCCCGATAGCGGAGTGTCAGTCACTGCATCGGGTGACTGGTCCACTGCCATCGGGGGCAAGCCCCCTCCCACATTTGTTTTGCGGTGAACCTGTTACACCACCATCGACAGCAACATGATAAAGATCAGCGCCACCACCGACAGGATGGTCTCCATCGCTGTCCAGGTCTTGAACGTCTCGACCACGGTCATGTTGAAGTACTGCTTCACCAGCCAGAAACCCGCATCGTTGACGTGAGACAACACCAGCGAGCCTGCGCCCGTCGCCAACACCAGCAGCTCACGGTTAACCCCTGGGATCATGCCCACCACCGGCACCACGATGCCTGCGCCGGTGATGGTCGCCACGGTCGCGGAGCCAGTCGCCACGCGAATCACTGCCGCCACCAGCCACGCCAGCAAAATCGGGTTGATCTGCGCGTTCACGGCCATGTGGCCGATCACATCACCCACGCCGCTGGTCACCAGCATCTGCTTGAAACCGCCGCCGGCGCCGATGATCAAAATGATCGCAGCGGTCGGCGCCAGGCTGGCGTCGAGCAGCTTGAGGATCTGCTTGGAATGAATGCCCTGGCGATGGCCAAAGGTGTACAGCGACAACAGCAACGCCAGCAGCAACGCGGTGATCGGGTGACCGATCATGTCCATCCAGTTACGAATGGCGTGGCCGTCCGGCAGCGCGACGTCAGCGAAGGTTTTGAGCAGCATCAGGAACACCGGCAGCAGCACGGTGATCAGGGTAATGCTGAAGCTCGGCAGGTCTTTGGACTCCGGCTCGCGGGCCAGTTGATCGACCAGCTCCTGGGACGGATTGCCCGGAATGTACTTGGCGATAAACGTACCGAAAATCGGCCCGGCAATGATGGCGGTCGGCAGTGCGACGATCAGGCCGTACAGGATGGTCTTGCCGATGTCCGCGCCAAACACGCCGATGGCCAACAGCGGGCCCGGGTGCGGTGGCACCAGGCCGTGCACGGCCGACAGGCCGGCGAGCAGCGGGATGCCGATTTTGATCAACGACACGCCGGTGCGGCGCGCGACGATAAACACCAGCGGGATCAGCAACACAAAACCGATCTCGAAAAACAGCGGGATGCCCACCAGGAACGCGGCGAACATCATCGCCCACTGCACTTTCTCTTTGCCGAAGGCGCGGATCAAGGTCTGCGCGATCTGATCGGCGCCGCCGGACTCGGCCATCATTTTGCCGAGCATCGTGCCCAGCGCGAGGATGATGCCGACAAAGCCGAGCACGCCGCCAAAGCCGTCCTGGAACGCCTTGATGATCTTGTCCACGGGCATGCCCGAGGTCAGGCCGAGAAAGCCGGCCGCGATGATCAGTGCAATGAACGGGTGCACCTTGAACTTGGTGATCAAAAAGATCAGCCCGATGATAGTGACCACTGCATCTAGCAGCAGGTAAGACTCGTGGGACATGCCAAACATGGGGGGTCTCTCCTGTTTGTTGTTGTTATTAAAGCGGGTGTTGAATTTCCTGCCGGGGATAGCGCTATCTTTTCCGGCAAAAAATTAATGGGTTGGTTCAAAGCCGTGTTGCAGCCACCAGGCATTGGTTTGCTCGGCCAGGTCCTCGACGCTGTCTTCGCTGGCGTTGAGCGCCAGGGTCAGCGGCTCGCCCACGGGCGATTCAAGGGTGGCGAACTGGCTGTCGATCAGGCTGGCCGGCATGAAATGGCCGGGGCGATGGGACACGCGGTCGGCGGCCACGGCGCGGGTCAGCTCCAGGAATACAAAGCCCAGGCCCGGCGCGGCTTCGCGCAGGTGGTCGCGGTATTTTTTCTTCAGCGCCGAACAGGTCAGCACCGGATGCTCGCCGGCTTTGAGCGAGCGACGCAGTTCATCGCACAGGATGTCGAGCCAGCCGGCGCGGTCGTCGTCGTTGAGGGGATGGCCGGCGCTCATCTTTTCGATGTTCGCGGCGGGGTGAAAGCTGTCGCCTTCGATGGCGGTGGCGCCGTTCAGGCGGCACAGGGCTTCGCTGACGCTGGACTTGCCACAGCCAGAAACACCCATGATGACCAGGGCGGTAACAGGTTGACTCATGAAACACCTCAGGACGCAGATAGCGCTACCTTCGCACGCTGTAAGGCTAGTGCAAAAACAGGCTTTTCCCGCGCCGACTTGTCATTTTTATGGAGTGACGCGTGCATCCTCTCCAACACCGTTGAACCGGATCAGGCAACCCTGCGTTCAAGAATTTGCAGCCTTTTGGAGACAGCGCTACCTTAGTGCCTCGATTTTTGTTTGGCAACCGCCTGATGACCTCCAAGAACGATAAAAATACCCGCACCACCGGTCGCCCGACCCTCAATGAAGTAGCCCGCCTGGCCGGCGTCAGCCCGATCACCGCCTCCCGCGCCCTGCGTGGCATCAGCACCGTGGCCACCGAGCTGGTGGAAAAAGTGCAATTGGCCGCCGCCGAACTCAACTACGTGGTCAACCCCGCCGCCCGCGCCCTGGCCTCGGCGCAAAGCCACTCGGTGGTGGTCATCGTGCCGTCGCTGTCCAACCTGCTGTTTATCGAAACCCTGGAAGCCATCCACCAAGTGCTGCGGCCCAAGGGCTTTGAAGTGCTGATCGGCAACTCTCACTATTCGCGCGACGAAGAAGAAAACCTGTTGCGCAACTACATGGCCTACCAGCCACGCGGGTTGCTGCTGACCGGCTTTGACCGCACCGAAAGCGCGCGCCGGATGGTCGAGGCGAGCAATGTGCCGTGTGTGTACATGATGGACCTGGACCCGAATGCCGGCGTGAACTGTGTGGGCTTCTCGCAATTGGCCGCGGGTGAAACGGCGGCGGCGCATCTGATCTCGCGTGGGCGCAAGCGCCTGGCCTACATCGGCGCGCAATTGGACCAGCGCACGTTGCTGCGCGGCGAAGGTTTCCGCCGCGCGCTGCAACAGGCCGGCATGTATGACCCGGCGCTGGAATTGCTGACGCCGCGCCCCTCCTCCGTGGGTTTGGGTGGCGAGTTGTTTCTACAGTTGCTGGCGGCGCATCCGGAGGTGGATGCGATTTTCTTCGGCAACGACGACCTGGCCCAGGGCGCACTGCTCGAAGCCCTGCGCCACGGCATCAACGTGCCGGAGCGCGTGGCCGTGTTGGGTTTCAACGACTTGCCCGCCTCTTCTTTCATGGTGCCGCGCTTGAGCAGCATCAGCACACCGCGTGAAGCGATTGGCCGGCGCTCGGCGGAGCACCTGTTGACGATCATGGCCGGCAACAAGATCGCCAAGCCGGTGGTGGACATGGGCTTTGAGTTGCAAGTGCGCGAGAGCACCTGATTGTTGAAGGCCAGACACACTCAACGTGTGGGAGCTGGCTTGCCGGCGATGGTGGAGTGTCAGGCAACGATGTGTTGACGGACTCACCGCTATCGCAGGCAAGCCAGCTCCCACCTTTTTTACCGTGCCCGCTTGAGATGTAGGACGCCTGTAGGACGCGGCTGACATTGCGGTCAGCGCCTTGCCCGGCTGCCTACGCTTACGTCAGAATCCGCCGGCTTGTGCGCTTGGGTGGTGGTCTTTAAGGTTTGCCGGTCGCTGAATTTCTCGGTGATCGGGTTTAGTAGCCCTACTTTTGGACACTCTTAGTGCATGAGCCTCATCTGAGTTTGATGGCGGCTGTGCGTAGGGCATCTTCGGGTGCGCCGGCTTTGAGTGTCCACCGGTCTACTAACCTGCGTACAGCTGCCACCCCTCGTTTAGTAGCGATCCGGCGGCGGCCTGTTTCCAGGACGCTCAAATGATCAAAGAAACTGAAAAACCGGTAACTACTCTTTTCACCATCACGCCCGATACACCCATCGAGTCCCTACTGATCAACAGCTACGAAACCGTGTGTTCCGTCAGCGCCTTGTTGCTCGACCTGTCCGATGACCTCACCGGCAAGCACCGCGACATAGCCCTCGCCATTCACCAATTGAGCGAGCTATCAGTGCTCATGGTAGGCAAAGCCATGGACCAGCACACACCGCGCACCTAACGCCTAGCTCGGTTTAAAAATGTGGGAGCTGGCTTGCCTGCGATGGCGGCGGGTCAGCTATAAATGGGCTGACTGACCCGCCGCCTTCGCGGGCAAGCCCGCTCCCACCTTTACCGTGCCCACTTGAGGGCGAGGTTAATCCGCTGAAGCCAGCATGTTCACCAATGCCGACGCCCCCTTATGCAACGGCTGATTTTTCAACCACACCGCATTCACCACCATGGCCAGCCCGTTCTCGATGTTCTTGAAGTTCAAGCGCCGCAAGCGCCCCGCCGCCAACAACGGCGCCACCACCGACTGCGGGAAGTTGCCCCAACCCAGCCCGGCTTCCACCATTTCCAGCGCCATGCCCAGGGTGTCGGTCCGCCAATAGGATTGCCCCACCAGGGGTCGACAATCGCTGAGAGGCAAGTCCCGGCCGGCCACCAGAATCTGTCGCACCCGCACCAAGTCTTCCAAAAACGGCTCACCGCCCGCCTGGGGGTGGCGCGGGCTGATACAGGCCATCAGTTGCTCGCTGCCGACAAACTGAAACCGCTCCAGCACATTCACGCTCAAGCCCGCATAGGCCAGGCACAGCTGTACCCGGCCGCTGTGCAGCAGCTGCAAAGCGTCATCTTGCGGGGCGGTCAGCACTTCGATATCAAGCAACGGGAATTGCTCACTGAGCTCGCCAATGGCGGCCAGCAGGCGGCGCGTATTGATGTCGGCCCCCACGCCAATCGACAGCTTGCTCTCCAGCCCTTGGGACAGCTGCAACGCATGCACCTGCAACTGTTTGAGTTGCTCGGCCATCAGCCGTGCATGGGGAATCAACGCCAGCGCCAGGTCGGTGGGCACCGGCTCGCGGTGGCTGCGATCGAACAACGGGTAACCCAGCTCAGCTTCAAGGTTGGCAATGCCCATGCTCACCGCTGAAGGCACTTTGCCCAACGCCCGCGCCGCCGCCGAAAACGAGCCACGCTCCACCACCGCCAGGAACAACTGGACACTGTCACTGGTAAAACTCATCGCGCCACCTATCAATAAAACTGAAATCTTCTGACTTTTAGTATCAGCCAAACTGACGCTATCGTCTGCGCCCTCTGACGTTCCTGTCACGTAAAAAAGAGGAAGTGCTATGCAAGGCGTGAAACGCAAATTGGTGTATGTGTCGCTCTATGAGCTGATCGGCATGACCTTCTCGGCGCTAGGGCTGGCGCTGCTGTCGGGCACTCACCCGTCCAGCACAGGGCCGTTGGCTGTGGTCATCACGACCATCGCGGTCACCTGGAATTTCATCTACACCTCACTGTTCGAGCGCTGGGAAAGCCGTCAAGCCGACCGCACGCGCACCGTCAAACGGCGGATTGCCCACGCGGTCGGGTTTCAACTGACGCTGATCGTCTTCCTGATTCCGCTGATCGCCTGGTGGATGAAGGTCAGCCTGGTCCAGGCGTTTGTGCTGGACCTGGCGTTGATCCTGTTCATTCCCTGCTACACGTTTGCCTTCAACTGGCTGTTCGACCGCACCTTCGGTTTGCCCGCGTCGGCGTTGCCGGTCACAACCGCGTAGCGTCGAAGGTTTACCCCTGATAGATTCCCATGGGTCATCTCCATCGTCAGGGAAGTACCATGGGACACTCACTGAAAATCCTCGGCCGCACGTCCTCCATCAACGTGCGCAAAGTGCTCTGGACCTGCCAGGAACTGGGCATCGACTACGTGCGCGAAGACTGGGGCATCGGTTTCAAACCCACCCAGTCGGCCGAATTCCTCGCCCTGAACCCCAACGCCCAGGTGCCGGTGCTGATCGACGACCACGGCGTGCTGTGGGAATCCAACACCATCTGCCGCTACCTGATAGGCCTTTACCAGCGCCACGACCTGTTGCCCGCCGAACCGGCGCCACGCGCTCGGGTCGAGCAGTGGATGGACTGGCAAGCCACCGAACTCAACCGCGCCTGGGGCGATGCGTTCACCGCTCTGGTGCGCAACAACCCGGACGGTCTCGACCCGGCGCAGATAGTCGCCGCCGTGCGGGTATGGAACGACAAGATGGGCCTGCTGGAGCAACAGCTGGCCAAGACCGGCGCCTACGTGGCTGGCGACGAATTCACCCTCGCCGATATCCTCATCGGCCTCTCGGTGCATCGCTGGCAGAACACCCCGATGGAGCGCCCGCCCTACCCCGCAGTGGCGGCCTACTACCAGCGCCTCAGCCAACGCCCGGGCTTTCAGACCTTCGCCCTTGGCGGTCATAACTGAAACAAGGACACCACCGTGAAAGGACTCAACGTATTGCTCACCGGCGCCTGCGGCAGAATCGGCAAGGTGTTTTTCGAAGCCTCGAAAGACCGCTACCGCTTCACCCTTACTGACCGCATCGCACCGGACTTCGACCTGGGCGAGCACCGTTACATAAAAGCCGACCTCAGCGACAAAGCCAGCCTGGCCGGCCTGCTCAACGGCATCGACGTGATCGTGCACCTGTCAGGCATCCCCGACGCCAGCGCCGCGTTCGAGGACCTGCTGCCCAACAACATCCTCGCCACCACCTACCTGTTCGAAGCCGCCGTGGCCGCGGGCGTAACACGCCTGGTGTACGCCAGCAGCGCGCAAGCCATCGAGGGCTACCCGGTTGACCGGCAGATCACGCCCGGCATGCAGGTCATGCCCGGCAACCTCTACGGCGTGAGCAAATGCTACGGCGAGGCGCTGTGCAGCTACTACGCGGCAAAAACCGCGCTGTCGACCATTGCCCTGCGCATCGGCGCCTTCGAATCGCGCCAAGCCCCCGACCTGAACAACGCCCGCGACCTCAGCGCCTGGCTCAGCCCGCGTGACGCCGTGCAATTGCTGCAACGTTCGGTTGACGTCGAAGGGGTCAAACACCTGATCGCCCACGGCATTTCCAATAACCGCTTCAAGCGCCTGGACTTGAGCGAAACCACACGGGTGCTGGGCTATCAGCCGGTGGATGATGCATTCCAGACCTTCGAGATGCCCATCACCTACTGACCCCCTGCGCCATAAAACCTTCAAACCGGAAGGCTTGGCGCAATAAATCGGCAATTGCGTGCCGTGGCGCACGCAATTTCACAAGCGCCGGTTTACGTTAGCCCGCTAAGATTCCAGGTCACTGCCCCTGGAATCCGCCCATGTCGACACTCACCGCCTCAGCCACGGACGGCATTGACCCGATCCGTGCCGCCCACATCAGCGCGCGCATTGACCGCTTGCCCGCCGTCGCCACGCTCTGGCGCCTGGTGGCGTTGCTGTCGATCGGCGGTTTTTTCGAGCTGTATGACTTGTTCCAGACCGCCTATATCAGCCCCGGCCTGATCAGCGACGGGATTTTCCACACTGGCAGCGAGGGCGTGTTCGGGTTCTCCGACCAGGCCGCTTTCGCCTCGGCAACCTTCCTCGGCCTGTTCCTCGGCGCCAGCCTGCTCAGTCCCATTGCCGACCGCTTCGGGCGTCGGGCGATCTTCACCTTCGCGTTGATCTGGTACACCGTCGCGACGGTGTTGATGGGCATCCAGACCTCCGCCCTGGGCATCATCTGCATGCGCTTTCTGGTGGGCATTGGCCTGGGCATCGAACTGGTGACCATTGACGCCTACCTTTCGGAACTGGTGCCCAAGCGCATGCGCAGTTCGGCCTTTGCCTTTGCGTTTTTCATCCAGTTTTTGTCAGTGCCGGCGGTGGCGTTGATGTCATGGTGGCTGGTGCCCCAGGCGCCGTTCGGGGTGTCGGGCTGGCGCTGGGTGGTACTCAGCAGCGCAGTGTTTGCGCTGTTTATCTGGCAACTGCGCAAGCGTCTGCCGGAGTCACCGCGCTGGCTGGCGCAGAAAGGCCGTTTCGACCAGGCCGGTCAGATCATGGACAGCCTGGAAGCACGCTGCCAGAAAGACCACGGCAAAGCGCTGGATGAACCCGAACCCGAAGCGGTCAGCGTGCAGGGCAACGGCCGTTTTGCCGATATCTGGCAACCGCCTTACCGCCGCCGCGCGTTGATGCTGATTGTGTTTCATGTGTTCCAGGCCATCGGCTTTTTCGGCTTCGGCAATTGGCTGCCGGCGTTGCTCTCGGGCCAGGGCGTGAGCGTGACCCACAGCTTGCTGTACGCCTTTATCATCACCCTCGCCTACCCGCTGGGCCCGTTGCTGTTTGTGAAGGTGGCCAACCGCTTCGAAAACAAATGGCAGATCGTCGGCTCGGCCATGGGCGCGATGATCTTCGGCAGCCTGTTCGCCCTGCAAACCACGGCCGTGGGGCTGGTGATCTGCGGGGTGATGATCACCTTTTGCAACGCCTGGCTGAGCTTCAGTTATCACTCGTACCAAAGCGAACTGTTCCCCACCAATATCCGCGCGCGGGCGGTGGGCTTCTGCTATTCGTTCAGCCGTTTGTCCACGGTGTTCAGCAGCCTGTTGATCGGTTTTATCCTCGAACACCTGGGCACGCCGGGCGTGCTGGCGTTCATCGCCAGCAGCATGTTGATCGTGATGATCACCATCAGCTGGTTCGGGCCGCGCACGCGTAACCTGGCACTGGAAAATATTGCGCACTGACGGCAAGCCTTGGCCGCCGGCGGGCCAAAGGTTGCCGCGGCAGCGGTGTCATCCCCAATAAAACCGGGCACATCGCCCTCGGCATGCTATTTGCTCCACCTCAAACACCGAACACATCCTCAGGTGACCGATCATGCTGGTTAACAACAACGCCCAAGCGGTGTCGACCGTCCAACAGCTCAAGCGACCCGACATGGACCCGGCCAATGCCGCCGCCAGCACGCTGTACAGCGGTGCCCTGCAAGCGGCGCAGCAAAGCGTGACCGTGCCGGCCGCGCAGAAGGACCTGGACAAGGCCAACGACCGTATCGACGAAGCCTTTGCCAAGACCCGTGTGCAGTTGCAAGCCACCACGGCGGCAACGACCGCCACGACGGCCTCCACCACGACGGCAACAAGCACCGATGTGCCTGCCGCCGGCTCGACCACCAGCAGCGCGCGGGCCGACTTCACCGACTACATGAACAAATCCCCGGCCGAACGCATTCGCGAGCAGCTGCTCAAGGAGCAGGGTTTGACCGAAGCGCAGGTGCAGGCCATGCCGCAGGAAAAACAGGACGCGATTGCCAAGCAAGTGGCTGATCGTGTGAAGCAGCAGCAAGAACAGCAAGTAGCAGCGAAAGCCACGGACCCGGCGCAGTCGGTGAAAGAGACCCTGGCTGCGATTTAACCGACACGGCCAATCAAAATGTGGGAGTTGGCGTGCCTGCGATGCAGACACCCCGGTGTATCAGGTACACCCAGTTGATGCTATCGCGGGCAAGCCTGCTCCCACAGGGACTGTGCCTACTGCAGCTGCAGGGTCGAGTTGAACTGGCTGATCGCATCCACCACATGCCGTGACCCTTCCTGAATCTCCAGGATCACCTGCCCCGCTTCATTCGCCAGCTCCACCCCAAGCCCGGTGCGGCTCAGGCTCGACTGCATGCTCGAAACCGCGCTCAGCGACAGGTCGTGGTTCTTGCGCACCACATCCACAATCTCCACCGTCGCCTGGCTGGTACGCGCCGCAAGGCTGCGCACTTCGTCGGCCACCACCGCAAACCCGCGCCCATGCTCGCCGGCCCGCGCAGCTTCAATGGCCGCGTTGAGCGCGAGCATATTGGTCTGCTCGGCGATGCTGCGAATGGTCTGCACGATGGAACCGATGATGTCCGACTGCTTGCTCACCGCATCGATGCTCTGGGCCGCCTGGTTCAAGTCGTGGGAAATCTCTTCGATGATCTGCACGGTTTGCTGCACCACCTCCGAGCCCTTGCGTGCGCACGCGTCGTTTTGTACTGAGGTGGCGTGGGCCGAATCGGCGGCGGTACGCAGGGTGGTGACCTGATCGGTGATGTCACTGGCGAACTTCACCACTTTGTACAGGCGCCCATTGGCATCGAAGATCGGGTTGTAGGACGCCTCCAGAAACAGGGTTTTGCCGTATTTGTTTTTGCGTTCGAAGCGGTGGGAATGGTATTCGCCGCGGTTGAGCGAGGCCCAAAAGGCCTTGTACGCCGGGGATTCCACTTCACCGCGGTGGCAAAACATGCTGTGGTGCTGGCCAATGATTTCTTCGCGGGCATACTGCACGGTGCGCAAAAAGTTGTCGTTGGCATTGATGATCTGGCCTTGTGGCGTGAACTCGATCACGGCCATGGACCGGCTGATCGCATCGATCAGGCTTTGGTTCTCGTGTTCATGGTGGACCCGCGCAGAAATGTCCGACGCCACTTTGATCACGCTCTGCACCTGATTGCTGCTGTCCAGCACCGGCATGTAGCTGGCTTCGAGCCACACTTCCTCACCGCGCTTGTTCAGGCGCATGAACGTGCCACTGAGCGCTTCACCCCGCGCCAGGTCGCGCCACAGCTTGGCGTAGGTCTCGGTGTGGGTGTACGCCTCTTCGCAAAAGATGCGGTGATGTTTGCCGCGAATCTCCTCCACGCTGTAGCCCATGGTTTTACAGAAGTTGGGATTGGCGTCGAGGATCACGCCGTTGCGGTCGAACTCGATCATCGCCATGGAGCGGCTGATGGCAGCAAGCTTGGCGTTGGCTTCGGTGAGAGCACAGGAAAAACGTTCGATTTCTTGCAGGTCGGATTTGTGATGGCGGTTGAACATGGTCAGATCACCCTAGATTCCCGGCGCCTGAAACGGCGCATTCCATTCTTCAGTTGGCTATTGCTGGCACACCTTCATGGGGAAAAAACCATCCGAATCGCTTTACATGCCAAGCGTCATCAACGGTTCTGGGTGAGCATAGACAGGGCATGGCGCTATGCAAGGCCACTAGTCAGCCAGCATTTTTAACAATGCACCGGCCGCCGCCGAGGGTGGAAGGGTCTGCGAACCGACCAAGGCAAACTCACGGTACAACGGCACCGTCAGCGGCATCACGCGCAGGCCATTGCGCTGGGCGGGCAAGGCCATTTCCGGCACCAGCGTGACACCGACGCCCTCGCGCACCAGGCTGTAGGCGCTGCTCCATTCACGCACTTCCACGCGGATATCGTGCAGGCGCAGGCCGGCGTCGGCCGCCAGGCTGCGGGCATTCGCGGTACAGCCGCCGGTGGCCAGTACGAAGGGTTGTTCGAGTAAGGCTTCGAGCGCCACGCTGGCATCCTGCGGGCACTGCGCCAGTGGATGGTGGGCCGGCAGCACTGCCATCCACAGGTCGCGACCCAATACCGTGGCGTTGCGCTCGGGTTTGGGGTTGAGCACCACGCCCAAATCGATCAGGCCCGCGTCGAGCAAGGTGTGCACTTCGCTGTCAGTCACTTCCAGGGTGGTGACCTCGATACCCGGGTTCAACTGACGGAAACGCTGCAGCAACGGCGTGAGAAAAGTCGCCAACACTTTCGGAAAACTGGCGATGCGAATGTTCCCACGCAGCAGCGGGCGCGCTTCATCCACCGTGGTACGAATGGCCTGCAGCGCGTCCATCATCACCCGCGCCTGCGCGATCACGTCGAGCCCAAGCGCTGTGGGCAACGTCTTGCGCGGTTCACGGGTAAACAGTTGCGCGCCCAGCGTCGCCTCCATGGACGCCATGGCCTGGCTGGCGGCGGACTGCGTCATGCCCACCTGCTCGGCAGCCGCCGTGATGCTGCCGTGGTCGGCGACGGCCACCAGCAGGCGCCAGTGCATCAGGTTCATCATGGCAGTAGCTGTCCTTATGGATGGGGTCTGCAGGTTTAATTTTACGCACGGTGCCACGCCCGCGAGACTGGCGCAAACCCAACGGAGTCGCCTTTGATGAAACTGTATTTTTTCCCCAACGCCTGTTCGCTCGCCCCGCATATCGTGCTGCGTGAATTGGCGCTGCCGTTCGAGCTGGTGCAGGTGAACAACCAGGCTAAAACCTTCGGCAACGGCGAAGATTTCCTGCAGATCAACCCCAAGGGCTACGTGGCGGCGCTGCAACTGGACAACGGCGCTGTGCTGACCGAAGCCAGCGCCATCCTGCAATACCTGGCCGACCTCAAACCCGCCGCCGTGCTCGCCCCGGCCAATGGCAGTTGGCAGCGCGTGCGGTTGCAGGAATGGCTGAACTTTATCGCCAGCGAGATTCATGGCGGCTTGGCGATTTTCTTCAACCCGGCCATTCAAGGCGAAGTGCGGGCGATGTTTTTGGCCACGCTGTTCAAGCGCTTTGCGATTCTGGTGCAGACACTGGAGCGTCAGGATTACCTGCTGGGCGAGCAGTATTCGGTGGCGGACGCGTATTTGTTTGTGGTGCTGCGCTGGGCGGGTGTCCACGCTATTGATTTGCAACAGTGGCCGGCATTGGCGGCGTTTCAACTACGCGTAGGATCACGGTCCGCTGCTATCGCCGCATTGGCCGCCGAGGCCGCATGACCTGAAATGCAAATAAAAATGTGGGAGCGCGCTTGCTCGCGAATGCGGTGGGTCAGTCAGCACATGCATCAACTGATACACCGCAGTCGCGAGCAAGCCCGCTCCCACCGTTGATCTGCTTTGTTTCAAAGAAAGGGTGTCAAGCTGCCATCGGTGATGAACGCACTCAGCGCCAGTACATCCACCGAACCCGACCGGTCCTGATCCAGATGCGCCACTTGGCTGCGCACCGCATCATGGACCCGCCGCGTGCCCTGCCCCAATCGCGATACACCCCGCAGGTCTACCGCCTGCGCCGCGACGATCAGTTCAATGCTGGCCAACCACACCACCCGCTCGGTCAACCGGCGGGTCTTGTCGACCACCGCCAGCGCCTGCCCGGCGTAGTCTTCCACCCGATCGGCCACCGGCACGCTGACGGCGGGCAGCGGGTTGGCCAGGTGCCCGATCTCTGCGACCAGCGCCGCGCTGGTGCGCTGCAAGGCCGCCATGCCGACATGCCCCGGCTGCGTGATCAGAAAGCGCGGCAAATCACTGGACGCGGGCGACAGCAACTTGGCAATGCGCTCGGCGCTGCACGCGGCGACTCGACTCAGCGCCAGGCCCAAACCTTCAGCGGCGAGGGCCAGGTGCGTGCTGTCGAAATTGGCCGTGGCCAACACCAAAGATTCCTCGCTGATCAGCGCCGGATTATCCGCGCCGCTGCGCAGTTCCAACTCGATCAGTTCATGCAGTTGCTGTAACGCCTGTTGCGCAGCGCCTTGCACAACCGTGGCACAACGAAAGCTCAACGGATCTTGCAAGTGGCGCGGGCTGTACGCCAAATCGCCGCCTTCAAGCAGGTGCAACAACGCCGCCGACTGCTCGGTTTGCCCAGGCGCCGGGCGCAAGCGTGAGGCCCACGGCTGGAACGGGCTGAGGTTGGCCCGGTAGCCTTCACACGACAACGCCAGCGCCGCCAACACGGCCTGTAACACCTGCTGCGCCTCGGCCACCAGTAACGCCCCCAGCCCAACACTTGCCGCATTCGCCGACACCAGCGCCAGGCCATCCTTGCCGGTCAACGGCACCGTAAGCGCCAAGCTCAAGTGAGCCAACGGCGCCAGGTCACTCTCGCCCAGCGAGCCGAGCAACGGCACCTCGGGCTCGGCACCGGAATTAAGCAACGCCAACAGTGCCTCGGCCGCCGCCGGTGAAATACCCGAACGGCCCTGGGCCAACCCGGCCAAACGGGCGGCGGTGATTGCGCGTAATTCCTGGCGATTGGCCAGACGCCCCACGCCCACCGCTCGGCCCAGAGGAATAGTGGCCTGCAACGGTGCCACCGGCGTGTCCACCGCGGCACCGAGCCCGGTGGTCACGCCATAAATCGGCGTGCCTTCGGCCACCCGTTTCAGCAGCAGGCGGTGGCCTTCGTCGATCCGTTGGCGCGCTTGCGCGCTGAACTGCGCCGGTGTGTCGTGCCGGGCAATGGCGAGCAGATCTGCCAACGCCAAACCTTGGGGATCGAAGCTGATCATGCCCAGCGCAGCCGCTGGCCGATGCCCAATCGCTGGGCTTTTTCCAGCAGTGCATGGCCCAGGGCGATGTCGCTGAGGCTCAGGCCACGGTGCCAGAACAGAATGGTTTCTTCCGGGTTTTCGCGGCCGGTTTTCAAGCCGGCGACAATCTGCCCAAGCTCGGCGTGCAGGGTGTCGGCACTGAGCTTGCCGGCATCGACATGCGCGCGCAGTGCGCCAAACATCCCGCCTTTGCACTGGCCCCAATCGTCCACCACCAATTTGCTCATGATGTCGGTCAGCGACAATTGCACCGCACTCATGGTGCCGTAGGGCACAACGAAGGCGCCGGGTTTGATCCAGTCGGTGTGCAACAACGGCTCGGGCTGATCCAGGCGCGAGGCCTCGACCACGATGTCAGCGCCACGCACGGCCGACTCCCAGTCGTCGGTGACAATCACCGGCTTGCCCAAGTCCTGGCGCAGGCGGTGGGCGAAGGCTTCGCGGCTTTCGCTGCGGCGCGAATGCACACGGATTTCCTCGAAGTCGAACAGATGGTCCAGCAGGCGCACATTCCAATACGCGGTGCCGCGCGCGCCGATATGCGCCAGCACTTTGCTGTCGGGCCGGGCGAGGTATTTGGCGCCGATGGCGGTGACGGCGCCGGTGCGCATGTCGGTGATTGCCGAGGCGTCGAGGATGGCCTTGGGAATGCCGGTGGCCGGGTCCAGCAGGTTGAGGATCGCCAACTCCGACGGCAGGCCCTTGCGGTAGTTATCGACAAAGTCGCCCACCACTTTGACCCCGGCATAACCGATGTCGCCGCCGAGCACGCCGCGCAACACGTTGAAGTGGCCATTGATGCCGCCGCCAGGAATCAGGTGAGTGCGCGGCTCGATCACCGCCTCGCCACGGCCCTGAATCGCCAGGCTGGCTTGGATGGCGGTGAGGATTTCCTCGTTGGAAAGGTTGAGCGCGTCGATGTCCAGGCCGTTGAGAAAGTCGATGTAGATCGGTTGCATGGTCTGCTCACTGATGGGAGGTTTTAGAACTCGTTGTGCCTTGCGGGCTTGGTGTGCCGAGTGGGCTTCCTGTGGCAAGTGGGCTTGTTGTAGCAAGTGGGCTTCCTGTGGCGAGCGGGCTTCTCGTGGCGAGCGGGCTTGCCCCGCGTTGGGCTGCGAAGCGGCCCCATTTCAAACCTGCGCGCGTCCCCTGACACACTGCGGTGAGTGGTTTTGGGGCTGCTGCGCAGCCCAACGCGGGGCAAGCCCGCTCGCCACAACAAGCCTGCTCGCCATACCAAGCCCGCCCCCACACCAAGCCCGCTCACCACAGGAGCCTCGCTGGCCGCAGGATTCAAGGCGCCTTGAACACGATCTGCTGCACATCGACCTTCTTCGGGATCAGGCCGTTGGCAAAAAACAGGTCGGCAGTGCGTTGCTGGTTGGCGATGTCGACGGCTTCCAGCTGACGAATCGGCGCGGGCGAGCGGTGTTCGAAGTAGCTTTTAACCACCGCCGGTGGCAGGCCCAGGGTCTTGGCCATCAGCGCAATGCTTTGCTCACGTTGGTCCAGGGACAGGCGCTGGGCCTTGGCCAGGGTGTTGATAATCGTGCCGACCGCTTGCGGGTGCTGTTTGGCAAACGGGCTGCTGACCACAAAGAAACTGCCCGCCGGGTTGAGGCCTTGGCCATCGCCGAGCACGCGCGCGGAGCCGTCGACCACGGCCGCGGAGTAGTACGGGTCCCACACTACCCAGGCGTCGACCTTGCCTTGTTCAAACGCGGCACGGCCATCGGACGGCGACAGGTACACCACGTCTACATCCTTCCACTGCAAACCGGCGCGCAGCAGGCTCTTGAGGAACAGGTTGTGTGCGCTGGAACCCTTGAGCAGCGCCACGCGCTTGCCCTTGAGTTCGTCCACGTGCTGGATCGGGCTGGCTTTGGGCACCAACACCGCTTCGGTCTTGCCCTCATTCGGCTCGACGGCGAAGTACTGCAAATCAATCCCGGCGGCCTGGGCGAAGATCGGCGGGATGTCGCCGATGTTGCCGATGTCCAGGCTGCCGCCGTTCAGCGCCTCGATCAGCGGCGGGCCGCCAAGGAATTCGATCCATTGCACCTGGGTGCCGGGCAGCGCGTCTTCAAACAACTTGTGCTCGCGGGCCAGCACCATGCTCACCGAGCTTTTCTGGTAGCCGATGCGCAATGTGGAAGGTTCGGCGGCGAGCACATGGCTGGCCACCAGCGAAAGTACAACAACTGCGAGGGCTTTGAGCATCAGAGGGCTCCCTTGACCTTGGCCGCGACATCCGCCGGCACCCATTGCTGCCAGACGTTCGGCTGCGCTTTGAGGAACGCCAGCGCGACCTGGCGTGGCTGTTCACGTTTCTCGCTCATCTGCGCAAGGATGCCGTTGAGCAGGTCGATCGGCAGGTCGACTTTTTCAAAGAACGTGACCAGTTGCGGGTACTGCGCCTTGAACGGCGCCGACACGCCAATCGCCAGATGCGCCGGCATGGAACGGGTGCCGATGGGGTGCGGGTTGTTGGCGTCGGCCAGGGTTTTCCAGGCCTCGGCGTTGAACGGCGGTTCTTCCAGTTTGATCAGCTTGAAGCGGCCGAGCAGCGGGGTTGGCGACCAGTAGTAGAACAACACCGGTTTGCCGCGGCGGATCGACGACGCCACTTCGGCATCCAGCGCCGCGCCGGAGCCGGTACGGAAGTTGACGAAGGTGTCGGTCAGGCCGTACGCCTTGAGCTTCTGGCTGTTGACGATTTCCGAGGTCCAGCCGGTGGGGCTGTTGAGAAAGCGGCCTTTGCTGGGGTCTTCGGGGTCGCGGAACACGTCCTTGTAGCGCGACAGGTCGGCCACCGACTTAAGGTCCGGGGCCAGGGGTTTGATGCCGCGCTCGGCGTCACCCTTGATCACGTATTCCGGCACCCACCAGCCTTCGGTGGCGCCTTTGACCGTGTCGCCCAGGCCGAACACTTTGCCTTCGCCTTCAGCCTTGACCCACGCCGGACTGCGCCCGGCCCATTCTTCGCCGATCACTTGGATGTCGTCCTTGGCCAGCGCGGCCTCCAGGCTCACGGTGCTGCCGGGCAAGGTGTCGGTCGGCAGGCCATAGCCTTTCTCGACGATCAGGCGCAGCACTTCGGTGATCAGGCTGCCGCTTTCCCAGGTGATGTCACCGAAGTGAATCGGTTTGACGGCCTCGGCAGCGTGGGCCGGCTGGGCCAGGACGGTCAGTGCCAATAGCGAGCCACCGAGCAGGTTTTTTAGTGTTCTCATGAGTAGCCTCTTGGAGATTCGATTCACAACGCATTCACAGTGGGCATGGTCAATGTAGGAGCTGGCTTGCCTGCGAAGGCGGTGGTGGCTTCAACATCGCTATCGCGGGCAAGCCAGCTCCCACACTTGATCGGTGTGCTATTGCAGTGGGTTAAAAGTCATAACTGAGCCGCGTGTAGTAAAACGCCCCTTCCGGCGCGGTCGGTGACAGGTAGCTGTATTGCTGGCCCGGCGTCTGGCGCAGGCGGCTGTTGAAGTCGTCGGGTTTGCTGTCGAACAGGTTGTTCACGCCCACCGACACGCGCAGTTGCTTGGTGAACGCGTAGTTGACGTCGAGGTCGGTGCTCCATTGCGCACTGAAAACCTGGTCGTACTGCGCGTTGGTCTCGCTGGCCGCGTATTTGCGGTATTTGCCGTAGCGGGTTTGGTTGAGGGCGATGGTCCATTGGTTGAGCGTGTGCACCGCGCCGAACACCAGTTTGTCTTCGGGGTAGCCGTGTTCGATAAAGCCACGCGCTTCGCGGGTCAGCACTTCAAAGCCGTTGGGGTTTTCGTGGACTTTCTCGATGGTGGTGCGCGCCTTGGTGTAGCCGGCGGACAGGGCCAGGTTGCCGAACTGCGCGAGGTCCAGGTTGTACTTGCCGACGATGTCGACGCCGCGCGTGCGGGTGTCGGCAGCGTTGGTCATGAACTGCGCCCAAGAGTACTGGCCGTAGCCGGCATTGGTGAGGATCTGCTCGGCCAGTGGCCCGGAGATGCCGCCGCTGAACAGCAAGCGGTCGCGAATCGAGATTTGATAGGCGTCGATGGTCAGCGAGGCATTTTCTGCCGGTCGCAGCACCAGGCCCAACGAGTAGTTGGTCGATTTCTCAGGTTTGAGCGGTTGTGCGCCAAGGGCACGGGCCGCCGGGTTGTCGGCCGGCAGCATGCGCGTCAACACCGGGTTGCCGTTGGCGTCCAGGTTGGTGGTGGTGGTCCACGAGGTGCCGATCTGCCCCAGGCTCGGCGCGTGGTAAGCATTGTTGACCGTGGCGCGCACGCCCACTTGCGGGGTGAAGTCATAACGCGCCGAGAGCTTGCCGGTGGTGGCCGAGCCGAAGTCCGAGTAGTGCTCGGTGCGCCCGGCTACGCCGACTTGCAGCTTGTCGGTGACCTGGTTTTCGAGGCCGAAATACACGCCGCCCACGTCCCGTTTAAACGTGCCGGCGTCTTCCGGGGTCAGGCCCGAGGCTTGTACCGCGCCAACCTGTACGCCATCGATGCCGCCGTAGGAATAGGAATCGTAGTCGCCGGCTTCGAGGCGATATTGCTCATGCCGATACGCCACTCCGCCGGAGACAGTCAGCGGGTGGCTGGACCAGTTCACGTCCAGGTCCTTGGCGTAGTCCAGGGTGATGTTGGTCTGGTCGTTGACCAGCGTGGCGACGTTGAACTTGGTCGGGCTGTTGGCGCCGTAGCTCGGGTTGACCGTGTTGAAGGCCAGCTCGTCGTGCTCGTCGCGCCCGTAGGTGGCGCTCAGGTCGAAGCGGCCAATGCTGTCGTCTTCATAACGCGTGCCCACGGTGATGGCGCCGTCTTCGTAGCGATAGCGGTACTTGGGAATCGTGCCGCCGGGGTAGATCGAGGCAACGTTGTTCGGGCTGCTGGCCAACAGCGGCGGCGTGTTGTTCACCGAGGTGTCCTGGCCGAAGGTGGCGAAGCTGTAGACGCGCCATTGGTCGTTCAGGCCGATCTCGGCGTTGGCCGCCAGGTTGTATTTGTCACGCCCGGCGCCGCCCCAGCGTGGGTCTTGCACGTGACCGTCGGCGATGTACTTGTCGCCAATGTCGTCGGGCTTGTTGTTCAGCGTGTTGAAGCTCAGGGTCAGGAAGCCATCGCCCGGCAGGCCAATGCCGTACCAGCCGTCGGTGGTTTTGCTGAAGCCATCGCCCTGGGCGTATTTGCCCAGTTGCGTGTTGATGCCGCCCCCGCTGTCGCGCTCCTTGAGCACGATGTTGACCACCCCGGCCACCGCGTCGGAGCCGTACTGTGCCGACGCGCCATCACGCAGCACTTCGACGTGGTCGATGGCGCTGATGGGGATCATGTCCAGGTCCACCGGCTGGGCGCCAATGAACGGCACGCCGCCGGAAATATTCACCACCGCCGAGGTGTGCCGGCGCTTGCCGTTGATCAGCACCAAGGTCTGGTCAGGCGACAGGCCACGCAAGGAAGCGCCCTTGGGGTCTTGCCCGCGGGTGGCGCTGTTGTTCTGCGGAAAGTTGAACGACGGCAGCAGTTGGAACAGCGCTTGGTTAAGGCTGGTGGCGCCGGTTTGCTTGAGTTCTTCGGCGTTGATCACATCCACCGGCGCGCTGCTGGTCAGGGCGGTGGCATTGCTGCGCCGGGTGCCGATGGCGACCACGCGGTCGAGGGTCGGCGCCTGCGCGGCGCTGGTCTGCGCCTTGACGCTGCTGGTCGCGTTTTTGGCTGCGCCTTCCTTGATGATGAACGCACCGTCCGGGCTCACCTGCACTTGCAGGCCGGTGCCCTTGAGCGCGGCGTCTACCGCCTGGTGCGCTGACAGCGAACCGTCGACAGTGGCCGAGGAATAATTGCCCAGTTGTGGCGTGAAGGAAATCACCTGGCCGCTCTGGCGGCTGATGTTCAACAGCACTTCATCCAGCGGGCCGG
This sequence comes from Pseudomonas sp. LBUM920, assembly GCF_003852315.1. Classification (NCBI taxonomy): domain Bacteria; kingdom Pseudomonadati; phylum Pseudomonadota; class Gammaproteobacteria; order Pseudomonadales; family Pseudomonadaceae; genus Pseudomonas; species Pseudomonas edsoni (SeqCode). The sequence goes on from NZ_CP027762.1 coordinate 5,137,013, forward strand.
GGGCGATGTGGTAGACCTGACGCGCCTCTTCGGCGCTGGCGGCAAATGACAGAAACAGGCTGGCCAACGGCACCAGGGCAAAGGTTCGAAGCGGCACACGGTTGAACTGATTCACTTTGGCTCCCCCCAAGGAAACTCGAGAACGCTGCTCCCCGCAGCGCTTACGGGAGTGATGTGGGATGGCGGGGGCAAAACTTGCAGATCGTTTGGTTATGTCGATAGAACCCACCCGCGAAGTGAAAACCCCACCCCTGTGGGAGCTGGCTTGCCTGCGATGCAGGCGACTGGGTCCATCAGCCACAACCAGGTGATGCCATCGCAGGCAAGCCAGCTCCCACATTGGCCGAGCAAGTCCGTCAGGCCGCATTGACGGTCACCCACAACCCGGTGCGGCGGGTGATGTGGATCGGCAAGGTGCGCGCCAGGGTGTCGAGGATTTGCTGCGGGTTGTCCAGCCGATAAAGGCCGCTGACGCGCAAGCCGGCGACTGACGGGTCCAGGCGCAACACGCCAGTGTGATAGGGCCGCAACGCGTCGATGACTTCGGCCAGCGGACGGTCACGCACTTGCAGGAAGCCGTCGATCCACGCCGTGGCGCCGGCCGAACTGACCTGCACCGGGCCGAAGCCGGCGCGGTCGAAATGCACTTCATGGCCGGCGGCGAGTTGCAGGCGTTCGCCGCTCTGACGATCGATTTCCAGCGCGCCATCGAGCGCCACGACCTGGCCCTGCCCTTGCCGCTCGCGCAACACAAAGCGATTGCCGCAGGCGCGCACCTGCGCCTGCTCGGTCTGAATCAGAAACGGGCGGTTGCGGTCGCTGGCGACCCTGGCCAGCAACTCGCCTTCGCGCAGGCGCACCAGGCGCCGCTGCGGGTCGAACTGGATATCCGCCGCGCTTTGCGCGTTGAGCAACAACTCGCTGCCATCGGCCAGGGTAACGGTGCGACGTTCACCGGTGCCGGTGCGGACGTCCGCAGTCAGGTCCGCTAACCCCATGGGTTTGCTCAACAGCGCAGCGCCCATGGCCACGCCTGCACCCGCCAATGCGACCTGCAAGACATGGCGGCGGCTGGAAGGCGCATCCAGCGCTTGCTGCAGAACCTTGCCGCTTACGCCCTGCGCTTGCGCAACCTGAAACACGCCAAGGCGCGTTTCCAGTTGCCGGCACAACGCGTCATGCCGCGGGTCGGCTGCGCGCCAGTGGTGATAGCGTTGCCAGTCCGCCGCCGTGGCCTCGCCCGAACGCAGCAGCACGTACCAGCGCGTGGCGCTGTCGATCAAGGCGTCGTTCATTCCAGGCACAGCCGCAGGCAACGGTTGAGCGCGCGGGCCATGTAGTCGCTGACCGAGCGTTGGGAAATCCCCAGTTCAGCGGCAATCTCGGGATACGTCAGGCCATTGAGTTGCGACAGCAGGAAGGTCGCCTTGACCTTGGCCGGCAAGCCGTCGAGCAACTGGTCGATGGCCTGCAAGGCTTCGAGCATGTGCGCCAGGTCTTCGGGAGACGGTGCGGTGCAGGTTTCGTCGTTGTCCAGGGCATCGAGATAAGCGCGCTCCAGATCCCGCCGGCGCCACAGCTGGTACATCAGGCGCTGGGCAATGGTGGTGAGCAAGGCGCGGGGCTGACGAATCGGCACCACGCCTGGCGAACTCAGCAGTTGGACGAAGGTGTCGGCGGCGATGTCTTCGGCGTGGGCACGCGAGTCGAGATGGCGGTGCAAACGGCTGCACAGCCAGTCGTAATGACTGCGGAACAATCCGCCCACGTAATCGCTGTGAGAAGTGTCGGCGCCGGACATAGTGGCTCCATCTGAGTAGGTTGCGCGTTATGTCCGGTGTTCCGGTGGAGCGATCCTAGCAAGGCGGCTTATTCTTTAATAATATTTAAAAGGTATTTTTATATAACCTTATTGAAGCTTCGCATAACCCGCGTTGACCGCCTGTTGCTGGTAATCCAACAGCACGCGGTAGTCGTCTTCGCGCGCGGGCAGCACTTGCTGGATACCCAGCGTGTCGACCACCTGCGGCAAATCCTGCAACGCCAGGTTCATTGCCTCGCGGATCTGCGCCACGTGCTCATCGCTCAGCCTAAGCGGCCCGATGTAAGGCAAGGTCGGGCTCGGCGCGCTGCGGGTGATGATGCGCAGCCCCGCCACTTCCTGCGGGGCGAAACGCGCCAGGTAGTCGTAGGTGACGCTGTCGATGGCGGCGAGGTCGGCAAGGTTTTCGCGCAGCCAGCGCAGGCTTTCACGGTGGGCGCCGCTGATGCCGACGCTGGCAAAGAAACGACCGCCGCGCTGCAACGGCGCGAGGCGTTCGCGCAGCAGGTTCATGCCGCTGTTGGAGTCATGGCCATTGATCACGCCACGGCTGAGGTAGAAGTCCGCCAGTGCGGTGCGCGGGTCGTCGTCGCGGGCCAGCAGCAGGCTGCAATGTTCGCCCTGGCTGCTGTGGGCCAACTCGTAGCGTGGGCGACCGATCACGCGCACCTGGCCGCGCAGTTGGGTCATCAGCGGATAGCCGCAGGTTTGCGTGACGAGCAGTTCGGGCGCCAGCCACAGGCCGTGCAGGTCGAGGTGGTCGGCGTTGCGGCGGCTCAGATTCAGACGCTCGACTATCCGCGCCAACCACTGCTGGTTGGCGCGCTGCACCGCTTCGGGGGCGACGTACATCAGCAGTTCGGCGTAGTGATCACTCATGGGCGTCTCTCAGGCAAAAGGGTGCCGGGGGCTGTCGATGGCCTTGAGGCCGTGGCGGCTGATCAATTGGCCGTAGCCCTGCACCACAAACCCGCCGCTGCGCGCCACCCATTGTTCGCGGCGGGCGTGGTAGACGGTGGGCAGCAAGTACCAGGGCAGTTTCGGCAAGTCATGGTGCACTAGGTGCAGGTTGTTGTTGAGGAACAGCCAGGTCCAGGGCCAGGCCGCTTCGTTGAGGACGGTGCGCTGTTCCGGCTGCAGGTGTGGACGGTGCTCATAGTAGGAACGGATCGACGCCAGCGACAAGGCCGGCACGCTGACCAGCAGCAGGTAGTGCCACACCGGCAGTGCGCTGCAGTGGGCAATGAAGCTCAGCATCAATAGGGTCACGGCGCCGTGGGCCAGCCACATCGGCCACACGTGGGGCAAGCGTTGAAACTCATGACGCGCCAGTCGGCCAATTGCCAACGGCGCCGCGAGCAGGAAACGGCCGAGCACGGTTTTGGTCAGCCAATGCACGCTGCGTTTGAACAACGAGCTGTTGTCCCATTGGGATTGGTTGAGGTAGCGGCTTTCCGGGTCGATGCCCGGCAGCGTCAGGTCTTCATCGTTGTGGTGCAACAAATGGCTTTCGCGGTACAGCGTATAGGGATACCACACGGCAAAAGGCGCATAGCCGAGCAGTTTGTTCACAAGAAGCGAGCGGGTGGGATGGCCGTGGAGCAATTCGTGCTGCACCGACAGCCACAGCGTCACCAACGGAATCAGCAGCAAGGTGCTCAGCCACAGGCCCAGCCATTGACTGGCGAGCATCACGGCGAACCAGCCGGTGTACACGCCGATCAGCAACAGCCAGGTCGGCCATTCGGTCCGGGCGGTAAAACGGTGCACCAGGGCTTCGATTTCCCGGCGCTGGGTCAGATCAAGGTAGTTGGCCATCGGCAGCTCAGAGCAGGTGTTTCCTGCTCTGTGCATTGAGGCTTGAAAATCTTGCAGACCGTTTGGTTCTAAGCTTGTAACTCAGTGACCGAACAGGCCTGTGTCGGACTTCTTGGCTTTCTTGTCGGCGCGTTTTTCATCGGCGGTTTTTGCCGGTTTCTTCTTCGCGGCTTTCTTTGAATCCATACCTTTGGCCATGATGCATGCTCAACTGAAGGGGATGTAACAGTGGGTATACCACCTATTGCCGGGCAGAAGGCGCTTATAATCCCCGACCCTTGATATTGCTCGCTTGAAGACCATGCCCGAACTGCACCTCGAACCGCTGGCAGCGCCGCTGTGGCCGCTGCTCAACAAGTTTTACCGTAGCCACGATTCGTCGATGAAAGCCATCAAAGGCGGGCGTTTATGGGTGGCGCGCGACAGCGAGATCGTGGCCGGGTTGTGCCTGAGCCCGGTGCTGGGTGGACAGTGGCTGACGGGGGTGTTTGTGGACCCCGCGTACCGCGGCAACGGGTTGGCGGCGCGGCTGATTCTGCAGGCAGTGGCCGAAGTGGAAGGCACAGTGTGGCTGCTGTGCCATCCGGATCTGGAAGGTCTGTACCGGCGCATGGGCTTCACTCAGGACACGGTGCTGCCACAATCGCTCAGCGAGCGGCTGGTACGCTACAAACGCAATAAACCAATGATCGCCATGGGGCTTATAACCAAGGGTGAGGTGCACCTCGGATAATGTGTGATCGCCCGGTAGAGGGCCCATGCTAGCCTCGACGGCACAGTGGCCCCTTACAGGATGATCATGAAAACCACGCTTGCAGCTCTGTCCCTCACCGCCCTCCTCGTTCCAACGCTCAGCCAGGCAGCCGACGCACCGATTACCGCCGCGCAGTACGCCAGCGTGCTTGCCGGCAGCTGGCGCGACCCGGCCAACAGCGCGCGCGATGTTTATCGCCATCCGCAGCAAACGTTGGAATTCTTCGGCCTGGGCGCCAAGCAGACGGTGATCGAAATCACCCCGGGCGGCGGCTGGTACAGCGAGGTCCTGGCGCCGTTGCTCAAGGACCATGGGCATTACGTCGCCGCCGTGCAGGCTGCGAGCAGCAGTGCTTACGCCGCGACGTCCGAACAGAACCTGAAAAAGAAATTCGCCGCCGACCCAGCGCGTTATGCCAAGGCCGAGGTTGTCGAATTCGATCCCAAGGCGCCGGTGTTCGGCAAGCCTGCGTCGGCCGATGCCGTACTGACCTTTCGCAATGTGCATAACTGGGTTGACGCGGGCACCGCGCCGGCCACCTTCAGCGCGTTCTACACGGTGCTCAAGCCCGGCGGGGTGCTGGGCGTGGAAGATCATCGCGCCAAGGATGGGGCGGATCTGGAAGCGATCAAGGACAGTGGTTACCTGACCACCGCGCAGGTGGTGAAGCTGGCAACGGACGCCGGGTTCAAGCTGGCGGGACAGAGTGAGGTGAATGCCAACCCGAAGGACACCAAGGATTACCCCGGTGGCGTATGGACCTTGCCGCCGGCATTGAAGTTGGGTGAGCAGGACAAGGCCAAGTATGTGGCGATTGGTGAGTCGGATCGGATGACGTTGCGGTTTGTGAAACCGGCCAAATAACCCGCTTTGCAATGCAATGCACATGTGGGAGCGGGCTTGCTCGCGAATGTGGAGTATCAGTCACAGGACAAGTCACTGATACACCGCTTTCGCGAGCAAGCCCGCTACCACATTTGGATCTCATTGGGCCTGAAAGCTATTCGTCAGCGTTCGGGTCCATGTCTGGAAACATCACTTCGATAAACCCGAACTTGCTGAAGTCGGTAATCCGCGAGGGGTACAACCGGCCGATCAGGTGATCGCATTCATGCTGCACCACGCGCGCATGGAAACCCTCGGCGATGCGCGTAATCGGCTCGCCTTTGGGGTCGAAACCCTCGTAGCGAATCTGCTGATAACGGTCTACCGCGCCACGCAGGCCGGGCACGGACAGGCAGCCTTCATAGCCCTCTTCCACCACCGGGCTGAGCGGTGTGATCAACGGGTTGATCAGGATGGTCTGCGGCACCGGCGGCGCATCCGGGTATCGCTCGCTGGCTTCGAAACCAAAGATCACCAGTTGCAGATCGACGCCGATCTGCGGTGCGGCCAGCCCAACGCCGCCGACGTGTTCCATGGTCTGGAACATGTCGTCAATCAACTGCCAAAGCTCGGGGCTGTCGAACATTTCCGGCGGTACCGGCGGTGCAATACGCAGCAGGCGCTCATCGCCCATTTTCAGGATTTCACGGATCATCGATCAGGCTCAATGGGTGTGGGCTTGGAGTGGTCCCGGCCTAGGCCTGAGACGTGCTGTTTTTCATCCGTGTCAGAAACTTCTTCGGCGGGTTCATCGAACTCCTTTTCTCCCGGGTCCTTGCCTTCAGCCGACATGTGTTCGATCACGGCATTCATCTCCGCGCCCAGCAACAGCACCGCGGCGGAAATATAGAAGTACAGAAGCAGGACGATGATCGCACCGATACTGCCATACATGGCGTTGTAGTCGGCGAAGGTTTTGACGTAATAGCCAAAGCCCAGGGAAGCAACGATCCACACCACTACGGCGAGCACCGAGCCGGGCGTGATGAAGCGGAATTTCTGCTCCACATCGGGCATCACGTAATACATGAGGGCCACGGCGAACATCAGCAGAATCACGATCAGCGGCCAGCGCAGGATGGTCCACAAAGTCACCACAAATTCCTGCATGCCGATCTGTCCGGCGAGCCACTCCATCACCTGCGGGCCAAGCACCATCAAGGCGGCTGCAGCGAGCAGCATGCCGGCGATGCCGACGGTGTAGAACACCGAGAGCGGGAAGCGCTTCCAGATCGGACGGCCTTCGACCACGTCGTAGGCAGCGTTCATCGCGCTCATCATCAGCCGTACACCGGCGGAGGCGGTCCACAGGGCGATCACGATACCAACGGAGAGCAAGCCACCTTTGGACTGCTGCAACTGGTCGATCACCGGGTTGACCTGCTCCAGCGCCTGGGGCGGCAGCACCAGTTCCGATTGCATGCGCAGCCAGGTGAAGAAGTCCGGCAGGTGCAGGAAACCAATCAGGGCGATAAGGAACAGCAGGAAGGGAAACAATGAGAACAGCATCTGGTAGGCCAGTGCCGAGGCATAGGTGGGCATTTCGTCATCGACGAATTCCTTGACGGTGCGCACCAGCACCTTATGCAGGGGTAAACCTTGTAATACCGGAAAAATCATAGCGTCTCCTTTCGCCGCAAAAGGGTGAGGTCGTGGGCGACTCAGGGGCCGTTTTCTACATCAAAAGTAGCCTACTTGGCGACTTTGAAACAATTACCAGATTTTAGTTGCAGCATCTGACATAAAAACGGCCATCCGTGGATGGCCGTCGGGCTGCACGCATACAGCCAACGATTCAGACTTACTTGGTGGCTTTTTTTACCGCGTCTTTGGTATCGCCCACCGCTTTCTGCACTTCGCCTTTCTTTTCCTGAACCACGCCTTCGGCGCGCAGCTTGTCGTTGCCAGTCACTTTGCCAACACCTTGCTTGACGTTGCCGACGGCTTCGTTAGCCAAACCTTTTGCCTTATCCGATGTGCTGCTCATGGTATTTCTCCTGGAACAATCGAGGTTTTTGGTCATTACGTAGAGATTGACCCGAGGCTGTTCGGCAGAGTTTCAATTATTTTTCGACGGGCATTTCATCGCCGCTTGCAGGTTTGGCTTTATGTTTTGCAGCCAACCCACGAGAATGCCCCGCACATTCAGGCTATAACGCTGAATAACAGATCCCGTAGGAAGGTTATGAAACTCAATAAAGCACAGGCTATCGCCCGCAGAAACCAGGAACTGGGCGGTGCCGTACTCGGCCTCAACAACTGCCACTTCACCGACCTGGACCGCAAACGCAACATCTGGTGGTTCGACCTGCCGGTGGGCCGTATTGCCGTGGGCCAGTACGAGTGGATTCACTTGTTGATGCACAACGCCGAGTCCGACCAGTTGCTGCACCTGAAGGTGCCGACAGCATTTTTGCGTGAAAAACTTGAAGGGCTGGTAGTGCGCAATGCAGGCAAGCGCAGCCCGGAGATCACGCTGGAGCTGAGCGCGGACAAGGATTCGTTCCTCACCGATGTGCGCCCGGCAGGTGCGGGTGTGAGCTTCGCGCAGTTTGCGGTGTAAAAACGCAGATCAAACATGTGGCAGCGGGCTTGCTCGCGAACACGGTGTGTCAGTCGCCGGATGTGTTACTGACCCGCCACTTTCGCGAGCAAGCCCGCTCCCGCATCTGGATTGCATTCCAATCCAGGCATAAAAAAACCCCGCAATTGCGGGGTTTTTTATTGGGTTACTTTTTCAGGCCCAGCTTCTTCAGTTCTTCATCACGCAATTCACGTCGCAGGATTTTGCCCACGTTGGTGGTCGGCAACGCATCACGGAACTCAACGGCCTTGGGTACCTTGTAGCCGGTGACGTTGGCGCGCATGTGCTCCATCACCTGATCTTTGGTCAGGGTGGCACCGGGCTTGACCACGATGAAGATCTTGATGTGCTCCCCGGACTTTTCATCCGGCACGCCGATGGCCGCGCACTGCAGCACGCCGGGCAGGGTTGCCAGCACGTCTTCCAATTCGTTGGGATAGACGTTGAAGCCGGAGACCAGAATCATGTCTTTCTTGCGGTCGACGATGCGCATGTAGCCGTCAGGCTGGATGATCGCGATGTCACCGGTCTTCAACCAGCCTTCGCCGTCGAGGATTTCGGCGGTGGCATCTTCGCGCTGCCAGTAGCCCTTCATCACTTGCGGGCCCTTGACGCACAGTTCGCCGATTTCACCGAGGGCCAGCTCGACGCCGTCATCGGTGATGACTTTGCACACAGTCGAAGGCACCGGAATGCCGATGGTGCCGATCTGGATGTTCTGGATCGGATTGACCGTGGCCACCGGGCTGGTTTCGGTCATGCCGTAGCCTTCGCAGATGTTGCAACCGGTCACGTCTTTCCAACGCTCGGCCGCGGCCAGTTGCAGGGCCATGCCGCCGGAAAGGGTGACTTTCAGCGCAGAGAAGTCCAGCTTGCGAAAGCCTTCGTTGTTGCACAGCGCCACGAACAACGTGTTGAGGCCGACAAAGCCGCTGAACTTCCACTTCGACAGTTCCTTGACCATCGCCGGCAAGTCGCGCGGGTTGCTGATCAGGATGTTGTGGTTGCCGATCAGCATCATCGCCATGCAATGAAAGGTGAAGGCATAGATGTGGTACAGCGGCAGCGGCGTGATCAGGATTTCGCAACCTTCGTTGAGGTTGGAGCCCATCAGCGCCTTGCATTGCAGCATGTTGGCGACCAGGTTGCGGTGGGTGAGCATCGCGCCCTTGGCCACGCCGGTGGTGCCGCCGGTGTATTGCAGCACGGCAACATCGCTGCTGGCCGGGCTGGCATCATTGACCGCCTGGCCGTGCCCCTTGGCCAGCACGTCGTTGAACTTGATCGCCTTGGGCAAGTGATAGGCCGGGACCATTTTCTTCACGTACTTGATGACGCTGTTGATCAGCAGGCGCTTGAACGGCGACAACAGGTCGGCGACTTCAGTGACGATCACGTGTTTGACGGCGGTCTTGGGCACGACTTTTTCAGCCAGGTGCGCCATGTTCGCCAGGCAGACCAGGGCCTTGGCCCCGGAGTCATTAAATTGGTGTTCCATTTCCCGCGCGGTATACAGCGGGTTGGTGTTGACCACGATCAGGCCGGCACGGATGGCGCCGAACACGGCAACCGGGTATTGCAGGACGTTGGGCAGTTGCACGGCGATGCGATCGCCAGGCTTCAAGTCGGTATGTTGTTGCAGGTAAGCGGCGAAAGCACCGGACAATTCGTACAGTTCACCGTAGGTGATTGTTTTGCCCAGGTTGCTGAAAGCCGGCTTGTCGGCGAAGCGCTGGCAGGACTGCTTCAGTACCGCCTGAATATTTGGATACTCGTCTGGATTGATGTCTGCAGCAATCCCGGCGGGGTACTTATCCTTCCAAAAGTCTTCGTTCATGGAAGCCCACTCCTCAGCGACGCGAATTCATCATCGCATTTGATGCGATTATTATTGGTGTATGTTTTTTTAAGGTGAGTCTGGCGCTTTCAAGCAGGCCGAGAAGTCACAAAGCGCGCCGAGAGTAGCAGCTTTGCCAAGGGCCGCCTAGAGCCAAAAGGGGCCCCTACGGTCATAAACATGACTGTCCTACAATATTTGGTCACACTTTAAGCAGCGATCAAATATCCCAGCAAAAGGCTCTGGAATAGGGTTTTCAGGGCAATAAAGAATCTATGTGTAAGGGGGCTTGCCCCCGACAGCGGTGTTTAAGCCAACACATCTGCTGACTGATACACCGCCATCGGGGGCAAGCCCCCTCCCACATTTTGAGTGGCTTTCAATCATGGTCAGGCGATGTCGCGAAGCTCCCTGCGCAAAATTTTGCCCACCGGCGTCATCGGCAGCGAGTCGCGCAACACAATATGCTTGGGTACTTTGTACCCGGTGAAATTGGTCTTGCAGTACGCCTTCAGCTCTTCAAGGCTCACGCCTTGGGTACGCGCCACCACAAACAGCTTCACCGCCTCCCCGGTGCGGTCATCCGGCACGCCGATGACCGCGCAGTTGGCCACCGCCGGGTGGGCCATCACCACGTCTTCGATCTCGTTGGGGTAAACGTTGAAGCCCGAAACGATGATCAGGTCTTTCTTGCGATCAACAATGCTTACGAAGCCATCGTTGTCGATCACCGCAATGTCACCCGTCTTGAGCCAACCGTCGGCGTCCAGCGCCTCGGCGGTAGCGGCCGGCTGCTGCCAGTACCCCTTCATCACCTGCGGGCCCTTGATGCACAGTTCGCCGCGCTCACCCAATGGCAGCTCGTGCCCGTCATCGTCGATCACCTTCATCGCCGTACCCGGCACCGGAATCCCCACTGTGCCCAGGCGCGATTGGCTGCCGTACGGGTTGGTGCTGGCCACGGGTGAGGTTTCAGTCAGGCCGTAGCCTTCGCCGATGGAACACCCGGTCACCGCCTTCCAGCGCTCGGCCGTGGCCTTGATCAGGGCGGTGCCGCCGGAGTTGGTGATCTTGAGGTGGGAGAAATCCAGGGTCTTGAAGTCGGGGTGGTCCATCAGTGCCACAAACAGGGTGTTGAGCCCCAGCAGGCAGGAGAACCGCCACTTTTTCAGCTCCTTGATGAACCCGCCGATGTCGCGCGGGTTGGTGATCAGCACGTTGTGGTTGCCGGTCACCATCATGCACATGCAGTTCGCCGTGAAGGCATAGATGTGGTACAGCGGCAGCGGCGCGATCATCACCTCCTGCCCTTCCTTTACCAGCGGCTGGCCATCGTCGGTGACCTGGGACATGCACGCCCGGGCCTGCTGCATATTCGCCACCAGGTTGCCGTGGGTGAGCATCGCGCCCTTGGCCAGGCCAGTGGTGCCGCCGGTGTATTGCAGCACGGCGATGTCGTCCAGCGTGACCGGATGCCGGGTCAACCCCTGCCCCGCGCCCATGCGCAATGCGCGTTTGAACGACACCGCCCGTGGCAGGTGGTAGGCCGGGACCATTTTCTTGACTTTGTCGACCACGGTATTGATCAACCAGCCCTTGGCGGCGGGCATGAAGTCGCCCATTTTGGCTTCGATCAGGTAGTCGATCTCGGTGTCGGCGCACACCTCCTGCACCCTCGCACCGAACAGGTTGAGGTACACCAGCGCACGCACGCCGGCATCCTTGAACTGGTGACGCATCTCGCGCGGGGTGTACAACGGGTTGGTGTTGACCACGATCAGCCCGGCACGCAGTGCGCCGAATACGGCAATCGGGTAATGCAGCACGTTGGGCAACTGCACCGCGATACGCTCGCCCGGCTTGAGGTCGGTGTGTTGCTGCAGGTAACCGGCGAACGCAGCACTCTGGCGCTCAAGCTCGGCGTAGGTCAGGGTGATGCCCATGTTGCTGAACGCCGGACGGTCGGCAAAGGCCTTGCAGGAACGTTCGAAGACTTCGATCACCGACTTGTACGTGGTGAGGTCGATGTCATTGGGAACGCCCGCGGCGCGTTTGTCATTCCAGAAATCAGGTTGCATTATTCTTGTCCTCTTACCTGAGTGTGTCCGACCGCTGCAGCGATAAAAACGTGCTGCTATAAAAAGCGGAGCTTTGGGGACGTTAGCAGCTATGGCCAAACAGGCAAATACAGGAAAGAGCGTCATTAATTGCGTGAATCTTCCTACAAGGGCCTGCACTGATCAGACGCAAGCCCGAGGATGAGCTATACACTGCAACGACCCTGAGCAAAGGAAGCGCCATGAACCACTGCACCTTCTGGCTGACCGCGAATGACCGCAGCCGCCTGTACGTCAATCAATGGCTGCCGGAAGGCGAGACCCGGGCAGTCGTCATGCTGTCCCACGGCATGGCCGAGCACAGTGGTCGATATGCACGCCTGGCCCAAGCCCTGTGCGGTGCCGGTTACGGTCTGTATGCGCTGGACCAGCGCGGTCATGGCCGCACCGCCGATGAAGGCACGCTGGGGTTGTACGCCGAAAAGGACGGCTGGAACAAAGTAGTGGGCGACCTGGCCAGCCTCAACCAGCACATCGGCCAGCAGAAGCCGGGGCTGCCCATTATCCTGCTGGGCCACAGCATGGGCAGCTACATCGCCCAGGCCTACCTGCTGCACCACAGCGCCAGCCTGACTGGCGCGATTCTCAGCGGGTCGAATTTCCAACCGATTGCGCTGTACCGCGCGGCGGCGGTGATTGCTCGTATCGAACGGGCACGCCAGGGCTTGCGCGGGCGCAGTGCGTTGATCGAGTTCCTGTCGTTCGGCTCGTTCAATAAAGCCTTCAAGCCCAACCGAACGGCGTTTGATTGGCTCAGTCGCGACCCGGTCGAGGTCGACCAGTACATCACCGACCCGCTGTGCGGTTTTCGCTGCACCAACCAGTTGTGGATCGACCTGCTGGGCGGCTTGCAGCAAATCAGCAAAGCGTCCAATCTCGCGCAGATCGACCCGGGCCTGCCGATCCTGGTGATGGGCGGCGAATGTGATCCGGTGAGTGAAGGCAAGCGTCTCAAAAGCCTGGCCTATGCGTTGCGTGAGGCCGGCTGCCAGCACCTGCAATTGAATATCTACCCGCAGGCGCGTCATGAAGTGTTCAATGAAACCAACCGTGATGAAGTCACAGCGGATGTACTGGCGTGGTTGCAACAGGCTCTGACCTTGCGCAGGCCGACTCGCTGCGAATAAATTTTCGTTTAAAATCAAACGCTTAAAATCATACTGTTTAATTACCGATTAGCCACAGGATGCACCCCGAGATGACTCAGGTTACCAACACCCCGTACGAGGCCCTCGAAGTCGGCCAGACCGCCAGCTACAGCAAGACTGTCGAAGAGCGCGATATCCAGTTGTTTGCCGCGATGTCCGGCGACCACAACCCGGTGCACCTGGATGCCGAGTACGCCAAGGCGACCATGTTCAAGGAGCGTATCGCCCACGGCATGTTCAGCGGCGCCCTGATCAGCGCGGCCGTTGCCTGCGAGCTGCCCGGGCCGGGCACTATCTACATCGGCCAGCAGATGAGCTTCCAGAAGCCAGTGAAAATCGGCGACACCTTGACCGTGCGTCTGGAAATCCTCGAGAAGCTGCCCAAGTTTCGCGTGCGCATCGCCACTCGCGTGTTCAACCAGCGCGATGAGCTGGTAGTGGACGGTGAGGCGGAAATCCTGGCACCCCGCAAGCAGCAGGTGGTGACGTTGACCGAACTGCCGCCGATCAGCATCGGCTGATGCCTGGGTGTAAAAATTGCCCATAAAAAAAGCCCCGCATCAGCGGGGCTTTTTCTAATCAGGAGCGACTCAAGACTGAGCGCGAGCCTGGTTACGCAGGGCTTTCACCTGGTCGTGGTTACGTTGGGCGCCATGGAACTGACGCTCAACCAGGTCACGAATACCCAGCAGGTTGTGCTTGTTGATCTTCTCGATCGCTTCTTTGTAAGCCTTCAGTGCATGGTCTTCACCGCGCTCGGCTTCGTTCAACACGGCTTCTTCATCTTTGCCGGTGACCATCGATTTCACGTCGACCCAACCACGGTGCAGTGCGCCGGCAACCGAACCGGATTTTTCCGGATCGCCACCCAGGGCTTTCACTGCGGTTTGCAGCTCGGCGGCAGCGCTGGCGCAGTCGGCGGCACGCTTCTGGAAGAGCGCTTTGAGCTCTGGGTGCTTGATGTCTTCAGCACAAGTTGCGAAGCCTTTCTGGCCGTCTTTGCTGGTCTCGATCAGGTCGTTGAGTACAGAGATCGATTCTTTGTTGATGTCAGTCATTTTTCAATTCCTTGTGCGGGTTAAGAAACGTGTATTAATGATTGCAGCGCCCGTGCCAAGTTTTTAAAAACAACTTTTCCTTTATTTTTCAACGAGATAAAAATTATTGAACCATCTGTATGCGAGTTATTTGCATGATCTGTCATTTGGCCTTCATGCAGAATGCCTGTATTTTCCAAGGTCTCGACTTAAACGCCTGATGCCATGAACCCCGAAAAACTCGAATTGCTGATCACCCGCGAAATGCCCTTCGGCAAATACAAGGGGCGGATCATCGCCGACTTGCCCGGCCCCTACCTGAACTGGTTTGCCCGCGAGGGATTTCCTCACGGCGAGTTGGGCGGCTTGCTGGCATTGATGCAGGAAATTGACCACAACGGCCTGTCCGAACTATTGGAACCGCTGCGCGTAAAGCACGGCAAACCTGCCCCCCGCCACTGAGAGTCTCGCCATGCCAAGGAATGCAGATAACGAACGTCATTGGCAGGCCATCACCCAGCGCTATGAGCTGGAACCTGGCCCGATCAATCTGGAAAACGGCTACTTCGGGCGTATGAGCCGCGCGGTACGAGCGCAGTACCTGGAGCACGTCGCGTTTATCAACCGCAGCAACTCGCTGTATGTGCGCCAGCGCTTTGAGCAGGGTGAAAACGTCGAGGTGCGCCGCCAACTGGCCGGGCTGATCGACGCCGACCCGGAGTCGATTGCCTTCACCCGCAATGCCACAGAGGCGTTGCAGTCACTGATCCGTAACTACAACAACCTGCAACCGGGCGACCAAGTGCTGATCAGCGACCTGGAGTACGACACGGTCAAAGGCGCGATGCGCTGGCTGGCGGGCTATCGCGGTGTGGAGGTGATCGAGTTATCCCACGCCCACCCGGCCAATTTCGACAGCCTGGTACAGACTTATCGCACCGCGTTTGTGCAGCACCCGCGCCTCAAGTTGATGGCCCTGACCCATGTGACCCACCGCACCGGCCTGGTAATGCCCGTCGAGGCGATTGCCAACGCCGCACGTGAGCACGGCGTGGATGTGATCCTTGATGGCGCCCATGCCCTGGGCCAGATCGAATTCAACCTCGCCCAACTGGGCATCCAGTTTGCGGGCTTCAATCTGCACAAATGGATCGGCGCGCCGCTGACCCTGGGCTTTCTGTACATCGCCCCGGAGCGCCTGGCCGCTATCGACCCGGACATGGGCGAGTTTCATTACCCGGCCACCGATGTTCGCGCGCGTACGCCCTACAGCACACCGAATTTCCCGGCACTGATGACCTTGCCGCTGGTGCTGGAAGAGCACCGCGCATTGGGTGGCTCGGCAGCCAAGGGCGCACGGGTCAATTATCTGCGGAATCTGTGGGTGAACCAGGTGCGTCAGTTGCCGGGCATCGAGGTGCTGACGCCGGATGACCCACGGCTGTATTGCGGGATCACGGCGTTCAAGTTCACCGGGCGTGATCAGCAGGTAATGGCGGATCGGTTGCTCAAGGACTACGACCTGTTTACCACCACCCGTGTCGGCGCGGCCTTTGGCAGCTGCATTCGGGTGACGCCGGGGTTGGTGACCTCGGCGGCGGACATCGATGTCTTGGTCAAAGCAATAACCGAGCTGAGCGCGGACTGAAATGTGGGAGCGGGCTTGCGCGCGAATATGCTGTGTCAGTCGACGAATAGGCCAACTGAACCAGCGCATTCGCGCGCAAGCCCGCTCTCACATTGATCGGCATTGAATTTGAGGTTTTCTACAGGCAAAAAAAAGCGGCACACCGACCAAGTGCGCCGCAAAAATGCCGTTAAGCACAGCAACAACGATTCGGTAAATCAGCTCAATCCAGCAGCGCCAGCGCCTGTGCGGTGACTTCCTGGATGCGGGCCCAGTCGCCGTTCTTGATCCATTCCGGATCAAGCATCCAGCTACCGCCCACGCACATCACGTTTTTCAACGCCATGTAGTTTTTGATGTTGGCCGGGCCAACGCCGCCGGTAGGGCAGAACTTCACTTCGCCGAACGGCCCACCCAGCGCCTTGATCGCAGCAACGCCGCCGCTCACTTCAGCCGGGAACAGTTTGAAGCGACGGTAACCCAGGCCATAGCCTTCCATGATGCCGGAGGCGTTGCTGATGCCTGGCAGCAACGGGATCGGGCTGTGCACCGAGGCTTCCAGCAGGTCACGCGTAATGCCCGGCGTGACGATAAACTGCGAGCCCGCCACTTCGGCGGCTTCAAGCATGTGGCGGTCGAGCACGGTGCCGGCACCGGTGCACAATTCAGGGCGTTGCTCGCGCAGCACTTGAATTGCCTTGAGACCGAACTCGGAACGCAAGGTCACTTCCAATGCGGTCAAACCGCCGGCTGCCAGGGCATCGGCCAGCGGCAGGATGTCCTGTTCGCGGGCGATGGTGATCACCGGCAGGATCCGCGCCTTGGCGCAGAGGCTGTCGATCAAGGCAACTTTATCCGCCATGGACACGGTCGGTTGAGGGCTTTTCATAGCGGCTGATCCTTGGCTCATGGGCACCAGTAAATCTCTAAAGTAGGTTGCAAAAACGCGCGAATCGGCATGGCAGCAACGTCGTCACTGGCCAGCGCGGCGCTCAAGGTGGTCAATTTCGCGCTGCCGGAAATCGACAGCACGGTGTAGTGGGCCGTGGCCAGCAACGCGCGACTCATGGTCAGGCGCTGGTGCGGCACGGTCGGCGCGAGCATCGGCCAGCAACGGCGGGTACCGTCGGCCTTCAGTGCTTCAGCCAGGTTCGGGCTGTTGGGGAACAGCGACGCGGTGTGGCCGTCATCGCCCATGCCGAGTACCAGCACGTCGATGGCGTGCAACTCTGCCAACTGGCGATCGGCCAGTTCGGCGGCGTCTTCAAGCGTGGCCGCAACGTGATACAGGCTGAGGAACTTGGCCTTGGCCGCCGGACCTTGCAGCAAGTATTTCTTCAGCAGGCCGGCGTTGCTGTCGGCGTGTTCCACCGGCACCCAACGTTCGTCGGCCAACGTGATGGTGACCTTGGACCAGTCCAGGCCCTGTTTGGCCAGGTTCTGGAAAAACGCCACGGGACTGCGGCCGCCGGACACCACCAGGGTCGCCTCGCCACGGGCACTGATGGCCGCGCGCAGTTGCTCGGCCACGTCATTGGCCAGTCCATCGGCCAGCAATACGGGCGTGCGGTACTCATGAGCAGTTACGCCCTGAGGCAGTTTCAATTCAGATATCGCCATACCATGACCTCCCATCCCGCGTGATCAGTGCAATTGAGCTCATCGGCCCCCAGGAACCCGCCGCGTACGGCTTGGGCGCATCACCGGATTTTTTCCACCCGGCGATCAACTGGTCACACCACTTCCACGCGGCTTCGATTTCATCTTTGCGAACAAACAGGTTCTGATTGCCGCGCATCACTTCCAGCAACAACCGCTCGTAGGCATCCGGAATACGGGTGCTGCGATAGGTGTCGGAAAAATTCAGTTGCAGCGGGCCACTGCGCAGTTGCATGCCCTTGTCCAGGCCTTGCTCCTTGGTCATCACACGCAAGGAAATACCTTCGTCCGGCTGCAGGCGAATGATCAGTTTGTTGCTGATCTGCAGGCGCTGCTCGGGGGCGAAGATGTAGTGGGACGGTTCCTTGAAGTGGATGACGATCTGCGACAGCTTTTGCGGCATGCGCTTGCCGGTACGCAGGTAGAACGGCACCCCGGCCCAGCGCCAGTTACGGATATCGGCACGCAGGGCGACAAAGGTTTCGGTGTCGCTCTGGGTGTTGGAATTCTCTTCTTCCAGATAACCCGGCACTGGCTTGCCGGCACTGTAGCCGGCGATGTACTGGCCGCGCACCACTTGGGTGGTCAGGCCTTCCGGGCTGATCGGCGCCAGCGCCTTGAGCACCTTGACCTTCTCGTCACGGATGCTGTCGGCGGACAGGTCGGCCGGCGGGTCCATGGCGATCAGGCAAAGCAGTTGCAGCAGGTGGTTCTGGATCATGTCGCGCAGCTGGCCGGCCTTGTCGAAGTAACCCCAGCGGCCTTCGATACCGACCTGCTCGGCCACAGTGATTTCCACGTGGGAAATGTAGTGCTGGTTCCACTGGGTTTCGAACAGGCTGTTGGCAAAACGCAAGGCGATCAGGTTTTGGACCGTCTCTTTGCCCAAGTAGTGGTCGATACGGTAGGTGCGGTTTTCCGGGAAAAACTGCGCCACGGCGTCGTTGACCTTGCGCGAGGACTCCAGGTCCGAACCGATGGGTTTTTCCAGCACGACGCGGGTGTTTTCCGCCAGGCCGACCTTGGCCAGGTTCTCGCAGATCGCCCCGTAAACAGCCGCCGGAGTAGCGAAATAGGCGATCAGGCGTTGGTCACTGCCGACCTTCTCGGCCAGGCCGACGTAATCGTCGGCTTTCATGAAATCGACATGCACATAGGCCAGGCGCGCGAGGAAGCGTGTGGCGACGGCTTCATCGAGTTCCTTGCCGACGTACTTACGCAGTTCTTTCTCGATGTGGGCCATGTGCTGCTGTTCGGAGCCGGCCTCACGGGCCAGGGCCAGAATGCGCGTGTCGTCGTGCAGGAGGCCTGCGCCATCGAGTTGATAGAGAGCAGGAAATAACTTGCGCAGCGCCAGATCACCCAACGCGCCAAACAGGGCAAAGGTGCAGGGTTCTACGGTTATCGAAGGCATGATGTTTGTTCTTTTATCAAGTTAAGCTACAAATACCTTTTTTCAAGGCATCACTCAAGGAAAAATGTAGTAATAACCACAACATTTTCCCGAAATACGCATTCCGAGTGGTGGTGTTCAGCTACCCTCAGTAGGATAGGCCACCGCAAAGAACCACTCGTCGATTGGTTACCGCCCTTAATTTGCATCGTCGCCCGAAGGAAAGACTGAATGGACCGCGTGCGAAATCTTCTGGAACAGATCCGGAACCGCCTCGAAGAATTGAACAAGGCCGAGAAAAAAGTCGCCGAGGTCATCCTGCTCAACCCGCAGCAGGCGACCCGCTTCTCTATCGCCGCCCTCGCCCAAGCCGCCTCGGTCAGCGAACCGACGGTCAACCGTTTCTGCCGTTCGTTCGGCGTCAGCGGTTACCCTGAACTTAAATTGCAGCTGGCGCAAAGTTTGGCCAGTGGCGCAGCGTATGTCAGCCGCGCCGTGGAAGCCGATGATAACCCTGAGGCCTACACGCAGAAGATCTTTGGCAGCGCCATCGCATCTCTGGACAGCGCCTGCCAGGCCTTGGACCCGGCCCTGATCAGCAAGGCCGTGGACCTGTTGATCCAGGCGCGGCAGATCCACTTCTTTGGCCTGGGCGCTTCGGCCCCGGTGGCCATGGATGCGCTGCACAAGTTTTTCCGCTTCAACCTGGCCGTGACCGCGCATGCCGACGTGCTGATGCAACGCATGATCGCCTCGGTGGCGCATACAGGCGAGCTGTTCGTGATTATTTCCTACACCGGGCGTACCCGCGAGTTGGTGGAAGTGGCGCGCATCGCACGGGAAAACGGTGCGTCAGTACTGGGCGTGACCGCCGAGAACTCGCCACTGGCCAAGGCCAGTACGGTGAGCCTGAACATTCCGCTGCCCGAAGACACGGACATCTACATGCCGATGACCTCGCGGATCATCCAGCTCACCGTGCTGGATGTGCTGGCGACCGGCATGACCTTGCGCCGCGGGGTGGATTTCCAGCCGCATTTGCGCAAGATCAAAGAGAGCCTGAATGACAGCCGATATCCGGTGGGGGATGAGTTTAACTAGCAGCAATCTCCCCCAGCAGTACCGGCCCTATCACAGGCAAGCCAGCTCCCACATTGGACCGAGTTGCACATTTGGAATGCATTCCCCGGTGGGAGCTGGCTTGCCTGCGATGGCAGCATAAGCTCCACCGCTAAGCCCCAGCCCTGGCCTGCAAACTCAAATGCGCCCTCTCCCCCGGCGCCAAGCTCGCACCGGCCATCGCCGACTCCACGCACACAAACCCTGACGCCTCGTTAAAGCTCACGCCCAACAACGGCCGGCTGCCCGGATGCCACACCACGGTGTCGGCGCTGTCGCCGGTGTCGATGCACAATTCGCGCTGCCAGGCGTGGTCCTTGAGGTGCAATTCGCCCTCGTGCTGGAACACCCGTTGGCACCCGCCATCCACGCGAAGCTCACCTTCCTGCTGGCAAGCCTGGCGATTGAGCTGGTCATAACCTTGCGCGCCATCCAGCCCAGACAGCGCTATCTCATCCACGTGACCAATACGCCAATAGGCGTGCAAAGCATGGCTCAATTGGCACGGCAACTCGTCCTGATGCTCGGTGCACAGGCGCAGCTCCAGGGTTTCGCCCAGGTGAGCGTGCAGGTCGACCTGCCAATCGCACAGCTGCAATTGCCAGTGCAGGCGCACGCCGTCGTCGTCGGTGCTGCTGTCGAGCAGTTTCCAGTCGATCAGCCGCGCCCACCCATGGGAAGGCCAGGCGTTTTCGCTCGGATGGCGCCCATACCACGGCCAGCACACCGGCACGCCGCCCCGGATGGCGCCGACTTGCGGCCACTTGGCCGCGCACCACAGCCAGGGTTTCTGGCCACGCGGTTGAAAGTGCAGCAATTGCGCGCCCTGACGACTGAACACTGCCTGGCACAACGGATGGTCGATGACCAACACGTCGCGCATCTGAAAGCGTTCCCAGGCGAATACCGGACGCTCGCGCAGGGATTTGAAAAAGCGTTGCAGCGGATGCTCATGCATGTGCCACGGTCCTGAAATTCATTGTTGCTCAAACCTTGGGTGACCCTGTGGGCGCTGGCTTGCCTGCGATAGCACCGCCTCGGTCATTCAGACAAACCGAGGCGCCTGCATCACTGGCAAGCCAGCGCCCACATGAGGTGTGCACGGCTGCCCAAAAAAAAGCGGATAGCCATGGCTATCCGCAAAATGCGCACAGAGAGAAGGAGCTTATCGCAACAGCGTTAGAACGTAGTCTGAATTTTCAGGCCCGCTACCAGCGCGTTGTCAACTTCTTTGATACCGCCTGGGTTTTTGATGTACTGCAGGTTAGGACGCACGGTCAGCCAGTTGGTGACGTGGATGCCGTAGTTGAGTTCGACGTTGTACTCGGTGTTGCGCAACGGTGCGTAACCCAGTTGGTCGTAGTCGGTGAAGCCCTTGGCCGCGTTGATTAGTTCAGAGTTTTTCTTCACGTCATCGTTGGCATGAATGCGCGAAATACCGATACCGACGTCGTCTTTGGTACGTGCGTCGAATGGCCCTTTATACACAAGCATCAGCGACTGGTAGTTGTCGACGACGTTGGTGTCTTTGTCGTGGAACGTGACGTTGGCCGCGATGTTCAGACCGCGCGATGCATCGCCGTTATGGGTGGTAAGTTGCTGTTGCACAACACCCCAATAACCGGTTTTGCTGCTGCGGGTACGGTAAGGCAGGCCGGTAGTGGCAGCATCGTTACCATTGATGTCTTCACGGACATCGCTGGCATCAGCCGCACTCTTGTAGAAACCCACACGGTATTCGCCCGGCAGGCCATTGACCTTCGGCGACCAGACCAATTCTACTGGAATTACGGTGCCCTTGGTGCCGCTGCCGCTGAGCTTGAAGCCATTGCCGTGATCAAGCTGCGAAGGGTTCTGGTTGTACGCGCCGATCTGCGCATACAGCTCAGGCGTGATGTTGTACTTCACGCGGATAGCGGCCTGGGCCACCGGCCAGTTGTACCAGGTGTTTACATAGTTACCCACCTGCGAGCCGCAGAACGACAGGTTCTGGAAATCGCACGGGAAGGTGTTGAAGTCTTCGCCCTCACCGAAGTAACCGAGCTTCACGTCCAACTTGTTGTCGAACATCTGGTGCTGAATCCAGAACTGGGTCAGACGCACCATGTGGCCTCGGCCGTACACTTCCTGAGACGAGCTCAAGGTGCCGGAATCTGGGCGCGGATCACCAATACGGTCATTGGAGATGTTCTGGCCGTTACGATTGGTCAACTGGATCTTGGCCTGGGTGTTATCCCAGCCCCACAGCTTTTGCAGATCCAATGCTACGCCGAGACCGAACTGGTCAGCGTAACGGGCAGTTTTGTCGTTGTTGTAGCCACCGCTCAGGTTGGCGCCAACTTCCCCAACGTAGTCAGCCTTGATGTCGATACCTTGCTCGATCAGCTTGGTACGCTCGCCGCCCCAATCGCCGGTCATCCACTTGGAATCGGCACTGAAAGCATCGTCCGCCATCGCATTGGCGGACAATACCAGGGCTGCTGCCGCTGACAATTGGCAGATCAGCCGGGTGTTGTTGTGTTGCTTTTTCATCCCTACATCCTCGTCTTTATTGTTATTAAACTGTTTTTATCTAACGCGGGTTACTTTTTTTAACCAAAACAACAAGTTATCCATTCAGGCGCAACACTCAGCGTCCCTTGAATTGGGCCACATTGTCCGCACGGTCCTGTGCTGGCAATGAAGCGGCAGTGCCCAGGCGCTCGCCGGTGTTGGCGTCAAACAGCAGCACCTTGGCAGGATCGAATTGCAGGGTCAGGGTCTCGCCCACCTGCGGCGCCACGTCGGGCGCCAGGCGGCAGCAGACCTTGGTGTCGTTCAGTTGCACGAACACCAGAGTGTCCGGGCCGGTCGGCTCGGTGACCTGGACTTCGGCACGAATGCTCGATGCACTGTCGCCCTCGCCTGCCGCCAGCATGATCTGCTCCGGGCGCAGGCCCAGGATCACGTCACGGTCTTCGAGGCCGGCGTCCGTCACGTTAAGCGCCAGCTCGCAGCGCGCCTGGCCGCTGTCGAGCAGCGCCACCAGACGACCGTCCTTGCGTTGCAGGCGCAGCGGCACGAAGTTCATGGGTGGCGAACCGATGAAGCTCGCCACAAATTGGTTGGCGGGGTTGTTGTAGATCTCTTTTGGCGTGCCGAACTGCTGGATGATGCCGTCCTTCATCACCGCGACTTTATCGCCCAGGGTCATCGCTTCGATCTGATCGTGGGTGACGTAGACGGTGGTGGTTTTCAGACGCTGGTGCATCAGTTTCATTTCGGTGCGCATCTCGACGCGCAGCTTGGCGTCAAGGTTCGACAGCGGTTCATCGAACAGGTAAATCTTTGGTCGACGTGCCAACGCACGGCCCATGGCCACACGCTGTTGCTGGCCACCGGAGAGTTGTCCCGGTTTACGGTTGAGCAAGTGTTCGATCTGCAGCAGCTTGGCCACGCGCGCCACTTCGGTGTCGATATCGGCCTGGCTCATTTTGCGAATCTTCAGGCCGAACTCGATGTTCTCGCGCACGCTCATGGTCGGGTACAGCGCGTAGGACTGGAACACCATGGCGATGTCGCGATCCTTGGGGCTCATGCCGCTGACGTCTTTATCACCGATCATGATCGCGCCGCCGGTGATGGTCTCCAGACCGGCGATGCAGTTCATCAGCGTGGATTTGCCGCAACCCGAAGGGCCGACCAGGATCAGGAACTCGCCTTCCTTGATCGACAGTTCGATGTTCTTCAAGGTGTCGGGCAGGCCGGCGCCATAGGTCTTGTTTACATTGCGAAGTTCAAGCGTAGCCATGATTACCCCTTGACCGCGCCGGCCGTGAGGCCGCGCACGAAATACTTGCCTGCGATCACATAGACCAGCAGGGTCGGCAGCCCGGCGATCATCGCCGCCGCCATATCCACGTTATATTCCTTGGCCCCGGTGCTGGTGTTGACCAGGTTGTTCAGCGCCACCGTGATGGGCTGCGAGTCGCCGCTGGAGAACACCACACCGAACAGGAAGTCGTTCCAGATCTGGGTGAACTGCCAGATCAGGCAGACCATGATGATCGGGGTCGACATTGGCAGAATGATCTGACGGAAGATGGTGAAAAAACCCGCACCGTCCAGTCGTGCCGCCTTGATCAGCGCATCCGGAATGCTCACGTAGTAGTTACGGAAGAACAGTGTAGTAAACGCCAACCCGTAGACCACGTGCACAAACACCAGGCCGGTGGTGGTGCTGGCCAGGCCCATTTTGCCGAGGGTGAACGAGGCCGGCAGCAGCACGGTCTGGAACGGCAGGAAGCAGCCGAACAACAGCAGGCCGAAGAACAACTGCGAGCCTTTGAAGCGCCAGAACGACAGCACGTAGCCGTTCAACGCGCCGATGGCGGTGGAGATGAGTACGGCCGGAACGGTGATCTTGATCGAGTTCCAGAAGTAGCCATCCACAGTGGCCCAGGCCTTGACCCAGCCGATGCCGGTGACCACGGTCGGCCAGCTCAGCAGGTTGCCGGTGCTGATGTCTTCCGGGGTTTTAAAGCTGGTCAGCAACATCACCACCAGCGGCACCAGGTACAGCAGCACGGCGAGGATCAGCACCGCGTAGATCGCGACGCGACTCAGGCTGATGGTCGGTTTGGAAGCAAGACTAGTCATTACGCTTGGTCCTCAGCTCGGAGTACAGGTAAGGCACGATGATCGCGAGGATCGCGCCGAGCATCAGGATTGCACTGGCCGAGCCCATGCCCATCTGGCCACGACTGAAGGTAAACGAGTACATGAACATCGCAGGCAAGTCGGACGAGTAGCCCGGGCCGCCGGCGGTCATGGCTGCGACCAGGTCGAAGCTCTTGATCGCGATGTGCGCCAGGATCATCACCGCACTGAAGAACACCGGACGCAGGCTGGGCAGCACCACGCTCCAGTAGATGCGCGGCAGGCTGGCGCCGTCGATCTGGGCGGCACGGATGATCGACTGATCAACCCCACGCAGGCCGGCGAGGAACATCGCCATGATGAAACCCGAGGCTTGCCACACGGCGGCAATCACCAGGCAGTACACGACGCGGTCGGGGTCGATCAGCCAGTCGAGACGGAAGCCTTCCCAGCCCCAGTCACGCAGAAGTTTGTCCAGGCCCATGCCCGGGTTGAGCAGCCATTTCCAGGCGGTACCGGTGACGATCATCGAGAGCGCCATCGGGTACAGGTAAATGGTGCGGATAAAGCCTTCGCGGCGGATTTTCTGGTCGAGGAAGATCGCCAGGGTCACGCCAATCACCAGGGTGATGCCGATAAACATCCCGCCAAAAACCGCCAGGTTCTTGCTCGCTACCCACCAGCGGTCGTTGTCGAACAACCGCGCGTATTGCGCAAGACCCGCCCATTTGTAGCTTGGCAGGAACGTGGAATTGGTGAACGACAGCACGAACGTCCACAGGATGTAGCCATAGAAGCCCACCAGCACGATGAACATGCTGGGCGCCAGCACCAGTTTAGGGAGCCAGCGCTGCAGTGCATCGAACGGCGAGGCCTTGCTGAACACAGCAACAGAACTCATGGGAAAATCCAGTACAGGGAAAAAGGACTACAGGAACAAGCCTTGTGAGGGGTCAGGGGGTTTCCCCTCACAAGGATCAGCCTTGCTAACCGTTACTTGGCAGACTTGATCGCAGCGCCAAGTTTCTTGGCGGTGTCGGCCGGGTCGGCTTTCGGGTCGTTGATGTAGTTGGTCACGACATCAAAGAACGCGCCTTGCACGGCCAGGGTGGTGGCCATGTTGTGCGCCATGCTTGGCTGCAGGCCGCCGGTCTTGGCGTCAGCCAGGAAGTCCTTGGCAGCGGTCTGGGCGCAGGAATCGAAACCGAGCTTGTCCATTTCGTTGAGCATGTCGGTCCGCACCGGGATCGAGCCTTTGTTGATGCTGAAGACTTTCTGGAAGTTTTCACCCAGCACGACTTTGGCAATGTCCTGCTGACCGGCAGCAGTGCCTTTGTCTTTCTGCTTGAACACCGCCAGGGAGTCGATGTTGTAGGTGAAGGCTTTGTCGGTGCCCGGGAAGGCTACGCACTCGTAGTCCTTGCCGGCGACTTTCTTGGCGGCGGTCCACTCGGACTTGGCCCAGTCACCCATGATCTGCATGCCGGCCTTGCCGTTGATGACCTTGCCTGCTTCCAGGTTCCAGTCCTGGCCTTTGCCGTCGACGTCCATGTAGGTCGCGACTTTCTTCAGCTCAGTCAGGGCCTTGACCATTTCAGGACCGGTCAGCGCGCCGTTGTCCAGGTCGACCAGGGCTTTTTTGTAACCATCGGCACCCATCACCGACAGTACGACCGCTTCGAACACGGTGCTGTCCTGCCAAGGCTGGCCACCGTGAGCAAGCGGAATGAAGCCCGCGGCTTTGAGCTTGTCGCCGGCTGCGTAGAACTCTTCGAGGGTGGTCGGGTTCTTGGTGATACCGGCTTTCTTGAAGACTTCCGGGTTGATCCACAGCCAGTTGACGCGGTGGATGTTGACCGGCACGGCAACGTAGTTACCTTCGTACTTCACGGTATCGGAGACTTTCTTGTCGAGCAGGGAGTCCCACTTTTCTTCTTTGGCGACGTCTTTGAGCACGTCGGTGTCGAGCAAGCCAGTGGACGCCCATTCCTGGATGTCAGGGCCTTTGATCTGGGCAACGCCAGGCGGGTTGCCGGCAACTGCGCGGCTTTTCAGCACGGTCATGGCCGTGGCACCACCGCCGCCTGCGACAGCACCGTCTTTCCAGGTGAAGCCGTCTTTCTCAACTTGGGCCTTCAGGACATCTACAGCCGCTTTTTCACCGCCCGAGGTCCACCAATGCACAACTTCAACCGTCCCTTTCGAGTCGGCGGCAAATGCACTGAGGGGAAACAACGAGGCAATGGAAATAGCTACGGCGAGGCGATTAATCGCGTTCATCTGAGTACCTTTTCTTGTTGTTATGCATGCAAGTCTAGAGCTTGCGCTGCACGGAGTTTAAACAGGGATTTTCAAGGCGCAGGTAACAAAGGGACGTACAAATGTCACCACTTGGTGACATAGCAACCCTGTGCCAAAGCGCTGGTCATGCTGGGTGACAAGGGTAGCGCAGGCAGCACCACCGCTTGCCAGGCGTGATAAAGATCCGGCTTGCCGCCCCAGATTTTGCTGCTGGGCTGGTTGTGCGGGTTCAGCTCGTGGTGCCAACTGCCCTGGACACGGTCGATGAAGTGGTTTTCGCAAAACTCCCAGAACCGCCGATACCAGGTTTCGTAATGCAGCTCTGCGGTGCGTTTGAGCAGCGCTTGGGCCGCGGCGCTGGCTTCGGCATGGGTCCAGTGCAGGCGCTCGCGCACCACCGGGCGGTAGTTCCAATCGAGCGTGTAGACAATGCCGGGAGCGCCGTCCACGGCCCAGGCGTATTCGCAGGCACTGGCGAACAAGCTCTTGGCATCGGTGACCAGCCAGTCCGGCGTCGTCAGCCCGGCTTGCAGGCGGGCGGCCTCCAGGTGCAGCACCAGCCGCGCCCACTCAAAGCCGTGGCCGGGGGTGATGCCATAAGGGCGGAAGCCGTCGGCGGGATTGTCTTCGTTATAGCCCAGCAGCGGTTTCCACTGGGCATCGAAATGCTCGATGACCATGAACTGGTTGCCGGCGGCGCAGGTGTGAATAACGCGCTCGACAATGCGCAGTGCGCGGTCCAGCCAGCGCGTGTCTGCGGTGACATCGGCCAGCGCCAGAAACGCTTCGGTAGCGTGCATGTTGCTGTTCGCGCCGCGATAAGCCTCCACACCGGTCCAGTCCTGAGCAAAGGATTCGAGCATGGCGCCCTCCTCCTCGCTCCAGAAGAACTGGTCGATGATGTGCACGGCGTCGTTCAACAGATTCTGCGCACCGGGCGCGCCCACTGCCACCGCCGAACTCGCCGCGAGGGCAACGAAAGCATGCAGGTAAGCGGCCTTGCCACGGTTGCCATCGACGGCCTGGGGCGCGGCGAACCAACCGCCGTGCTCGCTATCACGCAATGGGCCACTCAGGGCCGCGACGCCGTGCGCCACCAGCTCGGCATAACCGGGCAGGCCCATGGCGTGGGCCATGGCAAAGCTGTGGGTCATGCGGGCGGTGTTCATGGTTTCGGCGTGGGCATCGGCCGGCAATTGGCCTTGATCGTCGAGGTTGCCAAAACCGTCAGGCAGGCGCGAGGCTTTGGCAAATGCCAGCAGGCGCTGACCTTCGGTGGCGAGCCAGCTGTGATGGGCAGGTGCGTTCAGCCAACTACTGGCAGGCAGTGGTTGCATGGTCATGGGTAGCCCTTATTATTTTTTATGGGATGACCGGAGTCTAAACAAGGGTGACATGAGGGCAAGTAACGAAGGGGATTGGAAGTGTCACCAAGCGGTGACAATTCAGACGAGCGCCTTGATCTAGCGCTGAACCCCCTTTAATCGTGGGGGATGGCTTGCCTGCGAGAACACTGAGCCCGTTACAAAAGCATGAGCTGACAGACCGCTATCGCAGGCAAGCCAGCTCCCACCGTTTGAAACCGGCTCACACCGACTATCACTGCCCCCCTAGAGGCCTGACTTTCGCCGGTTCGTTGAGCTGCTGCTGCAGGTTCTGCACCTGGCTCTGCAACGTGGTGATGTTGCGCGTGGTCTGGATACGGAACACGTCGAACTCTTTATTGGTCGGCGCATCGCTGTTGGCGGGCTGGTTTTCCTGAGCGCTTTTGAGTACCACCAGGTCCTGCTCCAGGCGCGCAATCGCCGCGCTTGGGTTGCCCTGTTTCTTCAGGGCGGCCACGTCGGCAGACAGGTCTTTGATTTCGCCTTGCGCCGCCTTGAGCGTTGCCACCGCGTCGGTCAACGCCTGCACCTGGCCCTGCAATTTGGCATTCGCGTTAGCCAGGTCGGTCGTGCTGGCGGTCATTTGCGCCAGGCGCTGGTCCAGCTCGCTCGCCTGGCCGGCAACGCCGACCTGTTGCTTGCCTTGCTCCTGCAACTGCGCTTCCAACTGTTTGATTTGCAACTTGAGCGCTTCGCTGCCGTTGTTCACGTTGGCTTCGCTGGCGACCACCTTGCCGGAAATGTCCTGCAAACGCCCCGCCGCTTCTTCACTGATGCGCGCAAAGCTTTCTTGCGTGGCAACCAATTGCTGGCCCATCAGGGAGATCTGCTGAAAGCTCCACCAGGCAAGGCCCGCAAAGGCGATCAGCAGCGCGCCCACCAGTGCCCACAACGGGCCGGTCGTGGCGCTCTTGACCTTGACCACCGGCGTATTGCGCGAGCGCACGGAGGTAGCGGGTGTCGGCTCGAAATCATCATCGTCCCCGATGTCAGCCCGCAGGCTGGGAACGTTGTCGAAATCGTCTTTAGCATCGTTACGCATGAATCAACCCTGAATCGGTGAGATGGCTACCTGAAAAGCCGAGCGACGGCAGTATAAACCGCGTTCGCGCCGCACTGATCGACTCGGAACCGCACATTCGGTTCCCGATGTATTGCCGGTTGTGAACTTACCTGAGCCCCGGATCTTGAGCTTTCCACCAGCTGCAGAATTCGTCGAGGGCGGTCCACAGGCTGACCTTGGGCTCGTAGTCGAGATAATGCCTCGCGCGGCTGATGTCGAGGGTGAAATCTTTGTTCATCACCTGCATGCCCAAGCGCGACAACGCTGGCTCCGGACGCCCCGGCCACATCGCGCAGAATGCCTCGTTCAACGCGGCCACGCTGTAGGACAAGCCGTAAGACCGATAACGCGTGACCTGGGGCATGTCCATCTGGCGCATCACGTAGTTGACCACGTCCCACACCGGCACGGGCGCGCCATTGCTGATGTTGTAGGCCTTGCCCAGCGCCGAGCCGGTCGCCAGCAAACTACTGAGCAACGCTTCGTTGAGGTTGTGCACGCTGGTGAAATCGACCTTGTTCAGGCCATCGCCGACGATGGCCAGGCGGTTCTTGCGCTGCATGTTCAACAGGCGCGGAAAAATGCTCATGTCACCGGCGCCCGTGACAAAGCGCGGGCGCAAGGCCAGCACTTCCAGGCCGAACTCCTGGGCACCGAACACCTTCTGTTCCGCCAGGTATTTGGTAGCGGCATACGGGTGCTTGAAGCGCTTCGGCACTTGCTCTTCGGTCAGTCCCAGGTGATCACGCCCGTCAAAGTAGATCGACGGCGACGACAGGTGCACCAGCCGGCCGACGCGCTGCTTGAGACAGGCTTCGACGACGTTTTCAGTGACCAGCACATTGCCTTGATGGAAGTCCTGATACTTGCCCCACAGCCCGACGGCGCCGGCGCAATGCACCACGGCTTCGACGTCTCGGCACAGATCGCGCACCAGGTCGGCATCATTCAAATCACCCTGGATAAACTCGGCACCGCGCCGTACCAGGTGTTCCACACCTTCGGCGCGCCGCCCGTTGACCCGTACGTCCAGGCCTTGCTCCAGAGCGAACCGCGCGAAGCGCCCGCCGATGAAGCCGCTTGCGCCGGTGACCAGAATCTTCATGTAGCCTCCTACGGATGCAGCTGCCAGCGTCAAGCTTCAAGCCACAAGTTAAAAACGATCCGCAAGCTTTTCTCTTGCAGCTTGCAGCTTGACGCTTGTTACTGCTGATAGGGCACCAACCATTGGCCACATGCCTGGGCCAAATGGTCGGTCAACAAGCCCAACAGTTGCCCGCCACTGCGCCAATGATGCCAGTACAACGGCACGTCGATGGGCTTATCTGGCAACAACTCGACCAATACGCCGGTTTGCAGCTGGTCGCGCACCTGTAATTCGGGCACCAGCCCCCAGCCCAGGCCGGCTTCGGTCAAACGGATAAAGCCTTCGGACGAAGGGCATAAATGGTGCTCGAAACCGCCATCGACTCCCAGAGAAGCCAGGTAACGGTGCTGCAGGAAATCATCCGGGCCGAACACCAGCGCCGGTGTTCGCGCCAACTGGTCGGCACGCACGCCCTCAGGGAAATGCCGCGCAATAAACGCAGGGCTGGCCAACGCGCGATAACGCATGGCGCCGAGCAACAGGCTGCGCGCTCCAGCCACGGGGCGCTCGCTGGCGCAAATACAGGCCGCCACTTCACCGGCGCGCATGCGCTTGAGGCCGACGGTCTGGTCTTCTACCACCAGGTCCAGCAGCAAATGCTGCTCGGCGCAAAAGTCGCTGACCGCCTCGGCCCACCAGGTGGCGAGGCTGTCGGCATTCAGCGCGATGCGCAAACGCTCGGGCATGCCCTCCTCGTCCAGCGCCGGCACCTGGCTTTGCAGGTCGCGCTCCAGCAAGCGCACCTGTTGCACGTGGTTGAGCAGGCGCCGGCCGATGTCGGTGGGCGTCGGCGGCGAGGCCCGCACCAACACCGGCTGACCGATACGCGCCTCAAGCAACTTGATGCGTTGAGAGATCGCCGACTGCGACAACCCCAACACCTGGGCGCCACGTTCAAAGCCGGCCTGTTCCACCACCGCGGCCAATGCAGACAGCAATTTATAGTCGAACATCAGTTTCTCTAATGAGCGATCAGCAATATTGGTTTTTCTTATACAGCGTAGCCCGCGAGAATGACCAGCATTGCTTCTCTCTATCAAGGAATTCTCACATGGCTGGTGAAACCGCCCTGGCAACCCTGCTGCGCAGCATGAGCCCGCACCTCAATGACGGCGATTATGTGTTCTGCACCCTGCCCGATCAGCGCGTGCCGCAAGGGTGCGACGTGATCGGCAGCTTTCGCGAACAGGAAGGCCTGACACTGATCCTTGAGCGCCAACAGGCAGAGCACGCCGGGCTGGCGTTTGACTATGTCGCTGCGTGGATCACCCTGAATGTGCACTCCGCCCTGGAAGCCGTAGGTTTAACCGCAGCCTTCGCCAGCGCGCTGGGCAAAGCCGGCATCAGTTGCAACGTGATCGCCGGTTACTACCACGACCACCTGTTTGTCGGCCGCAGCGATGCTGAGCGGGCCATGGATGTATTGCGCCACTTGGCAGCAAACGCGGAGTAACCCTTATGTGGCAAAGCTATGTGAACGGGCTGCTTGTGGCCCTCGGCCTGATCATGGCGATCGGCACCCAGAATGCGTTTGTGCTGGCGCAAAGCCTGCGCCGTGAGCACCACTTGCCAGTAGCCGCGCTGTGCATCGTGTGCGACGCGATACTTGTAGCTGCCGGGGTATTCGGCCTGGCCACGGTGCTGGCGCAGAACCCGCTGCTGCTGGCAATCGCCCGCTGGGGTGGTGCGGCCTTCCTGCTGTGGTACGGCACCCTGGCGTTGCGCCGGGCCTGTTCCAGGCAAAGCCTGCAACAGGGCGAAAACCTCAAGGTGCGTTCGCTGCGCGCGGTGCTGCTCAGCGCCCTGGCGGTGACCCTGCTCAACCCGCATGTTTACCTGGACACCGTGCTGTTGATTGGCTCATTGGGCGCTCAACAAACTGAACCCGGCGCCTACGTAGCCGGTGCCGCCAGCGCATCATTCCTGTGGTTTGCCACACTGGCATTGGGCGCTGCGTGGCTGGCACCCTGGCTCGCGCGCCCCGCTACGTGGCGGCTGTTGGACTTTCTGGTGGCGGCAATGATGTTCAGCGTGGCGTATCAACTGATCAGTGCTTGATGAATATTCCAAAACGCTCTGGAACCTCTATCCCACACAGTTGTTGCGTGGTTTTGCCGCACCCCCGGTGCTATGATCCGGACCCTGCGCCGCAAAGAGTACAAACTCCCCGGCGCTTGTTTGGCCGCCCGTGATCGGCCTTGCGCTCACCGCAACTGACCTGATTAGGAGAATCATCATGGCTTTCGAATTGCCGCCGCTGCCCTACGCACACGATGCCCTGCAGCCGCACATTTCCAAGGAAACCTTGGAATACCACCACGACAAGCACCACAACACCTATGTCGTGAACCTGAACAACCTGGTGCCAGGCACCGAGTTCGAAGGCAAGACCCTGGAAGAAATCGTCAAGTCTTCTTCGGGCGGCATCTTCAACAACGCCGCTCAGGTCTGGAACCACACTTTCTACTGGAACTGCCTGGCGCCAAACGCCGGCGGCCAACCTACCGGCGCACTGGCTGAGGCTATCAACGCCGCTTTCGGTTCGTTCGACAAGTTCAAAGAAGAGTTCACCAAGACGTCCGTCGGCACCTTCGGTTCCGGTTGGGGCTGGCTGGTGAAAAAGGCTGACGGTTCCCTGGCTCTGGCCAGCACCATCGGCGCCGGCAACCCGCTGACCAGCGGCGACACCCCGCTGCTGACCTGCGACGTCTGGGAACACGCTTACTACATCGACTACCGCAACGTGCGTCCAAAGTATGTGGAAGCGTTCTGGAACCTGGTCAACTGGAAGTTCGTGGCTGAGCAGTTCGAAGGCAAGACCTTCACTGCCTAAGCAACGCTTGCGGTAAAGAGAGCCCGGCCATAGTGCCGGGCTTTTTTATGGGCAGCGAATTGTGCTCTGGTGGCTGGAACTCGGTGCGCGGATCTTGCCACGTAGACAGTGTGAGGAATTCGCCTCTCGTACCTGTCGGAGAAATTACTATGACCATCGGCGCAATAACATCCATGCTCCCTATGGTTGCCGGTTTGGCCCAAGAGGGTCTCAAGGCTGTGACCGAGCTCGCTAAAGCGGCCGGTCAAATGGCTCAGTCGCAATCTGGCAACAAGCAAGGTGAAGGTGATCAAAACAAGATTGCGCATGAAGCCATGCATAACAAGGAACGTGTGAATTTTTCGAACAGCGAATCCACCAACAGCACCGTCAACATCAACGTCGCGTAAAAAAGCGTCAGTTCCCAGCGCATCCGCTGCGCCCGCGGGAATTGCTCAAGGCAGGCGGATCCATGTCCGCCTCGCCCCAGCGCCCCTCTCAAGTTCCTTGTCAAACCTGCCGATGCCCTAATGTTCCTTTGACTGCCATCACGAGATTGCCAATACTCATGGCATATTGAGGCCACCCGCATGGAACAAGGAATGCCCCTTTGAAGCTGGAACTCAAAAACAGCTTGTCGGTGAAGTTGCTACGGGTGGTGCTGCTGTCGGCATTGATCGTGGGCGTTGCGCTGAGCGTGGCGCAGATCGTTTTCGATGCCTACAAGACGCGCCAGGCCGTGGCCGGCGATGCTCAGCGCATCCTCGACATGTTTCGCGACCCCTCGACGCAGGCGGTCTACAGCCTGGACCGCGAAATGGGCATGCAGGTGATCGAAGGCCTGTTTCAGGACGATGCCGTGCGCATGGCCTCCATCGGCCATCCCAACGAAACCATGCTCGCCGAAAAAAGCCGCGCATTACAGCAATCGCCCACCCGCTGGCTGACCGACCTGATTCTTGGCCAG
The DNA here is from genome assembly GCF_003852315.1 of Pseudomonas sp. LBUM920. Lineage (NCBI taxonomy): Bacteria > Pseudomonadati > Pseudomonadota > Gammaproteobacteria > Pseudomonadales > Pseudomonadaceae > Pseudomonas > Pseudomonas edsoni (SeqCode). The sequence goes on from NZ_CP027762.1 coordinate 5,171,126, forward strand.
GAGCGCACCTTTACCACATCATTGGTCGGCAAAGGCCCCTACAGCGAGTATTACGGTGACCTGAGCATCACCCTGGACACGGCCACCTATGGCAAAGGTTTTCTGGTCAGCTCGGTGATCATCTTTATTTCCGGCGTACTGCGCGCCCTCGCCATGGGGCTGGTGCTGTACCTGGTCTATCACTGGCTGCTGACCAAGCCGTTGTCACGGATTATCGAGCACTTGACGTCGATCAACCCGGACCGGCCCAGCGAACACAAGATCCCCCAAATCAAAGGCCATGAACGCAACGAGCTGGGGCTGTGGATCAACACCGCCAACCAGTTGCTCGAATCCATCGAACGCAATACCCACCTGCGGCACGAGGCAGAATCGAGCCTGCTGCGCATGGCCCAGTACGACTTCCTCACCGGCCTGCCCAATCGCCAGAAATTGCAGGAGCAACTGGACAAGATCCTGATCGACGCCGGCCGCCGACAGCGCCGCGTTGCGGTGTTGTGCGTAGGCCTGGATGACTTCAAAAGCGTCAACGAACAGTTCACTTATCAGGCCGGCGACAAACTGCTGCTGGCCCTGGCCGATCGCTTGCGCGCCCACAGCGGCCGCCTCGGCGCCCTGGCCCGGCTGGGCGGCGATCAGTTCGCGCTGGTGCAGGCGGATATCGACCAACCTTACGAAGCCGCCGAACTGGCACAAAGCATCCTGGATGACCTGGAAGCCGAATTTGCCCTCGAGCATGAGCAGATTCGCCTGCGTGCGACCATCGGCATCACGTTGTTCCCGGAAGACGGCGACAGCACCGAGAAGCTGCTGCAAAAAGCCGAACAGACCATGACCCTGGCCAAGAGCCGCTCGCGCAACCGCTATCAGTTCTATATCGCCAGCGTCGACAGTGAAATGCGCCGACGCCGCGAGCTGGAAAAAGACCTGCGCGACGCCCTCAGCCGCGACCAGTTTCACCTGGTCTACCAACCGCAGATCAGCTACCGCGACCACCGCGTGGTGGGCGTGGAAGCCTTGATCCGCTGGCAGCATCCGGAACACGGCCTGGTGCCGCCCGATTTGTTCATCCCGTTGGCCGAACAGAACGGCACCATTATTCCGATTGGCGAATGGGTACTCGACCAGGCCTGCCGGCAATTGCGCGAATGGCATGACCTGGGCTTCACCGCCCTGCGCATGGCGGTCAACCTGTCCACCGTGCAGTTGCACCACACCGAGCTGCCGCGGGTGGTCAACAACCTGATGCAGATTTACCGCCTGCCGCCGCGCAGCCTTGAACTGGAAGTGACCGAGACCGGCCTGATGGAAGACATCAGCACCGCCGCCCAGCACTTGCTGAGCCTGCGCCGTTCCGGGGCGCTGATTGCGATTGATGACTTCGGCACCGGCTATTCGTCCCTCAGCTACCTGAAAAGCCTGCCGCTGGACAAGATCAAGATCGACAAGAGCTTCGTCCAGGATCTGCTCGATGACGACGACGACGCAACCATCGTGCGCGCCATTATCCAACTGGGCAAAAGCCTGGGCATGCAGGTGATCGCCGAAGGCGTGGAAACCGCCGAGCAAGAGGCCTACATCATTTCCGAGGGCTGCCACGAGGGCCAGGGCTATCACTACAGCAAACCGCTGCCAGCGCGGGAGTTGGCGGCGTATCTGAAACAGTCCGAGCGCAACAACGCGGCGATTCTCTGAACGCTCAAAACAATACTAAATATTTCCCTCGCATAAACCTTTACACAAAATGCAAATCTTTCGCATTATGTCGCAGTTTTTGCGCTCCCCCGCGCGCCCTATCAACAACCGAAGCAGGATGTTCGCCATGATTCGTATGCCCCTGGCCACCGCCAGTCTGCTGGCCATTGCCATTTCTCTCGCCGGTTGCGGCGAAGGTAAAGACAAGGCCGCCGCGCCCCAAGCGCCGACCCCGGCTGCCAGCACCACCGCTCCAGCGGCTGCCACCCCAGCAGGCCAGGTCGACGAAGCGGCCGCCAAGGCCGTGGTCGCGCATTACGCTGACATGGTGTTCGCGGTGTACAGCGATGCCGAATCCACCGCAAAAACCCTGCAAACCGCAATCGACACCTTCCTCGCCAACCCGAACGACGACACCCTCAAAGCGGCCCGTACCGCCTGGATCGCCTCGCGCGTGCCGTACCTGCAGAGCGAAGTGTTCCGCTTCGGCAACACCATCATCGACGACTGGGAAGGCCAAGTTAACGCCTGGCCGCTGGACGAAGGCCTGATCGACTATGTCGACAAATCCTACGAACACGCCCTGGGTAACCCAGGCGCCAACGCCAACATCATCGCCAACACCGAGATCCAAGTGGGCGAAGACAAGGTCGACGTGAAAGAAATCACCCCGGAAAAACTCGCCAGCCTCAATGAGCTGGGCGGTTCCGAGGCCAACGTCGCCACCGGCTACCACGCCATCGAGTTCCTGCTGTGGGGCCAGGACCTCAACGGCACCGGCCCAGGCGCGGGCAACCGCCCTGCGTCGGACTACATGACCGGTGACGGTGCCACCGGCGGCAACAACGAGCGTCGTCGCACCTACCTGCGCGCGGTGACTCAGCTGCTGGTCAGCGACCTGGAAGAAATGGTCGGCAACTGGAAACCCAACGTCGAAGACAACTACCGCGCCACCCTGGAGGCCGAACCGGCCACCGACGGCCTGCGCAAAATGTTGTTCGGCATGGGCAGCCTGTCCCTCGGCGAGCTGGCCGGTGAGCGCATGAAGGTGTCCCTGGAAGCCAACTCGCCGGAAGACGAGCAGGACTGCTTCAGCGACAACACCCACAACTCGCACTTCTACGATGCCAAGGGTATTCGTAACGTTTACCTGGGCGAGTACACCCGCACTGACGGCACCAAGATGACGGGGCCGAGCTTGTCGTCCCTGGTGGCCAAAGCTGATCCGGCCGCCGACACCACGCTGAAGGCTGACCTGGCGTCAACCGAAGCGAAGATCCAGGTCATGGTTGACCACGCCAACAAGGGCGAGCACTACGACCAACTGATCGCCGCGGGTAACGACGCGGGCAACCAGATCGTGCGTGACGCCATCGCCGCGCTGGTCAAGCAGACCGGTTCGATTGAAGCGGCGGCGGGCAAGCTGGGTATCAGCGACTTGAACCCGGATAACGCCGACCACGAGTTCTGATCCGTGCCGCGTTGAATGAGGCGACCTTCGGGTCGCCTTTTTTTATGCCCGCCTATATGGAGCCCGATGACCACCACAAACCCCACATTTGATCGACGTCGCTCCCAAGCCCCGGTTTACAAGCCCTGCACCGCGGGTAGAATGGCGCCACTCTCCCAACACCCGAGCTTTCTTCATGGCGTTGCCGACCCTACGCATCATCGGTTTCATCATCGGCATCTTCCTGATCACCCTCGCGATCGCCATGGTCATTCCGATGGCCACCCTGGTGATTTTCGAACGCACCAGCGACCTGCCCTCGTTCCTGTGGGCCAGCCTGATCACCTTTCTCGCAGGTCTGGCGCTGGTCATTCCTGGCCGCCCCGAACACGTACACCTGCGCCCCCGAGACATGTACCTGCTGACCGTCAGCAGTTGGCTGGTGGTCTGCGTGTTCGCCGCGCTGCCGTTTTTACTGACCCAGCACATCAGCTACACCGACTCCTTTTTCGAAAGCATGTCGGGCATTACCGCCACCGGCTCCACCGTCTTGAGTGGGCTGGACAGCATGTCACCGGGCATCCTGATGTGGCGCTCGCTGCTGCACTGGCTGGGCGGCATCGGCTTTATCGGCATGGCGGTGGCGATCCTGCCACTGCTGCGCATTGGTGGCATGCGCCTGTTCCAGACCGAGTCCTCGGATCGCTCGGAAAAAGTCATGCCGCGCTCGCACATGGTGGCGCGCCTGATTGTGGCCGCGTATGTGGGCATCACCATCCTCGGCAGCCTGGCGTTCTGGTGGGCCGGGATGGGCTTGTTCGATGCGATCAACCACGCGATGTCGGCTATTTCCACCGGCGGGTTTTCCACCTCCGATGAGTCCCTGGCCCACTGGAAACAACCGGCGGTGCACTGGGTCGCCGTGGTGGTGATGATCCTCGGCAGCTTGCCCTTCACCCTGTATGTCGCCACCTTGCGCGGCAACCGTCGGGCGCTGATCAAGGATCAACAGGTGCAAGGCTTGCTCGGGTTGCTGCTGGTGACCTGGCTGGTACTGGGCACCTGGTACTGGTGGACCACCGACCTGCCGTGGTTCGATGCGCTGCGCCACGTGGCGGTGAACGTCACGTCGGTGGTGACGACGACCGGTTTTGCACTCGGGGACTACAGCATCTGGGGCAACTTCTCACTGATGCTGTTCTTCTACCTGGGCTTTGTTGGCGGCTGCTCGGGCTCCACGGCGGGCGGGATCAAGATCTTCCGCTTTCAGGTCGCCTACATCCTGCTCAAGGCCAACTTGAACCAGCTGATTCACCCGCGTGCAGTGATCAAGCAGAAGTACAACGGCCACCGCCTCGACGAAGAGATCGTGCGTTCGATTCTGACCTTTTCGTTCTTCTTCGCCATCACCATCTGCGCCATTGCCCTGGCACTGTCGCTACTGGGGCTGGACTGGATGACCGCATTGACTGGCGCGGCCAGCACCGTTTCCGGCGTGGGCCCGGGCCTGGGCGAAACCATCGGCCCGGCCGGTAACTTCGCCAGCCTGCCGGATGCGGCCAAGTGGATCCTGTCGTTCGGTATGCTGCTGGGCCGACTGGAGATCATTACAGTCTTTGTTCTGTGCATTCCGGCGTTTTGGCGGCACTGACCGTCGACGCCTCGAGCAACCGCGCCCGGTATTCGCCGGGCGTGGCATCGAACCAACGGCGGAACGCGCGGAAAAAATTGCTCGGGTCGGCAAACCCCAACAGGTAGGCAATTTCCAGCAGGGTCATGCTGGGCTGCGCCAGGTACTGCTCGGCGAGTTCGCGGCGGGTGTCGTCGAGCAATGTCTGGAAACTGGTGCCCTCCTCCTGCAAGCGCCGCTGCAAGGTGCGCTGGGACAGGTGCAAGGTCTGGGCGACCACTTCGCGTTTGGGTTCGCCCTGGGGCAGCAGACGGCACAGCACTTGCCGCGCCTTGTGGGTCACGCGGCTCTCGGAAAAACGCGCGAGGTATTCACCGGCAAACCGATCATGCAGCAACGCCATGGCTTCGTTCGCCGTGGGCAACGGCGCATCCATGTCGGCCTGCTCAAAAATCAGCGCGTCATAGGGTGCGTTGAATTCCAGGGGTGCATGGAAGGCTTGTTTGTAAGGCGTCAGGTCCGCCGGTTGATCGCCTTGCAGCAGCACTTTGCGCGGTTGCAAGGTGCGGCCGGTCAGCCAGCCGCACAATGCCAAAGCACTGGCCAGCGAGGCTTCGGCGCTCTGGCGAGTCGGTGGCAAGTGGTCGCCGTGCACCGTCAGAATCAGCGCATAGCCTTCAGGTAAGAGTCGGAAGCTCAAGTCGGCACTTTCGGCGATGATGCGCTGATAACGCACCAGGCGCATAAAGCCCTCGGCCAACGTGTTGCTGGACATCAGCGCATAACCGGCTACATGAAACGACGCCGGGCGAACAACCTTGCCCATGTTCAGGCCGATCGCCGGGTTGCCCGACAGCTCAACTGCCCGCTGCCACAGCCGCGTCATCGAATCCTGGGGGAAACGCGCGTCAGGGTCACTGAGGGCGGCGTAGTCCAGGCCCAATTGCTTGAACAGCACTCGGCAGTCCAGGCCGTCCATTTCCAACGCCTTGACTATCCCCATCGCCCAGCTTGCAGAAGTTGTTCGTTCGCTCATGGCGTCTTCTTAAAAAAGCAGGCTTAACGGCAGCCAGGAAGCCAAGGATACTAAAGTGGCATCTATTGTCACTGGCTGTTACCACTGATCACTCTAGACTCAAATAAGCTCCCCGCCGAACATCTGTAAGGCGGTACAACCACCCAAGGGCCGGCCAACGTGGAAAACGTCAAACAATTCAATAGCTTCGCCGAGTTCTATCCTTACTACCTGAGTGAACACGGCAACAGCACATGCCGGCGCTTGCACTTCATCGGCACCACGCTGGTGATTGGCATCCTGGCGTACGCCATCGGCAAAGGTTCGGTGGGGCTGCTGCTGGCGTTGCCCATCGCCGGTTACAGCTTCGCCTGGATCGGCCACTTCTTCTTCGAAAAGAACCGCCCGGCGACCTTCCAACACCCGCTCTACAGCCTCTTGGGCGACTTTGTGATGTACCGCGACATGATCTTGGGCAAAGTCCCTTTTTGAACAGCGCGCCTTTTAAGGGGCGTCCTTAGAGGTGTGACCTCTTGTCACTTGCCTAAAAAATGAAAATTCGTACATACGTCGACATAAAATTCTTTTTGTCATTTTCAGTGCTGTATCCTGCCAAGGCTTTTTGAGAGCGCGCAATCACACTGCGATTGATTAAACAGACCTTGCGAGGAGCGACGACGATGCACGAGATACCTAATCTCCCCTTCCCAAGCCTGCACCCAACAGAGCAGCCCACACCGCAGCAGGCCAGCGACAAACAGCCTGAGACCAAAGAAGCACAACCAGTCGACAGCAAAAGCCAGGACTGACGCCGTACCAGACCGTGTGGAAAGCGCACCTTTGAGCGCTTTCCACACTGCCTGAATCACCCGAGATGCCCGCCATGACTGATACCCTCCCCGACGCCCCCGACACCGCTGTACTCGACGCAGCGCTGCAAATGATCGACGTGTGGCACCGCCTCAGCCCTGAAAAACAGGCGCTACTGCTCGAGCGCTTCGGCACCCAGGAAAACGCCCTGGCCGCCCTGGTGACCACGCAAATGCTGACGCCTGCCAAACCCTGATCTGTCGGTAATCTGAAGTTTTTGCGTTTTGCCGCCCCGCGAGGCGTAAGCGCCGGTATCATTAGCAGCCTATCTTTACCTGCTGCGACAGTGGACCTCTCCCATGCCAGATACCCAGCGCCCCATGGCGGTCACGCTGCAAGTCGTTTCCATCGTGCTGTTTACCTTTATCGGTTACCTCAATATCGGCATTCCCCTGGCCGTGTTGCCGGGCTATGTCCACAGTGAACTGGGCTACGGCGCGGTGATTGCCGGCCTGGTGATCAGCGTGCAGTACCTGGCCACGCTGCTGAGCCGCCCGTATGCCGGCAAAATCATCGACAACCTGGGCAGCAAGCGCGCGGTGTTGATCGGCCTGGTGGGCTGCGGCCTGAGTGGCGTGTTCATGTTGCTTGCCGCGTGGTTTTCGAGCCTGCCGGCCGTCAGCCTGATCAGCCTGCTCATCGGCCGACTGGTGCTCGGCAGCGCCGAAAGCCTGGTGGGTTCGGGCGCCATCGGCTGGGGTATTGGCCGAGTCGGCGCGGCCAATACCGCCAAAGTCATTTCATGGAACGGCATCGCCAGTTACGGCGCACTGGCCGTCGGCGCACCGCTTGGGGTGGTGCTGGTGAGCCATTTCGGATTGTGGAGCATGGGCGTCAGCATCATTCTGCTGGCGGTGCTCGGCGTGTTTCTGGCCTGGAATAAAGTCGCAGCGCCGATTGTGGCCGGTGTGCGCCTGCCGTTCATGAACGTGCTGGGCCGCGTGCTGCCCCACGGCTGCGCGTTGGCCCTGGGCTCGATCGGCTTTGGCACCATCGCCACCTTTATCACCCTGTATTACACCACCCAGCACTGGGACAACGCCGTGTGGGCACTGAGCCTGTTCGGCGCCAGCTTCATCGGCGCGCGCCTGCTGTTCGGCAATTTGATCAACCGGATCGGCGGCTTTCGCGTGGCGATTGCTTGCCTGTCCGTGGAAATTCTCGGGTTGCTGTTGCTGTGGCTGGCGCCTGACGCCCACCTCGCCCTGGCCGGTGCGGCGTTGAGCGGGTTCGGCTTTTCCCTGGTGTTTCCGGCGCTGGGGGTGGAGGCGGTCAACCTGGTGCCAGCCTCCAGCCGGGGCTCGGCGGTGGGGGCTTATTCGCTGTTTATCGACTTGTCGTTGGGCATCACCGGCCCGTTGGCGGGTGCGGTGGCGGCGGGTTTCGGCTTTGCCTCAATCTTTCTGTTCGCCGCGCTCGCCGCCGCAGGTGGCTTGCTGCTGAGCCTGTACCTGTACCGACAAGCGCCCAAGGCCCGCGAAGCGCGCGACGCTTAAAAGTCGACCTTGCCGCGCCCGGCCTTGATGCTACCGCGCTTGGTCTTGGATTCCAGGCGGCGCTTCTTCGAGCCCAGGGTGGGCTTGGTCGGGCGGCGCTTCTTCTCGACCTTGGTGGCGCTGAGGATCAACTCCACCAGGCGCTCCAGCGCATCCGCGCGATTCTGTTCCTGGGTCCGGTATTGCTGGGCCTTGAGCACCAGCACGCCTTCACTGGTGATACGGCTGTCGCGCAGCGCCAGCAGCCGTTCCTTGTAAAAGTCCGGCAACGACGACGCCGGAATATCAAACCGCAGGTGCACCGCGCTCGATACCTTGTTGACGTTCTGCCCACCGGCGCCCTGGGCGCGAATGGCGGTCAGCTCGATCTCGGCATCGGGCAGGTGCACGTTGTTGGAAATTACCAGCATCACTCAAAAACCTTAGGCAACGGACAAGCCCAATTCGGATAACAACATCGACGCCTGGGCTTTGGAAATCACGGCGCCTTTGAACAGTTTGGCATCATTGAGGCGAAAGCCGCTCAAATCCGCGCCCCGCAAGTCAGCGCCGGCAAAATTGGCACCGTTGATGCGGGCGTGGGCGAGGCTGCAGTCGATCAGTTCGGCCTTGCGAAAGTCTGCATCCGACAAGTCGCTGTCGGAAAAATCCAGATTATTGAGCACGGTTCGGGCAAACGACAGGCCGGACAAGAACGCGCTGTTGAGCAAGGTTTCGCTGAAGCTCAGGCCCAGGGACGCACAATGGGTGAAGTTGGCGCCCGTCAGTTTGCACTGCGTGAAATTGGCTTGGGACAACTTGCTGCGCTGCCAACGGGTGTTGTTCAGGTCGCAGCTGATCAATTGCGCCTCGAGCAGGTTGGCCGCCTCGAACACGGCGTGCCCGGCCCGGCAACTTTTCCACTGCGTGCCTTCCAGGCGCGCACCGAGAAAGGAGGTTTGCGCCAGTGTGCAGCGCTCGAACACCCAATGCTCCAGCACCATCCGCGACAGGTCTGCCCCGCTCAAATCGACGCCCATCAAGCGCAACGGCCCGCGGTGCTGGTCGATCAGGTCTTGCACCTCATCGCGCTGCAAGCTGCCGCCGTCGATATCGATGTGCTGCATGAAGCCTCCGGGCAAGGGTCGATGAAAAAGAAGGCGCGAGTCTACCCTGTCGGCTCCGACAAAAAACCCGGCAAGGCGCCGGGTTTTCTGTTGAGGCAACACGGCTTACTTCAACGCCGCACTCGCCGTGGTCAACGCCGCTTCAGCGCTGCGCTTGTTCTTGATCCAGTAGCACAGCCCCATGAACGCCACCCATACCGGAATCGCGTACACCGAGACCTGAATGCCCGGAATCATCAGCATGATCACCAGGATAAACGCCACGAACGCCAGGCAAACGTAGTTGCCGTACGGGTACCACAGCGCTTTGAACAGCGGCACCTGGCCGGTGCGGTCCATGTGCTGGCGGAATTTTACGTGCGAGAAGCTGATCATCGCCCAGTTGATCACCAGCGTGGCCACGACCAGCGACATCAGCAGCTCGAGCGCGTGTTGCGGGATCAGGTAATTCATCAGCACCGCCACCAGGGTGACCGCCGCCGACGCGAGGATCGAACGCACCGGTACGCCACGCTTGTCGATCTTCGCCAGGGCTCTGGGCGCATCGCCCTGCTCGGCCATGCCCAGCAGCATGCGGCTGTTGCAGTAGGTGCCGCTGTTGTACACCGACAGCGCTGCGGTCAGCACCACGAAGTTAAGGATGTGCGCGGCAGTGTTGCTGCCCAGCATCGAAAACACCTGCACGAACGGGCTGCCGCTGTAGGCATCGCCGGACGCATTGAGGGTTGCCAGCAGGCTGTCCCACGGTGTCAGCGATAACAGCACCACCAGCGCGCCGATGTAGAAAATCAGGATGCGGTAGATCACCTGATTGATCGCTTTTGGGATCACCGTTCGCGGCTGGTCAGCTTCGGCTGCGGTAAAACCGAGCATCTCCAGGCCGCCAAACGAGAACATGATGATCGCCATGGCCATCACCAAACCGCTGACGCCATGCGGGAAGAAACCGCCGTGGTCCCACAGGTTGCTCACCGAGGCTTGCGGTCCGCCACTGCCGCTGACCAGCAGGTAGCTGCCCAGGGCGATCATGCCGACGATGGCCACTACCTTGATGATGGCAAACCAGAACTCGGCCTCGCCGAAGACTTTGACGTTGGCCAGGTTGATCATATTGATCAGCACGAAGAACGCTGCCGCCGAGACCCAGGTCGGGATCTCCGGCCACCAGTAGTGCACGTATTTGCCGACCGCCGTCAGCTCCGACATGCCCACCAGAATGTACAGAATCCAGCAGTTCCAGCCCGACAGGAAGCCAGCGAAACCGCCCCAGTACTTATGGGCAAAGTGGCTGAAGGAACCGGCGACCGGCTCTTCGACGATCATCTCGCCGAGCTGGCGCATGATCATGAAGGCGATAAAGCCGCAGATGGCGTAGCCCAGGATCATCGACGGCCCGGCTGATTTAAGCACCCCGGCCGAGCCCAGGAACAGGCCGGTACCGATGGCGCCACCGAGGGCGATCAACTGGATATGCCGATTTTTCAGGCCGCGTTTCAGCTCGCCTGAAGAGGAATGGGGTCCACTCATGAAAAGGATCTCACGCAAGGTTTGATGATGTTGAATGCACGTTGCTGCCTTGAATCTCGACTCAAGCAGCGCCGCTCAAACCCCAGCGCAGGCACCAGGAGTACAGCGTCTTTCTAACGGTCATGCGTCACCTGTTTGTTTTTATCTGTGACGAAATCGAACCCGTCCGGCTCGTGGCCAGGCGGAGTGATCAGGGTGGATAAACCCTGAGGTCTTGGCCTTTTGCGTAGGTACGCAAGGGAGTCACAGTAAAACGCGGCGCATTGTACACCGCTCGACAGCTTCGGGCCGCCCCCGGGGCGTGCCTGTGACAATCTGTCAGGCATTCCTTACAGCGCCGGGGTGTCCAATAAGGGCGCGTGTTTATCGTAAATTAATCGTTACAGCCCGGAAAATAAGCGTTACAGCCGCGCTTGATCCGTCAGAAAACGGAAAAATGTCAGTATGAAAAATCCTACAAATTAGCTTCGCCAGTCCGTTGTTTTTTCTGAATAAAAAACCGCCGCTAAAAAACAGAAGAAAAAATCCAAATGAGACCGTGTCAATAAATATTTTGCATTCTGAAACACACTCTCCTAGGTTCTTTCACTTGCCAGCGAAGCCCGTTGGCAAGCCGTTCTCAAACAACGTCCTCTAGGAGATACACCATGCAAGCACTGGAAAACGACCTGGAAACCGAACTGCAACTCGACGATTGGTTTGAAGCGCCGACCCATGAGGCCGCCGTTGAAATGATGCAAGCTGATGCCGTTGTGCCCTTTGGCACCGCGATGTGGCCTTTCTAACACCCGGCAGGCAACCGGCAGGTGTTGTGCACGGCACCTGCCCCCTTACCCCAGGCACAGAAGGACACACGTCATGGACAAGGCCCGCGCCGTCGAACACTTTCTCTACTACCTTGCGCATCACCCGGCCCTCAATGGCCTGAGCCGCCCAACCGTGCTGCTGGGCCACACCGAGCGCTATGACGCCATTGCCCAGGCGATCACCCACGGCAGCGCCGCCCGATTCAATTTCCAGTTGCAGCGCCTGGACCTGGCCGCCGGCGATACCCTGGCCCAGGCCATCGAAACCTGTGACCTGTACCTGTTTCTCTACGATTCCTCGACCCTGCCCAACCCACGCGCCGAAGGCCCGGACTTTATCCGCGCCCTGCAGGAGGTGATGGCCGAGCACTGGAAGAAATCCCTGCTGTTCAAGGATTACGGCGACTATTTCTACGACACCTTCAGCGTCGAGCCGCAACGCATTGCCGACCTCAACGCCACGCTGATCCGACGCATGTCCCAGGCCAACGTGCTGAGCTTTACCGACAAACACGGCTCGCGCCTGGAAGCGCCGATGAGCAGCATCAAGAAGTGGACCAATATCAATGGCGTCGGCAACCATGACCTGGCGCCGGGCGAGATCGCCACGCACAGCGAGGCCATCAACGGCCAGGTGCGGTTTGTCGGCACGTTTCTGAGCACCATCCCGTTTGCGCGCAAATACGGCGTACTGCAATCACCGCTGGAGCTGTGGATCGAGAACTCGACGATTTGCAGCGTGGCCAGCGATGTGCCGGGCTTGGCGGACGATTTCAACAAGTACTTGAATGCCAACCCGTCCAACCGTCGCGTGGAAGAGCTGGGGATTGGCACCAATGAAGGGGTCAAGGATTTGTACGCGCGCAATGCCGGGTTCGAGGAGCGCCATTGCGGCTTGCACCTGGGCTTGGGCGGCGGGCAGAAAGGCAGTCATCACCTGGATTTGATCTTTGCCAGCGGCGTGTTGGCGCTGGATGACAAGCCGGTGTTTGATGGAACGTTTGCGTTCTGAGCACAAAATTCAGAAACACCGGAGATACAAATGTGGGAGCGGGCTTGCTCGCGAATGCGCAGTGTCAGTCACCCGATGTACTGACTGCTCCACCGCATTCGCGAGCAAGCCCGCTCCCACATTTTTGACCGTATTTCATGGCACAAAAAAACGCCAACCCAAGGGTTGGCGTTTTTTTTGTGCAGCACTTACATCACTGCGGCTTCTTGCGACCAAAACCAGGACGCTGGCCCGAACCGGCCGGGGCGCCACGGCGCTTGCCCGACGGCTCGTCCGCGACCAGTTTCGGCCCAGGACGCTTGTTCGCTGCCGGCTTGGCTGGACGCTTGGTGCTGGCGCTGTCGGCTGGGCGGTCGGATGCCGGAGCACCACGGCCTTCACCACGGTTGCCGCGACCGCCGCTTGGTGCTTCGCCGCCACGCGCAGGACGCGGGGTGCGAGGGCCACGCTCGCCTTCCTGGCGGGACGGCGCGGTTGGGCGACGCTCGCCTTCGATGTGCGGCTCACGCGAGATGCGACCGCCGGTGGCCGGCGCGTTCAGCGCGGGGCGCAGGGTGCGGGCAACACGTTCGGTACGGGCCACAGGACGCGACGATTTACGCTGCATACGCTCAAGCTTGTCTTTGCTCTTGGCGTTCATCTGCGGCATGGCAACCGGCGTCAGACCAACTTCAGCGCTGAGGATATCGACCTCGTACTGGCTCATTTCGCGCCAGCGGCCCATCGGCAGGTCGGAGTTCAAGAACACCGGGCCGAAACGCACGCGTTTCAGGCGGCTGACCACCAGGCCCTGGGATTCCCACAGGCGACGCACTTCACGGTTACGGCCTTCCATCACCACGCAGTGGTACCAATGGTTGAAACCTTCGCCGCCTGGCGCCTGCTTGATGTCGGTGAACTTGGCCGGGCCGTCTTCAAGGACGACGCCCGCTTTCAAGCGCTCGATCATCTCGTCATCGACTTCACCGCGTACACGCACGGCGTATTCACGGTCCATCTCGTAGGACGGGTGCATCAGGCGGTTGGCCAGCTCGCCGTCGGTGGTGAACATCAGCAAACCGGTGGTGTTGATGTCCAGACGGCCGATGTTGATCCAGCGGCCTTCTTTCGGCTTGGGCATCTTGTCGAACACGGTCGGACGGCCTTCCGGGTCGTCACGGGTGCAGATCTCGCCGTCGGGCTTGTTGTACATGATGACGCGGCGCACCGATTCGGCGGCCTCTTCACGCTTGATGACCTTGCCATCAATGGTGATTGCATCGTGCAGGTCGACGCGCTGGCCAAGGGTGGCTTCAACGCCGTTGACCTTGATGCGCTTCTGGGTGATCCAGGCTTCGACGTCGCGGCGCGAGCCCACGCCGATACGCGCCAGCACCTTTTGCAGTTTTTCGCCTGCTGGGCCGATTTCCTGGCTGTCGTTCTGGTCTTGGTCGTTCATCTTAAGCACCTCCCGGTGGGTCGATTCAGGCGTGGCCTGAGGAGTGTTGAAAGCGGGGCTTTGGGCGAATACGTCGCCAAAGGGTCGCGAATCATACGCGCATGGCGCGCGTCGCGCATCACAGACTAGTCGATTAAGGCGCAGTCATTTGCTTTTCCGCCGACCGGTGGCGCCCAACGCCAATAGGCGCAGCTCGGCTTCGGCCAATACTGTGCGCTTGTCGACCTTGTCGAGCTTCTTCCAGGCGCGGATTTCGCGCTTGCTGCGGCCACAGCCGACGCAGATATCGTCGCTGAATTTGCAGATGCTGATGCACGGGTCTTTGGTGGAACTCATGTTTTCTCCCAGACAATCCAGACAATGGAGATCCAATGTGGCAAGGGGGCTTGCCCCGATGCAGTGTGTGAGCCTGCATTTTTGTCACTGGGGCACTGCTATCGGGGGCAAGCCCCCTCCCACATCGAAGTGCGTCAGTCTTCGAGTTGGCGGCGTTCGTTTTCGATGGCCTCGGCCAGCGCCCGGGCTTCGTCTTCCTCGTCGCTCAACGGCGGTTGTTCGAGGGCGGCGACGGCAGCCAGGAGTTTCTCGCGGGCTTCAGCCACGCCAAGGATGTCTTCCTCGGGCTCCGGTTCTGGCTCGGCTTCCGGTTCCAGTTCCGGTTCCGGTTCCGGTTCCGGTTCCGGTTCCGGTTCAACTTCGACCTCGGGCGCGGTTTCACCGTTCACCTGGGTTTGCGGTTCACTCGCACCGTCACGCAGCAAGTCGTCGAAGTCTGTCTTGATCCCCTGCTCCATGTCGTCCAATTCGAGTAACAAGGTATGGAAACTGGTCTCGTCCTTCGGCTCTTCCGGCTCGGCCGTGGCGTCGGCGAGTTCCTGCAGGCTGGCAGGAACCGGTGCGTCGTCGAAATCCAATACCGGTTCGGCCTCCATCTCGCGCAGTTCGGCGAGCGGCGGCAGGTCATCCAGGTTTTTCAGGTTGAAGTGGTCGAGGAACACCTTGGTGGTGGCAAACATCGCCGGTTTGCCGGGCACATCGCGGTAGCCGACGATGCGGATCCACTCACGCTCCAGCAATGTCTTGACGATATGGCTGTTGACCGCCACACCGCGCACGTCCTCGATTTCGCCCCGGGTGATTGGCTGGCGATAGGCGATCAGCGCCATGGTCTCCAGCATCGCCCGCGAATAACGCTGTGGGCGCTCTTCCCACAGACGGCCGACCCAGGGGGAAAACTTCTCACGGATCTGCAGGCGATAACCCGACGCCACTTCGCGCAGCTCAAAGGCGCGACCATCGCAGGACTTGCGCAGGATCTCCAATGCCTTCTTGAACACCGGTGGCTCAGGGCGCTCGGCCTCTTCAAAGAGTTCGAACAGGCGCTCAAGGGATTGCGGTTTACCCGAGGCCAGGAGAAAGGCTTCCAGCAGCGGCGCCAGTTCGCGGGGTTCAGTCAAATTCATCGATTCAGCTCGTTATTCGGCTCGCGCCCGCACGTGGATAGCCGCAAAAGGCTCATTCTGGACCAGCTCGACCAAGGATTCCTTGACCAGCTCAAGGATCGCCATAAAGGTCACCACCACCCCCAGGCGCCCTTCTTCTTTGGTGAACAACTCGACAAAGGGTACAAACCCGCCGCCCTTGAGGCGTTCGAGCACATCGCTCATGCGCTCGCGGGTCGACAGCGCCTCGCGACTGACCTGGTGGCTTTCAAACATGTCGCCCCGGCGCAGCACTTCGGCCATGGACATCAGCAATTCTTCCAGGCTCACATCCGGCAGCAGCTTGCGCGCCCGGGCTTCCGGGGCGTCGAGCTTGGGCACCACCACGTCACGGCCAACGCGGCTCAGGCCGTCGATGCCTTCGGCGGCGGCCTTGAAACGTTCGTACTCTTGCAGGCGACGGATCAGTTCGGCGCGCGGGTCGTCCTCTTCGGCTTCGATGGTCTCCGAGCGCGGCAACAGCATGCGCGACTTGATCTCGGCGAGCATCGCGGCCATCACCAGGTACTCGGCGGCCAGCTCCAGGCGCACGGTCTGCATCAGCTCGACATACCCCATGTACTGGCGAGTGATTTCCGCCACCGGGATGTCGAGGATATTGATGTTCTGCTTGCGGATCAGGTACAGCAGCAAGTCCAGCGGGCCTTCGAAGGCTTCAAGGAACACTTCCAGGGCGTCCGGCGGGATGTACAGGTCCAGCGGCATTTCCAGGACCGCCTGGCCATAGACCATGGCAAACGGCAGTTCCTGCTGGGCGCCGGCCTGGCTGTCGACGGTTTCGACGACCGACATTCAGGCCTCGACCATGAACGGCGTCGGATCGCCGCAACCCACACGCACCACTTCCGGCTCGCCGTCGGCCAGGTTGATCACGGTGGAGGCCTTGTTGCCGCCGTAGCCGCCGTCGATGATCAAGTCGACGTGTTTTTCCAGCAGGCGGCGCATTTCGTACGGGTCGTACAGCGGCTCTTCTTCACCGGGCAGGATCAACGACACACTCATCAGCGGCTCGCCCAGTTCAGCCAGCAACGCCAGGGCAATCGGATGCTCCGGCACACGCAGGCCGATGGTGCGCTTTTTGGGGTGCAGCAACAAACGCGGTACTTCGCGGGTGGCGTTGAGGATAAAGGTGTAGGGCCCCGGCGTATGGGCCTTGAGCAGGCGGAAGGTGCCGGTGTCGACCTTCGCAAACAGCCCAAGTTGGGACAGGTCGCTGCAAATCAGTGCGAAGTTGTGATTCTTGTCCAGGTCACGCAGGCGTCTGACCCGTTCAACCGCGTTCTTGTCGCCGATTTGGCAACCAATGGCGTAGGACGAGTCGGTTGGGTAGATCACCACGCCGCCGGCGCGGATGATCTCCACGGCCTGTTTAATCAGGCGCGCTTGAGGGTTTTCCGGATGAATCTGGAAGAATTGACTCACGTGTTCTACCTGTTCAGACGGTGGCAATAATGGGGTCATGCTTGAATCGCCCCCACAACAGCGGCAGATCTTCCGGTACCTGGCGATACTCGCCAATCTCGGACCAGCCGCCTGGGCCATGAAAGTCACTGCCGGCGCTGACCAGCAGACCAAATTCGCGAGCAAGTATCGCCAGGCTGCCCACCTGATCGGCGGGTTGGTGCCCGTTGACCACTTCGATAGCGTGGCCGCCCGCTCCAATATAGTCGGCAATCAGCTTGCGGCGCTTGCTGCGGGTGAAATCGTAATGCCAAGGATGCGCCAGGCTGACCCAGGCCCCAGCGGCCCGCAGAGTGGCGACGGTGTCTTCCAGGGTCGGCCAGTGTTGCTTGACGTCACCCAACTTGCCGGCGCCCAGCCATTTGCGAAAGGCCTCGGCGCGATCCTTTACAAAACCTTCACGCACCATCCAGTCGGCAAAGTGCGGACGGGCTGGTGCGTTGCCGCTGTCGCCCAGTTCCTGCTGGATGGCGCGGGCGCCCTCCAGGGCATTGGGCATGCCTTTAAGGCTGAGCTTGCGGCTTATTTCTTCGGACCGCAGCCAGCGGCCATCGTGCAATTGGGCAATGGCCTCGACCAACGGCGCGGCGTTCTGATCAAAACCGTAACCGAGCACATGAATGGTGGCGCCGCCCCAGGTGCAGGACAATTCCACGCCGTTGACCAGCTGCATGCCCAACGCATGCGCGGCCGTACGGGCTTCATCGAGGCCTTCGAGGGTGTCGTGGTCGGTCAAAGACAGGACTCGCACGCCTTTTTCAAACGCACGCGCAACCAGTACCGCGGGCGCCAGGGCGCCGTCGGAGGCCGTGCTGTGGCAGTGCAAATCAACATTCACGGGGGTGTGTAACCTCAAGTCAGCTGGCGCTATCGCAACCAAGGATGTTTGTTATTATGCCGCCACATCCAGCTTCTGGCTCTTACTGTGAAACAATTCATCGACTTCATCCCGCTGTTGCTGTTTTTCATCGTTACCAAACTCGACCCCAGGCTCATTGATATCGCCGGTCACGAGCTGACATTCGGGGGCATCTACAGCGCCACCGCCGTGCTGATCATCAGCTCGATCGTGGTCTACGGCGCCATCTTCATCTCCCAGCGCAAGCTGGAAAAAAGCCAATGGCTGACCCTGATTGCCTGCCTGGTATTCGGTGGCCTGACCCTGGCCTTCCACAGCGAAACCTTCCTTAAATGGAAAGCCCCCGTGGTGAACTGGCTGTTCGCCCTGGTCTTCATCGGCAGCCACTTCATCGGTGATCGCCTGCTGATCAAGCGCATCATGGGCCATGCACTGACCCTGCCGGACCCGGTGTGGACACGCTTGAACGTGGCCTGGATCGTGTTTTTCCTGTTCTGCGGCGCCGCCAACCTGTTCGTGGCCTTTACCTTCCAGGCCTACTGGGTCGACTTCAAGGTCTTCGGCAGCCTGGGCATGACCGTATTGTTCCTGATCGGCCAGGGTATCTACCTGTCGCGCCATCTGCATGACACCGCCCCTACCACGCCGAAAACCGAGGACTGACATGCTCTACGCCATCATTGCTACCGACGTTGCCAACTCGCTGGAAAAACGCCTGTCCGTGCGCCCGGCCCACATCGAACGCCTCAAACAGCTGCAAGCCGAAGGCCGCATCGTGCTGGCCGGCCCACACCCGGCCGTGGACAGCAACGACCCAGGCGACGCCGGCTTCACCGGCAGCCTGATCGTCGCCGAGTTTGCGTCGTTGGCCGACGCCCAAGCCTGGGCCAAGGCCGACCCGTATGTAGCAGCAGGCGTCTACGCTGATGTGGTGATCAAGCCGTTCAAGCAAGTCCTGCCTTGAACCGCTTTCTTTAATAAAGCCGGGCCGAACCTATTCGGTTCGGCGCGCTCCTAATTGCTCATTATTCTCGGTAACCTGCCGACAACGTTCTGAATATTCGTGTGGAATCAGGAGTTCCGATGCGCTTACGTCAGTTGTGTCTGTTGGCCGTGTTAACGATCGGGGCTACCGCCCACGCTGAAGAAACCTCGAACACCGGCAGTTCCACGCCCCTGTCCCTGAGTGCCGGCAGCCAGATCACCGAGTTGCAGCAACGTTTGAAAGAAAGTGAACGGCTGCGTGAAGAGCTGAGCAAGCAATTGCAAAGCGCAGACACTGCCCGCGAAAGTGCCCAACTGAGTCGCTTGCGCCAAGAGAACCAACGCCTGGCCCAGCAACTCAAAGCATCACAAGGCGGCGCCTTGACCCGCTGGCTGACCGAGCAACAACAGTGGTTTGTCACCGGAGGGGCCGTCGCCCTGATCGCCCTGCTGTGCGGTATCTTCGCCAGCGGTGGGCACCGTCGCCGTCGACAATGGCTAAATTGAGTGAGTCATGAGCGAGCTGTTACTGATAGATGATGACCAGGAGCTCTGCGAGCTGCTGACCAGTTGGCTGAGCCAGGAAGGTTTCCAGGTGCGCGCCTGCCACGACGGCTTGAGCGCGCGCAAAGCCCTGGCCGACAGCGCCCCTGCAGCAGTGGTGCTTGATGTGATGCTGCCCGACGGCAGCGGCCTGGAGCTGCTCAAGCAATTGCGCAACGACCATCCGGAACTGCCGGTGCTGATGCTTTCGGCACGGGGCGAGCCGCTGGACCGCATCCTCGGCCTGGAGCTGGGCGCCGACGATTACCTGGCCAAGCCCTGCGACCCGCGCGAACTGACTGCCCGCTTGCGCGCCGTATTGCGCCGCAGTCATCCGGCGGCGGTGTCTACTCAGCTGGAACTGGGCGACCTGTGCTTCAGCCCGGTGCGTGGGGTGGTGACCATCGATGAGCAGGAATTTGCCCTCACCGTTTCCGAGAGTCGCCTGCTTGAAGCCTTGCTGCGCCAGCCGGGTGAACCGCTGGATAAGCAGGAACTGGCGCAGATTGCCCTGGGGCGTAAGTTGACCCTTTACGATCGCAGCTTGGATATGCACGTGAGCAACCTGCGTAAAAAGATCGGCCCACACCCGGATGGCCGACCACGGATCGTGGCGTTGCGTAGTCGCGGGTATTATTACAGCCTCTGAGGATTGCGGGGGGTTGGGCCTTGGGGCGAGCTTTTGGGGTGGGGGTATATCCGTTGTTTGGGTGATGGCCGCTTTGGGTTCCGCCCTTACGGCGGGTCACTTTGGAAAAGCCCCAAAGTAACCAAAGGGCTCTTGCCCCACCACTCGGCACCTCGCCTAGGCTCGGTGTGCCCGAACGAAGGCTTGAATCCGTGGGCCGCCGTGACGGGCCATCCATGGCCCAACACGGCTAACCCGGCGTCCTGCCGGGTTACCCACGGATTCAAGCCTGCGTTCGGCCAGCGTGGTTTAACGGGGCGCCTAAGATCAAAGTCAACAGCAGATCAAGATCAAAAGCAGAGCACGGCGGCCTGGTAGCCGACCTGAGTGGTTAGATCAAAAGCGCAAGCAAGGCGGCCTGACAGCCGACCTGATCTTGAAGGCTGAACTCAATCAAATGTGGGAGCTGGCTTGCCTGCGATGGCATCAACTGGTTGTGCCTGATAGACCGAGTTGTCTGCATCGCAGGCAAGCCAGCTCCCACAGAAAAGCAAAAGCAGAGCGGTGCAGTGCTGGCGGCTGCACTCGGTCAACTTGTGGGAGCGGGCTTGCTCGCGAAGGCGGCGTGTCAGCTACACATGAACTAACTGACCCACCGCCTTCGCGAGCAAGCCCGCTCCCACATTTGGATCTCTGTGCATCAGATAGAGGTGCGTTGCCGTGCTGTTGATCTGCTTTTGCTTCAACCACTCAGGTCGGCTACTAGGCCGCCGTGCTCTGCTTTTGATCTGCTTTTGACTTTGATCTGACAGGCCCCGTCAACCACGCTGGCCGAACGCAGGCTTGAATCCGTGGGTAACCCGGCAGGACGCCGGGTTAGCTGCGTTGGGCCATGGATGGCCCGTCGCGGCGGCCCACGGATTCAAGCCGGAGTGAGGGCACACCGAGCCTGGGCGAGGTGCCGAGTGGTGGGGCAAAGACCTTTTGGTTACTTTTGGGGCGTTTGCCAAAAGTGACCCGCTGTAAGAGCGGAACCGTAAGTGGCCATAACCGCAGCAACGGATATGCACTCAGCCCCAACCCCACCCCAAGTTTTGTCAGCCCCCACCAACCCCCTCTTTACCCAAGCTTTACCCACACCTGACCGCCGCTGACCTTGATCTGAGTAACCTACTCACATCCGGACTCACCGGAATAGAGACAGGAGAATCACCATGCGCAAGACCCTTATCGCTTTGATGTTCGCCGCTGCCCTGCCGACCGTTGCCATGGCCGCCGCGCCAGAAGGCCCAGGCCCGATGGGCGGCCCTGAAGGCCACATGATGGGTGGCCCGGGCCACGGCGGTGAACACGGTCCGCGTGGCAAAGGCGGCCCGCTGAGCCAACTCGACCTGAGCCGCGAACAGCGCGAGCAAATCGGCAAGCTGATGGGTGAACAATGGCACGGCCGCAAAGAGATCGTGCGCAAGTACCTGGACAAACTCCCAGCCGCTGACCAGCAAGCCATGAAAAACGAAATGGCCGCCGCCAAGCAAAAAACCCAGGCTGACATCCGCGCCGTGCTCAAGCCCGATCAACAGAAGAAATTCGACGAGATCGTCAAGAAACAAGCCGAACGCCGCGCCGAGTGGAAGGAATTCCAGGCCTGGAAAGCCCAGCAGCCGCAAAAAGCGCAATAATGCTCTAGCTTTACCACCCCAGCCCAGTGGCTCGCGCCGCTGGGCTTTTCCTGCTTGAGGGTTTCCTGTGCGTTCATTGTTCTGGCGCATCCTGGCCAGTTTCTGGCTGGCCATCGCCTTGGTTGCCGGGCTGTCGATCCTGCTTGGGCACATGCTCAACCAGGACGCCTGGATTCTCAGCCGTCATCCCGGCCTCAACAACCTGGCGCAGGAGTGGACGCAACTCTACGAAGCCCAGGGCGAGGACGCCGCTCAGGATTTACTGCAACAACGCAAACGCCAGTACCACATCGACGTGCAGGTGCTCAATGAAAGCGGCGAGCCGGTGGTGCGCGGTACGTTCCCCCGCCGCGCCGCCGCCTTCGAGGCCCGGCAAAATGACAGCCAGGACGGCCACCTGCCGTGGCGCCGCCTGACCGCCGAGTACACCAGTGAAAAAACCGGCGACACCTACCTGCTGATCTACCGCATCCCGCACCCGGAACTCGACGCCTGGCACCGCAGTAGCCTGCTCTGGCCGCTGAGTGCGCTGGCGATTGCGCTGGTGGTGCTGACCCTCTTCAGCCTGCTGGTGACGCTGTCCATTACCCGCCCGCTCAGCCGTCTGCGCGGCGCGGTGCATGACCTGGGCCAGGCCACCTACCAACAAAACAGCCTGGCGCGCCTGGCCAACCGACGCGATGAATTCGGCGTATTGGCCACCGACTTCAACCGCATGGGCGCCCGCCTGCAAAGCCTGATCGGCAGCCAGCGCCAGTTGCTGCGCGACGTGTCCCACGAACTGCGCTCACCCCTGGCCCGCTTGCGCATCGCCCTGGCGTTGGCCGAACGCGCAAGCCCTGAAGAACGCGAAAGACTCTGGCCACGCCTGACCCGCGAGTGCGATCGCCTGGAAGCGCTGATCAGCGAAATCCTGGTCTTGGCCCGCGTCGATGCCGACAACGCGAGTGCCGAAGAAGTCGACCTCAACCCACTGCTCAAAAGCCTGCAAAAGGACGCCCAGCTCGGCGCTCCCGACCAGGTGGTGCAACTGACCGCCGACCCCGAGCTGGCGCTCAAGGGCTGGCCGACCATGATCGAGCGCGCCGTGGATAACCTGCTGCGCAACGCCCAGCGCTTCAACCCACAGGGTCAACCGATCGAGTTGCACGCCCGGCGCCACGGCGAGCGCATTCTGATCAGCGTGCGCGACCACGGCCCCGGCGTCGAAGCCGAACACCTCAGCCAATTGGGCGAACCGTTTTACCGCGCGCCCGGCCAGGCTGCCCAAGGCCACGGCCTGGGTCTGGCGATTGCCAGGCGCGCAGCGGAACGCCATGGCGGCAGCCTGATCCTGGCCAATCACCCCGACGGAGGTTTCATCGCCAGCATCGACCTGCCGTTGGAACCGGGAGTTGTCACACCGGTGTGAGGATCTTCTATAGTGGCCCTTCTCTAACGGAGGGCCTTTGATGACTGACCTGCTGACTCCCATCCAAGCCGCACTCGATCTACCGCAATCCCCGCTGACTTTCACCGAGGCTGGCGCCCTGCCCTCGACCTTCGCCGTCACCGAACTGGCCAGCGCCAGCATTGGCGCAGCCGGCCAGGCCGTGGCTCACCTTATCCACCAACAGACCGGGCGTTTGCCCAGCGTCAGCGTGGACCGGCGCCTCGCCTCCTTCTGGTTTTCGTCCTCGATTCGCCCCTTGGGTTGGGAAACACCGCCGCTGTGGGACCCGGTGGCCGGCGACTATGCCTGCGCCGATGGCTGGATTCGCCTGCACACCAACGCCCCGCATCACCGCGCCGCCGCCGAACGGGTCTTGGGCAAGGTCAATGACCGCGCCGAAATGGCCGCAAACGTTGCTACGTGGAACGCCGCCGAGCTGGAGCAGGCGATTGTCGATGTCAACGGCTGCGCAGCGCAGATGCGCGCGTGGCAGGCCTGGCAAACCCATCCCCAGGGGTTGGCGGTGAATGCCGAGAAGTTGGTGCAGCGCCAGACCTTCGACACCACCACCGACAAACCCTGGCTTGGCTCGGTGGCGCGCCCGTTGGCGGGCATCAAGGTATTGGACCTGACGCGCGTATTGGCCGGCCCCGTGGCCAGTCGCTTCCTCGCCGGGCTCGGCGCCGACGTGCTGCGCATCGACTCGCCTGACTGGAACGAACCCGGCGTGGTGCCGGAAATGACCTTGGGCAAACGCTGCGCACGTCTGGACTTGAAGAGCCCCGAAGGCCGACAGGTGTTTGAAGCGCTGCTCAAGGACGCCGACATCCTGTTTCACGGTTACCGCGCCGACGCCCTTGAGCAACTGGGCTACACCGCCGCAGAACTGCAGACCCTCGCCCCCGGGCTGATCGACGTGAGCCTCAATGCCTATGGCTGGAGCGGCCCCTGGCGCAATCGCCGCGGCTTCGACAGCCTGGTGCAGATGAGCAGCGGGATTGCCGACGCGGGCATGGCCTGGAAGCAGTCGGATAAACCGGTGCCGCTGCCGGTGCAGGCGCTGGATCACGCCACCGGGTATTTGATGGCAGCCAGCGCGATCCAGGCGCTAAGCGAACGCTTTAAATCCGGGCGTGGCGGCTCGGCGCGATTGTCACTGGCGCGCACGGCGAAGTTGCTGGTGGAAGCCGGACAGGTGCCGCAGCAACCGGCGTTACGGGCCGAAGAGCCGAGTGACCAGGGGTTGGTGGTGGAGCAGACGGCGTGGGGTCAGGCCCATCGGTTGCTGGCACCGGTCACCCTCAGCGGCACGCCGCTGCAGTGGGATTTGCCGGCGGGGGAATTGGGCTCGCACCGGGCTCAGTGGTGACCTGAAGACCGCCTTCGCGGGCAAGCCCGCTCCCACACTTTACCGAGTACACCCTTTGGAACGCGGTCAACCTGTGGCAGCGGGCTTGCCCGCGAAGACGCTTTACCGAGTACATCCTTTGGAATGCGGTCAACCTGTGAGAGCGGGCTTGCCCGCGAAGACACTTTACCGAGTACATCCTTTGGAACGCGGCCAACCTGTGGGAGCGGGCTTGCCCGCGAAGACGCTTTACCGAGTACATCCTTTGGAATGCGGTCAACCTGTGGCAGCGGGCTTGCCCGCGAAGACGCTTTACCGAGTACACCCTTTGGAACGCGGTCAACCTGTGGCAGCGGGCTTGCCCGCGAAGACGCCTTACCGAGTACATCCTTTGGAACGCGGTCAACATGTGTGAGCGGGCTTGCCCGCGAAGACGCCTTACCGAGTACATCCTTTGGAGTGCGGTCAACCTGTGAGAGCGGGCTTGCCCGCGAAGACACTTTACCGAGTACATCCTTTGGAATGCGGTCAACCTGTGGGAGCGGGCTTGCCCGCAAAGAGACTTTACCGAGTACATTCTTTGGAATGCAGTCAACCTGTGGCAGCGGGCTTGCCCGCGAAGACGCCTTACCGAGTACATCCTTTGGAGCGCGGTCAACCTGTGGCAGCGGGCTCGCCCGCGAAGAGGCTTTACCGAGTACATCCTTTGAAATGCGGTCAACCTGTGGGAGCGGGCTTGCCCGCGAAGAGGCCCTAACAGACGCCATCAATCCGCCCGTTGCAGCGACGCCCACAAATGCTGCGCTGCATACGCCCTCAACGGCCGCCACGCCTCAGCCCGCACCAATAACTGGCGCGCCGAAACCGGCCCGCCTTCCAATGCCGCCAATGCATTGATCAACCCAACATCCCCCGACGCAAACGCATCCGGCTCACGCATTTGACGCATGGCGATGTATTGCGCGGTCCAGTCGCCAATCCCCGGCAAGGCCACCAGCCGGGCCACGCCGTCGTTGAGACTGGCTTTGGGCTCAAACAACTGCGGGTCATCCAGCAACGCCTGAGCCACACCGGACATCGTGCGGCCCCGCGCTTTGGGCATGCCCAACGTCGCCAGATCCGCCTGCGCCAACACCTGCGGCGTCGGGAACAGATGGGTGATACCCGCGTGTGGGGTTGCCAGTGGCTGGCCATACTGCGCCACCAGCTTGCCCGCCAGGCGAATGGCTGCGACCACCGTGATCTGCTGGCCCAATACTGCGCGAATCGCCAGTTCCAGACCGTCCCACGCGCCCGGCACGCGAAGGCCCGGACGCGCCGCCACCAGTTGCGCCATCAACGGGTCGGCAGCCAATTGCGCGTTGATCAACCCGGGCTGGGCGTCCAGGTCGAACATGGCTCTCAAACGCCGCTCGACCTCAGCAAGCGCCGCCGCGTCAGAAACCTCGACGCCTACTTCCAACCAATCGCCCGCGCCCGGCGCAACGCTGATCCAGCCGTGGCAACCGTCAACATGGATGCTGCGCCGATACACACCTGCCTCGACACTTTCCAGCCCAGTGATCGCACGCAGGGACAAAAAGCCCAGCATCGCCGCCCAGTCATAGGGCGGCTGATACGCCAGTCTCACAACGACAATACCCCGCCATACAAGCCATATGCCGCCAACCCCGCGCCGGCGACAACGCAGCTGAAAATGCCTTTTTCCACAGGGGTGAACAAGGGCTGGCCCTGCTCGCGCTTGGCCAGGGCGAACAGAATCACACCGGGCGCATACAGCAGTGCCGACAGCAGCAGGTATTTCAAGCCGCCGGCATAAAGCAGCCACACGGCATACGCCAGGGCAATCAGGCCCACCAGCAAATCTTGCATGCGCTGGCGGCGGGCGCCTTCGTAGGTTTCGCCACGCACACTCAACAGCACCGCATAGGCCGCCGACCACAGGTACGGCACCAGAATCATCGAAGACGCCAGGTAGATCAGTGTGGTGTAGGTGCTGTGGGAAAACAGCGTGATCACCAGAAAGATCTGGATCATCACATTGGTCAGCCACAGCGCGTTGACCGGCACCTGGTTGGCGTTTTCCTTTTTCAGGAAAGCCGGCATGGTCTTGTCATGGGCAGTGGCATACAGAATTTCCGCGCACAGCAGCGCCCAGGACAGCAAGGCGCCAAGCAAGGACACGGCCAGGCCAATGCTGATCGCCATCGCGCCCCAAGGGCCGACGATATGTTCCAGCACGCCCGCCAGGGACGGGTTTTGCAACTGCGCCAATTCCGGCTGGCTCATGATTCCCAAGGACAACACATTCACCAGCACCAGCAGCGCCAGGACCCCAAGAAACCCGATTACCGTGGCCCGGCCGACGTCCGAACGCTTCTCGGCCCGCGCCGAATACACGCTGGCGCCTTCGATGCCGATGAACACAAACACGGTGACCAGCATCATGTTGCGCACTTGATCAACCACGCTGCCGACTTGCGGGTTGCCCAGGCCCCAGATGTCACGGGTGAAGATATCCGCCTTGAACGCCACACCGGCGATCACGATAAACATCAGCAGCGGCACGATCTTCGCCACGGTGGTGATCTGGTTGATGAACGCTGCCTCCTTGATCCCGCGCATCACTAGAAAATGCACGGCCCACAACAACAGCGAGGCGCAGGCGATGGCGATCGGCGTGTTGCCCTGGCCGAACACCGGGAAAAAGTAGCCGAGGGTGCTGAACAGCAACACGAAGTAACCGACATTGCCCATCCAGGCGCTGATCCAGTAACCCCAGGCCGACGAAAACCCCATGTAGTCGCCAAAACCGGCCTTGGCGTAGGCATACACCCCGGAGTCCAGTTCGGGCTTGCGGTTGGCCAGGGTCTGAAACACGAAGGCCAACGTCAGCATGCCCACGGCGGTGATCGCCCAGCCGATCAATATGGCGCCCACTTCAGCGCGTGCAGCCATGTTCTGCGGCAAGGAGAAAATCCCCCCGCCAATCATTGAGCCCACCACCAGGGCGATCAGCGCACTGAGTTTGAGTTTTTGGGCCGGTTGCGACATGGACACTCCTGAATAACTAACAATTGAGCTGACGACCGTGCACTCAACTAATTAGTTCAGCGAGTGTAACGTTTATTAAAGACAGCGATAAAACGGTCAAGCTCATAACGTAATGGCATGACAGTTTATATAGTTTAGGTTTATTTAGAATTTAAATAGGCAGGCACTTTGCCAGCTTCCGGCTATTTGGCAGTCCGTCCCGAAAAAGTTTGCACATTCAGCAAAAGGGGCTAGCTTCAAAAGTCCACATAAACGCACTAAATGATTAATCACAACGCAGAGCCGCTCTGGGACGCGACTTTGCGAGGAACACTATTGCTCAGGGTTCTTACCCCTAAGTCATTAATTCACAATGGAATGTGCCAATGAAGTGATCTGAGTCAGCTGTTTGATTAGCGCACGGAATTATTCTGTGGTCTCTCTTCTCCTGCATTGGAGTCATGCAATGTCTGAATCTCCCGGAAAACTTCGATTAGGCGCGCTGGTTGCGCTGGTCGTGGGCTCAATGATTGGTGGCGGGATCTTCTCACTGCCGCAAAACATGGCCGCCAGCGCCGATGTGGGTGCGGTGTTGATTGGGTGGGTGATTACCGCCATCGGCATGCTGACCCTCGCCTTCGTGTTCCAGACCCTGGCCAACCGCAAACCCGACCTCGACGGCGGCGTGTACGCCTACGCCAAGGCCGGTTTCGGCGACTACATGGGCTTCTCGTCAGCCTGGGGTTACTGGATCAGCGCCTGGCTGGGCAACGTCGGTTACTTCGTGTTGCTGTTCAGCACCCTCGGTTACTTCTTTCCGATCTTTGGCGAAGGCAACACCCCGGCAGCGGTGATTGGCGCGTCGGTGTTGCTGTGGGCCGTGCACTTTCTGGTACTGCGCGGGATCAAGGAAGCGGCGTTCATCAACCTGGTGACCACCGTCGCCAAGGTCGTGCCGCTGGTGCTGTTCGTGTTGATCGCACTGTTCGCGTTCAAGCTGGACATCTTCACCGCTGACATCTGGGGCGTTAAAAACCCGGACCTGGGCAGTGTGATGAACCAGGTGCGCAACATGATGCTGGTCACCGTGTGGGTGTTCATCGGCATCGAAGGCGCGAGCATCTTCTCGTCGCGGGCGGAAAAACGCAGCGACGTGGGCAAGGCCACGGTGATTGGCTTTATCACCGTGCTGCTGTTCCTGATGCTGGTGAACGTGCTGTCTTTGGGGATCATGACCCAGCCGGAACTGGCCAAGTTGCAGAACCCGTCGATGGCCGCCGTGCTGGAGCATGTGGTCGGTCATTGGGGCGCAGTGCTGATCAGCGTCGGCTTGATCATTTCCTTGCTGGGCGCGCTGCTGTCGTGGGTGCTGTTGTGTGCGGAGATCATGTTCGCCGCCGCCAAGGACCACACCATGCCGGAGTTCCTGCGTAAGGAAAACGCCAACCACGTGCCGGCCAACGCCCTGTGGCTGACCAACGCCATGGTGCAGATTTTCCTGGTGATCACGCTGTTTTCCGCCAGCACCTACCTGTCGCTGATCTACCTCGCCACCTCGATGATCCTGGTGCCTTACCTGTGGTCGGCCGCTTATGCGTTGCTGCTGGCGGTGCGCGGCGAGACCTACGAAAACGCCCTGCGCGAACGCAAGAAAGACCTGTTCATCGGCGCCATCGCGTTGATCTACGCGGTCTGGCTGCTCTACGCCGGCGGCGTGAAATACCTGCTGCTGTCCGCCCTGCTGTACGCACCTGGCGTAATCCTGTTCGCCAAAGCCAAGCATGAATTGGGCAAACCGATTTTCACCAACGTCGAGAAGCTGATTTTCGCCGCCGTCGTCATTGGCGCCCTGGTGGCTGCCTATGGCCTCTACGACGGCTTCTTGACTCTGTAAGTGTTTTCTACTGGAGGATCTGTAATGACCACGGAAAAAGTGAAGTACGGCGTACATTCCGAAGCCGGCAAACTGCGCAAAGTCATGGTGTGCTCCCCAGGTTTGGCCCACCAGCGGCTGACCCCCAACAACTGCGATGAACTGCTGTTCGATGACGTGCTGTGGGTGGCCCAGGCCAAGCGCGACCACTTCGACTTCGTCACCAAGATGCGCGAGCGGGATATCGATGTGCTGGAAATGCACAACCTGCTGACCGACATCGTTGCCATCCCCGAAGCGCTGGACTGGATTCTGGAACGCAAGATCACCCCAAACACCGTGGGCCTTGGCCTGGTCGATGAAGTCAGTTCCTGGCTGCGCAGCCTTGAGCCGCGCAAAATCAGCGAGTTCCTGATCGGTGGCGTGTCGGCCGAGGACCTGCCGAGCAGCTTCGGTGGCAAGACCATCGAGATGTTCCGCGACTTCCTCGGCCACGCAAGCTTCATTCTGCCGCCGCTGCCCAACACCCAGTTCACTCGCGACACCACCTGCTGGATCTACGGCGGCGTGACGCTGAACCCGATGTACTGGCCGGCGCGACGCCAGGAAACCCTGCTGGCCTCGGCCATCTACAAATTCCACCCCGAGTTCACCAACGCAGACTTCCAGATCTGGTACGGCGACCCCGACCAGGAGCATGGGGCCGCCACGCTGGAAGGCGGCGACGTCATGCCGATTGGCAATGGCGTGGTGTTGATCGGCATGGGCGAGCGCTCTTCTCACCAGGCCATTGGCCAACTGGCGCGCAACCTGTTCAAAAACAAAGCCGTGGAACGCGTGATCGTTGCCGGCCTGCCCAAATCCCGCGCGGCGATGCACCTGGACACCGTGTTCAGCTTCTGCGACCGCGACCTGGTCACCGTCTTCCCGGAAGTGGTCAACCAGATCATCCCCTTCACCCTGCGCCCGGATGAAAGCAAGCCCCACGGCATCGATATCCAGCGGGAGAAAACCAACTTCCTCGAAACCGTGGCCGCAGCACTCAACCTCAAGGCGCTGCGCGTGGTCGAGACCGGCGGCAACAGCTTCGCCGCCGAGCGCGAGCAGTGGGACGACGGCAACAACGTAGTGGCCGTGGAGCCTGGCGTGGTGATCGGCTACGACCGCAACACCTACACCAACACCCTGCTGCGCAAGGCCGGCGTGGAAGTCATCACCATCAGCGCCGGTGAACTCGGTCGCGGCCGTGGCGGCGGCCACTGCATGACCTGCCCGATCATCCGCGACCCAATCGACTACTAACTTTCAAACCTTGGCCGCCGCTCATGAGGCGCCGGCCAAGGGGATAACCTAAACAGAAGGAGATCCACCATGGCTTTTAATATGCGCAACCGCAGCCTGCTCTCGCTGATGCACCACACCACCCGCGAGCTGCACTACCTGCTGGACCTGTCCCGCGACCTCAAGCGCGCCAAATACACCGGCACCGAGCGTCCACACCTGAAGGGCAAAAACATCGCGCTGATCTTCGAAAAAACCTCGACCCGCACCCGTTGCGCGTTCGAAGTGGCGGCCCACGACCAGGGCGCCCACGTCACCTACATCGACCCGGTGTCGTCGCAGATCGGCCACAAAGAAAGCATGAAAGACACCGCCCGCGTATTGGGCCGCATGTTCGATGCCATCGAGTACCGTGGCTTTGAACAGGAAATCGTCGAAGAGCTGGCCAAGTTCGCCGGCGTGCCGGTGTTCAACGGCCTCACCGCCGAATTCCACCCGACGCAAATGATCGCCGACACCCTGACCATGCGCGAACACAGCGACAAGCCGCTGCATGACATCAGCTACGCCTACCTCGGCGATGCGCGTTACAACATGGGCAATTCGCTGCTGATGATCGGCGCCAAGCTGGGCATGGACGTGCGCATCGGCGCGCCGAAAGCCCTGTGGCCACACGAGGATTTCATCAAGCAGTGCCAGGCGTTTGCCGAAGAGAGCGGCGCGCGCATCACCATCACTGAAGACCCGAAAGAAGCGGTCAAAGGCGTGGACTTCATCCACACCGATATCTGGGTGTCGATGGGCGAGCCAGTGGAAGCGTGGGACGAGCGTATCGAGCAACTGCTGCCGTACCAGGTCAACGCCAAAATGATGAAGGCCTCGGGCAACCCACGCGTGAAGTTCATGCACTGCCTGCCGGCGTTTCATAACAGCGAAACCAAGGTGGGCAAGGACATTGCCGCGCGTTACCCGAACCTGGCCAATGGTGTGGAAGTGACCGAAGAGGTGTTCGAGTCGCCGGCCAACATCGCCTTTGAGCAAGCGGAAAACCGCATGCACACCATCAAGGCGATTCTGGTGTCGGCGCTGGCGGATATCTAACCCAACACCGCTCCCACTGTTGGAACGCAGTCAATGTGGGAGTGCTTCTGTGGGAGCTGGCTTGCCTGCGATGCAGACGCCTCGGTATTTCAGATGTACCGAGGTGATGCCATCGCAGGCAAGCCCGGCTCCCACATAAGCCCTCTCCCACATTGGGTCCTGTGTTCGCAACCTAGAACTTTCAGAAGGACATTCTTTATGCGTATCGTCGTTGCACTGGGCGGTAACGCCCTGCTCCGCCGTGGTGAACCCATGACCGCGGATAACCAACGCGCCAACATCCGAATCGCCACCGAACAGATCGCCAAGATCCATCCCGGCAACGAGTTGGTGATCGCCCACGGCAATGGCCCGCAAGTCGGCCTGCTGTCGTTGCAGGCGGCGGCCTATACCAGCGTGTCGCCCTACCCGCTGGACGTGCTGGGCGCCGAAACCGAAGGCATGATCGGCTACATCATCGAACAGGAATTGGGCAACCTGCTGGACTTCGAAGTGCCGTTCGCAACCTTGCTGACCCAGGTGGAAGTGGACGCCAACGACCCGGCCTTCAAAAACCCGACCAAACCCATCGGCCCGGTATACGCCAAAGCCGAAGCCGAGAAACTCGCCGCCGAAAAAGGCTGGGCCATCGCCCCGGACGGCGATAAGTATCGTCGTGTGGTTGCCAGCCCACGCCCCAAACGCATCTTTGAAATCCGCCCGATCAAGTGGCTGCTGGAAAAAAACGCCATCGTGATCTGCGCCGGTGGCGGCGGCATCCCGACCATGTACGGCGAGGACGGCAAGCTGCGTGGCATTGAAGCGGTGATCGACAAAGACCTGTGCTCATCCCTGCTGGCCGCGCAACTGGACGCCGATTTGCTGGTGATCGCCACCGACGTTAATGCGGCCTTTATCGACTTCGGCAAGCCGACCCAGAAAGCCATCGGCCAGGCCCACCCCGACGACATGGAAAAACTCGGCTTCGCCGCCGGCTCCATGGGCCCCAAGGTACAAGCCGCCTGCGAGTTCGCCCGCCAGACTGGAAAAACCGCCGTCATCGGTTCACTCTCGGACATCGAAGCCATCGTCCAGGGCAGTGCCGGTACACGCATCAGCACGGCAAAACCTGGCATCACCTATCTGTGAAGTAAAGGAGATACGCCTATGGCCACCTTTGAACCCGGTCACTTGCACGTCGAACGTCACGCGCTCAACAAGGATGACTACAGCTACAACCTGTGCATCGACTACGAGGTCAGCCAGGACCCAAAGGAAGGCAAGGGAATGCTCTTCAAGCTGCACGGTTCGGTGCAGGGCAAGGACCTCAAGGAGGAATTCTTTTTGCCCAAGGACCAGGCCTTTGATTTTGCGCGCCATGCGATGAACATCGCGCAGAAATATGGCATGCCCAAGATCGCGACGCTTAACGGCCAGATGCACAAGCAGTACGACTTGATGTTTGAGGACGTACGGCATCAGCTGGATGTGAAGCCCGGGGATCCGGTCAAGCCCGAGCACTTGGGATAACACGTTCGCACTGACACAACACCCTCCATGTGGGAGCGGGCTTGCTCGCGAATGCGGTCTTTCAGTCAATGAATCAAGCGACTGGCACACCGCATTCGCGAGCAAGCCCGCTCCCACATTTTGATCTCCCTCAGCGCCAAGGCATACTTGCCGCCTCACGCTCCCCAGAATCGTTAACCGCCCCATGCGTATCCACGTCAGCTTCATCGACCGCGTCGGCATTACCCAGGAAGTCCTGGCCCTGCTCGGTGGGCGCAATCTCAACCTGGATGCGGTGGAGATGGTGCCGCCCAACGTCTACATCGATGCGCCGACGCTGAGCGCCGAGGTACTCGAAGAACTGCGCGACGCGCTGTTCAGCGTGCACGGTGTACAGGCGGTCACGGTGGTGGACATCCTCCCCGGCCAACGCCGCCACCTGCAACTCGACGCCCTGCTGGCCGCCATGACCGACCCGGTGCTGGCGCTGGACAGTGCCGGCAAGATCCTGCTGGCCAACCCGGCGCTGATCGCCCTGTACGGCCGCGAGCCGGCGGGGGAAAGCATCAGCGAGCTGTTCAACGACGCGGCGCTGCTGGAGACCTTGCTGGAACACGGCTTTCGCCTGCCGCTGCGCGAAATCAGCGTCAACGGCCAGACTTTTTTGCTGGACGCCACGCCGATCACCGACGCCGGCGCCCTGCTGACGCTGTACCAGCCCAACCGCATCGGCGAGCAACTGTCGGCGCTGCACCACGACCATGCCGAAGGCTTTGATGCGTTGTTGGGCGAGTCACCGGTGATCCGCACCCTCAAGGCGCGTGCGCAGCGCGTCGCGGCACTCGATGCGCCGCTGTTGATCCAAGGCGAAACCGGCACCGGCAAAGAGCTGGTCGCGCGGGCCTGTCACGCCATCAGCGCGCGCCACAGTGCGCCGTTTCTGGCCTTGAACTGCGCGGCGCTGCCGGAAAACCTCGCCGAGAGTGAACTGTTCGGCTACGCCCCCGGCGCCTTTACCGGCGCGCAGCGCGGCGGCAAGCCGGGGCTGATGGAGCTGGCCAACCAAGGCACGGTGTTTCTGGATGAAATCGGCGAGATGTCACCGTATTTGCAGGCCAAGCTGCTGCGTTTTCTCAACGACGGCAGCTTCCGGCGCGTCGGCGGCGACCGCGAAGTAAAGGTCAATGTGCGCATCCTCAGCGCCACCCACCGCGACCTGGAAAAGATGGTCAGCGAAGGCACCTTTCGTGAAGACCTGTTCTACCGCCTCAATGTGCTCAACGTCGAAGTGCCGCCGTTGCGCGAGCGCGGCCAGGACATCTTGCTGCTCGCCCGCTACTTCATGCAGCAGGCCTGCGCGCAGATCCAGCGCCCGGTGTGCCGCCTGGCGCCGGGCACCTATCCGGCGCTGTTGGGAAACCGCTGGCCGGGCAACGTTCGGCAGCTGCAAAACGTGATCTTCCGCGCCGCCGCGATTTGCGAAAGCAGTTTGGTGGACATCGGCGACCTGGACATCGCCGGCACGTCGGTGGCGCGCCAAAGCGACGGTGAAGTCGACAGCCTCGAACAAGCAGTGGAAGACTTCGAGCGCAGCCTGCTGGAAAAGCTCTACGCCAGTTACCCCTCGACCCGCCAACTGGCGAGCCGCCTGCAGACTTCGCACACCGCGATTGCCCACCGCCTGCGCAAGTACGGCATCCCAAACAAACCCTGAACGCACTCGATCTATAGGTGGGAGCGGGCTTGCTCGCGAAAGCGGTGGGTCAGCTACAGATGTGCTGACTGACACACTGCTTTCGCGAGCAAGCCCGCTCCCACATTGGATTGCATGCCAAATCTAGTCTGAGAACGACATCCAGCGTACTGAAAGCGCTACAGCGTAACGATATCGCTACAACCCTGTTTTTTGCGCGCCATGCAAGGCTTTGATCCACATAGGCTTTTTTTCAGCGGCCCAGCTGTAGCGAAATCGCTACAGGCCAATCTTTCCAACTCCTCACCGATTTTATTAAACCGTTGATTTATAACGAATTAATAACATTGGCCGCGATATTGCTAAGTAACTCCTCATTATTCCAATCCCGTCCACCAGACGAATCTGGCCCCGAGGAGTTTCCATGAGCGAGTTGCGTTTCACTGAAGATCACGAATGGCTGCGCGCCGAAGCCGATGGCAGCGTCACCGTGGGCATCACCGCTTTTGCGCAAAACGCGCTGGGTGATGTGGTTTTCGTGCAACTGCCGGAGTTGCAGGTTTACGCTAAGGGCGCAGAAGCCTCCACCGTTGAGTCGGTCAAGGCAGCGAGCGGCGTGTACATGCCGCTGGACGGCGAAGTTCTCGACGTAAACGACAAACTCAGCGACAGCCCGGAACTGGTCAACGAAGACCCGATGGGCGAAGGCTGGTTCTTCCGCTTTAAACCCGCCGATGCCGACGCAGTGGCTAAGCTGTTGGATCAGGATGCGTACGACCGCCTGATCAAAGCCAACGCCCAAGCCTGAGGAGCGCGCCATGACGATCAATCTCAGCACCGCCAACGAATTCATCGCCCGTCATATCGGCCCACGCCAGGAAGACGAGCAGCAAATGCTCGCAAAGCTGGGCTTTGACTCGCTCGAAGCCCTGAGCGCCAGCGTGATCCCGGAAAGCATCAAGGGCACCAGCGTGCTCGGCCTGGAAGACGGCTTGAGCGAAGCTCAGGCCCTGGCCAAGATCAAGGCCATCGCCAGCCAGAACCAACTGTTCAAGACCTACATCGGCCAGGGCTACTACAACTGCCACACGCCGTCGCCGATCCTGCGCAACCTGCTGGAAAACCCGGCCTGGTACACCGCCTACACCCCGTACCAACCCGAGATTTCCCAAGGCCGTCTGGAAGCGCTGCTGAACTTCCAGACCCTGATCAGCGACCTCACCGGCCTGCCGATCGCCAACGCGTCCTTGCTCGACGAAGCCACCGCCGCCGCCGAAGCCATGACCTTCTGCAAGCGCCTGAGCAAGAACAAGGGCAGCAACGCCTTCTTCGCCTCGATCCACAGCCACCCGCAAACCCTCGACGTGCTGCGCACCCGTGCCGAGCCGCTGGGTATCGACGTGGTCGTGGGCGACGAGCGTGAACTGACCGACGTCAGCGCATTCTTCGGCGCCCTGCTGCAATACCCGGCCAGCAACGGTGACGTGTTTGATTACCGTGAACTGACCGAACGTTTCCACGCTGCCAATGCCTTGGTCGCGGTCGCCGCCGACCTGCTGGCCCTGACCCTGCTGACCCCACCGGGTGAATTCGGCGCCGACGTGGCCATCGGCAGCGCGCAACGCTTCGGCGTGCCGCTGGGCTTTGGTGGCCCGCACGCGGCGTATTTCTCCACCAAGGATGCGTTCAAGCGCGACATGCCGGGCCGTCTGGTCGGCGTGTCCGTCGACCGTTTCGGCAAGCCGGCCCTGCGCCTGGCCATGCAGACCCGCGAGCAACATATCCGCCGCGAGAAGGCCACCAGCAACATCTGTACCGCGCAAGTGCTGCTGGCCAACATCGCCAGCATGTACGCCGTGTACCACGGCCCCAAAGGCCTGACCCAGATCGCCAACCGCATTCATCACCTGACCGCGATTCTCGCCAAAGGCCTGAGCGCGCTGGGCCTGAAGGTTGAGCAAACACACTTCTTCGACACCCTGACCCTCAACACCGGCGCCAACACCGCGGCCCTGCACGACAAGGCGCGCGCCCAGCGCATCAACCTGCGTGTGGTGGATGCTGAGCGCCTGGGCCTGTCGGTTGACGAAACCACCACCCAGGCGGATATCGAAGCCTTGTGGTCGATCTTCGCGGACGGCAAAGCCCTGCCGGAATTCGACGCCAACGTTCAAAGCACCCTGCCGGCCGCGCTGCTGCGCCAGTCGCCGATCCTCAGCCACCCGGTGTTCAACCGTTATCACTCCGAAACCGAGCTGATGCGCTACCTGCGCAAGCTGGCCGACAAGGACCTGGCGCTGGACCGCACCATGATCCCGCTGGGCTCGTGCACCATGAAGCTCAACGCCGCCAGCGAAATGATCCCGGTGACCTGGGCCGAATTCGGTGCCCTGCACCCGTTCGCCCCGGCCGAGCAAAGCGCTGGCTACCTGCAACTGACGTCCGAGCTGGAAGCCATGCTGTGCGCGGCCACCGGTTACGACGCCATCTCGCTGCAGCCGAACGCCGGTTCCCAGGGCGAGTACGCCGGCCTGCTGGCGATTCGTGCCTATCACCAGAGCCGTGGCGAAGCGCGCCGCGACATCTGCCTGATCCCGTCGTCGGCCCACGGCACCAACCCCGCGACCGCCAACATGGCCGGTATGCGCGTGGTCGTGACCGCCTGCGATGCACGCGGCAACGTCGACATCGAAGACCTGCGCGCCAAGGCCATCGAGCACCGCGAGCACCTTGCCGCGCTGATGATCACCTACCCGTCCACCCACGGCGTGTTCGAAGAAGGCATCCGCGAGATCTGCGGGATCATTCACGACAACGGCGGCCAGGTGTACATCGACGGCGCCAACATGAACGCCATGGTCGGCCTGTGCGCACCGGGCAAGTTCGGCGGCGACGTGTCCCACCTGAACCTGCACAAAACCTTCTGCATCCCGCACGGCGGTGGCGGCCCGGGTGTTGGCCCGATTGGCGTCAAATCGCACCTGACCCCGTTCCTGCCTGGCCACGCGGCCATGGAACGCAAGGAAGGCGCGGTGTGCGCAGCGCCATTTGGCAGCGCGAGCATCCTGCCGATCACCTGGATGTACATCAGCATGATGGGCGGCGCGGGCCTCAAGCGCGCCTCCCAACTGGCGATCCTGAATGCCAACTACATTTCCCGTCGTCTCGAAGAGCACTACCCGGTGCTCTACACCGGCAGCAATGGCCTGGTGGCGCACGAGTGCATCCTGGACCTGCGCCCGTTGAAAGACAGCAGCGGCATCAGCGTGGACGACGTGGCCAAGCGCCTGATCGATTTTGGTTTCCATGCGCCGACCATGTCGTTCCCGGTGGCCGGCACGTTGATGATCGAGCCGACCGAAAGTGAATCCAAGGAAGAACTGGACCGTTTCTGTGACGCGATGATTGCCATCCGCGAAGAAATCCGCGCGGTGGAAAACGGCACGCTGGACAAGGACGACAACCCGCTGAAAAACGCGCCGCACACTGCCGCTGAAATCGTCGGCGAATGGAGCCACCCGTACAGCCGTGAACAAGCGGTGTACCCGGTTGCGTCGTTGATTGAGGGCAAGTACTGGCCGCCGGTTGGCCGGGTCGACAACGTGTTTGGCGACCGCAATCTGGTGTGTGCGTGCCCGTCGATCGAAAGCTACGCCTGATCTGACTGGAGGAACACGGTCAAAAATGTGGGAGCGGGCTTGCTCGCGAATGCGGTGTACCAGTTGATACATCTGGTGACTGAACCAACGCATTCGCGAGCAAGCCCGCTCCCACATTTGAACCGAGCCAGTCTTCAAAAATAATAAGAAACCGGAGAACAACCATGTCCCTTAGCGTGTTCGACCTGTTCAAGATTGGCATCGGCCCCTCCAGTTCCCACACCGTTGGCCCGATGCGCGCCGCCGCTCGCTTCGTCGAGGGCCTCAAGCGCGACAACCTGTTGAGCGCCACCACCGGCATCAAGGTGGAACTCTATGGCTCGCTGGGCGCCACCGGCAAAGGCCATGGCAGCGACAAGGCCGTGTTGCTGGGCCTGGAAGGCGAACACCCGGACACCGTGAATACTGAAACCGTGGCTGCACGCCTGGCGCAGATGCGCAGCGACGGCCGCTTGAACCTGCTCGGTGAACACAGCATTGCGTTCAACGAGAAAGAACATTTGGCGATGATTCGCAAACCCCTCGCCTACCATCCCAATGGCATGATTTTTCGGGCCTTCGACGCCGCCGGCATCCAGATCC
Source organism: Pseudomonas sp. LBUM920 (assembly GCF_003852315.1). NCBI lineage: Bacteria > Pseudomonadati > Pseudomonadota > Gammaproteobacteria > Pseudomonadales > Pseudomonadaceae > Pseudomonas > Pseudomonas edsoni (SeqCode). The sequence goes on from NZ_CP027762.1 coordinate 5,210,317, forward strand.
GCAGCCGCGAGTATTACTCGGTCGGTGGCGGGTTTGTGGTGGACGAAGACGCGGCCGGCGCCGACCGGATTGTCGAAGACACCACGCCGCTGACCTTCCCCTTCAAACACGCCAAGGACTTGCTTGGGCATTGCGCCACCTATGGGCTGTCGATCAGCCAGGTGATGCTGACCAATGAAAGTGCCTGGCGCCCGGAAGCGGAAACCCGCGCTGGCTTGCTGAACATCTGGCAGGTCATGCAGGACTGTGTGGATGCGGGTTGTCGCAATGAAGGCATCTTGCCCGGCGGTTTGAAGGTCAAGCGCCGTGCTGCCGCGTTGCATCGACAGCTGTGCAAGAACCCTGAGTCGGCGCTGCGCGACCCGTTGTCGGTGCTCGACTGGGTCAACCTGTACGCGCTGGCGGTCAACGAAGAAAACGCCAACGGTGGCCGCGTGGTCACGGCGCCCACCAACGGCGCGGCCGGGATTGTGCCGGCGGTTTTGCATTACTACATGCGCTTTATCCCCGGCGCCAATGAAGACGGCGTGGTGCGCTTTTTACTCACCGCCGCCGCCATCGGGATTTTGTACAAGGAAAACGCCTCGATCTCAGGCGCCGAAGTCGGCTGCCAGGGCGAGGTCGGCGTGGCCTGTTCGATGGCAGCCGGCGCACTGTGTGAAGTGCTGGGCGGCAGCGTGTCTCAAGTGGAGAACGCCGCCGAGATCGGCATGGAACACAACCTCGGCCTGACCTGCGACCCGATTGGCGGGTTGGTGCAGGTGCCGTGCATCGAGCGCAATGCGATGGGCTCGGTCAAGGCGATCAATGCGGTGCGCATGGCCTTGCGCGGTGACGGCCAGCATTTCGTCTCGCTGGATAAAGTCATCCGCACCATGCGCCAGACCGGCGCCGACATGAAAAGCAAATACAAGGAAACCGCCCGTGGCGGTTTGGCGGTCAACATTATCGAGTGCTGACGCCTAACAGCGCGTCCGCACGTTTTTCAGGAGCTGAATATGTCCACCCAAACCCTGTTGAAAACTCCACTGCATGCGCTGCACCTTGAGCTGGGCGCGCGCATGGTGCCCTTCGCCGGCTACGACATGCCGGTGCAATACCCACTGGGCGTGATGAAGGAACACCTGCACACCCGTGAACAGGCCGGGTTGTTTGACGTGTCGCACATGGGCCAGATCCGCCTGACCGGCGCGAATGCCGCCAAGGCCCTGGAAACCCTCGTGCCTGTCGACATCATCGACCTGCCGGTGGGCATGCAGCGCTACGCGATGTTCACCAACGATCAGGGCGGCATTCTTGACGACCTGATGGTGGCCAACCTGGGTAACGACGAACTGTTCCTGGTGGTCAACGCTGCTTGCAAGGACCAGGACCTGGCGCACCTGCGCCAACACATTGGCGAGCAGTGCACGATCGAGCCGCTGTTTGAAGAGCGCGCCCTGCTGGCCCTGCAAGGCCCGGCGGCGGTGAAGGTACTGGCGCGCCTGGCGCCGGAAGTGACCAAGATGACTTTCATGCAGTTCGCCACCCTGCGCCTGCTGGGAGTGGACTGCTATGTCAGCCGTTCCGGCTACACCGGCGAAGACGGGTTTGAAATCTCCGTGCCCGCCGCCAACGCCGAGAGCCTGGCGCGCAGCCTGCTGGCCGAGACCGAAGTGCAGGCCATCGGCCTGGGCGCCCGTGACTCGCTGCGCCTGGAAGCCGGTCTGTGCCTCTACGGCCACGACATGAATACCGAGACCACGCCGATTGAGGCCAGCCTGTTGTGGGCCATCTCCAAGGCTCGCCGTGCCGATGGCGCGCGTGCCGGTGGCTTCCCTGGCGCCGACCGCATTTTCACCCAGCAACAAGCCGGTGTGAGCCGCAAGCGGGTCGGCCTGCTGCCACAGGAACGTACCCCGGTGCGTGAAGGTGCAGAGATCGTCGATGCGCAGGGCACCGTGATCGGCAGCGTGTGCAGCGGCGGCTTTGGCCCGACCTTGGGCGGCCCGCTTGCCATGGGTTACCTGGACAGCGCATTCATCGCACTGGACACCGAATTGTCTGCGTTGGTACGTGGGAAAAAGGTGCCATTACGTGTAAGTAAAATGCCATTCGTGCCACAACGTTACTTCCGAGGCTGATTGACTGTTCCTATAAGTAACGCGGTTGCGTTAACGTGCACTAAACTGTAACGCAACCGCCATAAAACAGTGCATCGACGATAGTCAATGTAATAGCGGACAACCTATAACAAGTGATCAACTCTATCGAATAAACGGGATCCACATTACCCATCAAACAGTCACGAAGCCAAGCAAACGCTGGGCTTTTGGCGGGGCTTGTTTTTTCTCTGTTAGTTGGCGTAGAGTTTGCCCACTGTGTTTGCATGGGTCGCTTTGAACCTGGACCTGGGCAGTAGCCAAAGTTTGCTACAACCCGTTCGACGTCTCTTACTTTCCTGCAACTCAGCCCAGTACTCTTTCATGTGAAAGGGGCTGTCATTAATTTTTTTGCGTCAAGGAAATAAGAAAATGGCTGATCGTCAGAGCGGTACCGTCAAGTGGTTTAACGACGAGAAAGGGTTTGGTTTTATCACTCCAGAAAGCGGTCCGGATCTGTTCGTGCACTTCCGCGCTATTCAGGGCAACGGCTTCAAGAGCCTCAAAGAAGGCCAGAAAGTGACGTTCGTCGCCGTGCAAGGCCAGAAAGGCATGCAGGCTGACGAAGTACAAGCAGAAGGCTGATCCTTGCTGCGACAAAAAGCCCCTGATGGTGACATCAGGGGCTTTTTTATAAGCGTTTGCTCGTAAAATGGCTTTTTCCTCTAGAGAGACTGCCATGTCCAAACCCCTGCTGAGCCCTCAAGGCGAGTTTCCCGCCGTTGGCCTGGGCCGTCGCCTGGCAGCGATGTTTTATGACTTTCTCCTGTGCACTGCCTTGCTGATCGTCACGGCGTTTATCTACAAGCTGGTGTGGATGGCCTTTATCGGCGAGGCGAAGATGCGCGCACTCACCGAGTCCGGTGCACTGGACGGTGACCCGTTGCTGTCGACGATTCTGTTTTTTGTGTTATTTGGTTTTTTCGCCAAGTTCTGGACCTATTCCGGCCAGACCCTGGGCATGCAGGTGTGGGGCGTGCGCGTGCAGAACGCCGACGGCTCGCGGATCAGCCTGTGGCAGGCGCTGTTGCGGTTTGTGGTGTCGATTGCGTCCTGGTTGTGCGTTGGGCTGGGTTTTATCTGGTCGCTGTTTGATAAGCAAAAACGCAGCTGGCATGACATCTATTCGGATACGCAGCTGGTGCGAATTCCGAAGCAGAAAAAGTAATTCCAAACTACGCAAAACAACTGTGGGAGCTGGCTTGCCTGCGATGCAGCACCACGGTCTATCAGGCAGACCAGGGTGATGCTATCGCAGGCAAGCCAGCTCCCACATTTTGACCGTGTTTACAATTAAATTAAGCGTTGCCGGCAAGCTTGAGCCGCGCCGCCTGGGTGAAGTCCAGCATGCGCTTTAACGGGCGCACCGCGTGCGGAATCACCGACGGCTCGACGAAGATCTCGTTGCTGCCCTCACGCAGGCATTGCAGCGTGCGTTCCAGTGTATTCATCGCCATCCACGGGCAATGCGCGCAACTACGGCAGGCCGCGCCGTTGCCGGCAGTCGGTGCCTCGATGAAGACCTTGTCCGGGCACAGCTGCTGCATCTTGTAGAAAATGCCGCGGTCGGTCGCGACGATAAACGTCTTGTTCGGCAGGCGCTGGGCCGCTGCAATCAATTGGCTGGTGGAACCCACGGCATCGGCCAATTCAATCACCGACGTCGGCGACTCCGGGTGCACCAGAATCGCGGCATCCGGGTACAGCGCCTTCATGTCCTCGAGCTGCTTGGACTTGAACTCTTCGTGGACGATGCACGCGCCGTCCCACAGCAGCATGTCTGCGCCGGTCTGGCGCTGAATGTAGGTGCCCAGGTGCTTGTCCGGCCCCCAGATAATCGTCTCGCCGTTGTCCATCAGGCTTTCGACGATTTCCAGTGCGCAGCTTGAGGTAACGACCCAATCGGCCCGCGCCTTCACCGCCGCCGAGGTGTTGGCATACACCACCACCGTGCGCTCGGGATGCTGATCGCAGAACGCCGAAAATTCCTCCACCGGGCAGCCAAGATCCAAAGAGCAGGTGGCTTCCAGGGTGGGCATGAGGATGCGTTTTTCGGGCGTAAGGATTTTGGCGGTCTCGCCCATGAAACGCACACCGGCGACCAGTACGGTCTTGGCCGGGTGGGCTGCGCCGAAGCGGGCCATTTCCAGGGAGTCGGAGACACAGCCGCCGGTTTCTTCGGCCAGGGCCTGAATCACCGGGTCGCAGTAGAAGTGGGCGACCAACACCGCGTCCTGAGCCTTGAGCTCGGCAGCGATGGCGGTACGCAGGCTTACCTCTTCTTCGGCGCTGAGCGCCTTGGGCTGCTTGGCGTCGAGGTGAGCTTGAACCAGTAGGCGTTCGGAAATTTGCGTCATGTTCGCAAGACCTGCAGGCGCAGTTGCGCGAAAGTCGAGTGTACCACCGGCTCTGGAGCCTTTCGGGCGCCGCCGGACGAAGTGATTGTGTTCATCAAGCACGGGTGAAGCTGCGCAAGGCTACAGAATATCGAATCGATTCAAAAGCCTAATCTGGCCTGCGCAGGCGCGCTGGTCCGGCAAAAAAACGGGAAGGCTCATGACTGGGCCTTCCCGCTTTGACCACGCCGAACGTCAGCGCATCAGCACATCCGGATCGTTCTGCAACAGGATCGAGTCATGCATGTTGGCCAAGGCATCCTTCAACGTTGAATGCTCCAAGGCATCCTTGTGCTTTTTGCTCGCCTGGGCGGCGTGCTCAAGCAGCGCCAGGTAGTCACGCCTGGTTGAGGCTTCCTTCGGCACCACGCTGTCTTGCACCCGGTTGCCCATCACGTACTTCTGCGTGTGGGTGTTCTGGGAAGCCGATTGGGTAACGGACGCATTCGTCAGTCGGCCGTCTTTATAGGCGAAGGTTGCGGTGCTGCTGGCCTTGTCCTGCACTTGCACATACAGGTAATTCTGCGATTCGCGAGAGCCGTCAAAAACCGGCGGTTTGCCACCGTCGAGGCCTTTATGGAAGCTGGCCGACAGCAGCGATTGCTGGTTCTGGGTGACGCTGCGGTCGCCCGTGCTGCGGGCATTGACCTGGGTCTTCTGCGACACGCTGTAGGAAAAGCCCTCAACTTCCGACCGACGCATCGAATTGGGCGCACCCGCCGCCTGTTTGATCGAGGCCTTGAAGTCAGCCAGGCCCGTCAGCAAGCCTTTGTCGGTCGGGTTATGAGTCAGCGGGTTCGCAGCGCCAGCCCCGGGCGGATAGTTGCTGTTCATGGCGCTGAACGCGTCCTTGAACATGGTCATCAGGTCCGCGTTGGCACTGCCGCGCTGCTCGACGCGGTCGAACTGCGCTAGGTAGGTTTGCAGCGCCTTGGCCTGCTGCTTGGCATCGCCGAGGATCGCCGCGTTTCTCAGGTCCACCGTGAGGTCAATCTGACCCGCCGGGCCACTCATGCGCGTGGTACGGCTATCGCTGTCGGCATGAAAGGCCAGAGTAATGTCCTCACCGTTCGAGGCCTTCACCTTGGCATTGAGGTCCACCGACGACAGCAGCTTGGCGTCGAACTGAGTCAGCTTGCTCAAGTCGAGTTTCGGCGGCACGGCGGTCAGCCCGTCGACCGAGGCCTGGAATGCGCTGCCCAACTGGCCGACGGCCTTGAGTTCATCGGCGCTCAACTCCCCGCCTTCTACAGTGGCCTGTACGCCCAGGCCATCTTTCTGGCTGGACAGGCTGAACGTCACCGTCTTGCCGCTGGCAGTCTTGATGCTGAGGCTGACTTGGTTGTCGGCCTTGCTGTGCAGCAGCGTCTGGTCCGCCTTGATTGCATCGGTGTCGCCGGCGCGGTCAGCGGTGGTGTTGAGCAGCGACTGGGAAATAGCGGCACCGCCACCTTTGGTGAATTGGTCCACCAACGCAGCGCCCAGCCCACTGTAGCGGCTGGCCGTAGTGACCGAGTGGAAGCTGGAGTTGATGACCCAGGTGATCGAATCATCGCTGTTGTTTTCCCAGGTCCGCACGCTTTCCTGGCCGGGCAACACACCGTTTCGAGAGTAGGTATCGACGACATCGGCTGCCGGATTGCCAAGGCTGACTATTGAAGAAGGCCGCGTCGGTGAGACGCCGACAGTGTTCGCCAGGGTGGCGGGAGGCGCGGTGGTCGCAGCCCGAACAATGAGGGGATTGGTCGCGATAATAGGCGTTAGCGTAGTCATGACAGTCCGTGTCTTAAAAGCTGAGTAGCGTTCAATCTAACCAAGACACGCCGGGATTAACAGCGCTGAAACCAAAATGAAAGGCAAAGAGCCATGCCAAAAAACTGGCTCTTTACGCGATGGCGCACGTCAGAAGCGGTAAGTCACCGAGCCCCCGAAACCATTGGCGCTGTTCTCATACTTGGCATCGTAGGTCAGTGCCAACTGAGGGTTGTTGTCGCGAATCTTGATCGGCTCTTCCTTCAGGTAGGAATAGGCCACGTCAAAGGTCAGGTTATCCACTGGCGTCCAGCCGGCACCGAGGCTGAACACGGTACGGTCGCCTGTAGGAATACGTACGGAACGGTCGGTATTGTTGGTCGGGGTCTGGTCCACCGAGAAGCCGGTGCGCAGCACCAGTTGTTTGTTGAGCTGATACGACAGGCCGATCGCATGGGACCACGTGTCGTGCCAGTGCTCCTGCTCGGTGATGGAATCCAGGCCTGCCAGCTCAGCCGTCAGTTCGGACACGCCGGAATTGTTCACCGTGATCTTCTTCAACTGGCTCCAGCGGGTATAGGTGCTGCCCACGTAAAGGGTCAAGGCATCGGTCAGTTGGTGAGTGACGGAAAAGTCCACGGAAGACGGCGTGGTCACATTCAGCTTGGCGTCGTACTTCTGTGCCCCGCCATCCAACAGGTCGGAGAGCACGCCCGAGGCGTCGGTATGGCCACTCAAGTGATACACCACTTGCGAATGGTAGGTGAGGCCGACGCGGGTACTGTCCAGCGCCTGCACCAGGATACCGGCGTTGAAGCCCATCGCGGTGTCGTCGCCCTTGATCTTGGCCGTTTCCGTCCCCAGCCCGAACGCCGGTACCTTGGAGTCAAGCTCGCCGCTGATTTTGTTGAAGGTCGGGCCGAAACCTACCGACACTTTGTCATTGAACGCGTAGCTGACGGTCGGCTGCACGGTGAGGACTTGAATCTTGCTCTTATTCCCAAAGCCATTGCCCTGGAAGCTGTGTTCATAGTCGGTCACCAGGCCAAACGGTGCGTAGACCCCCAGGCCAAACGCCCAGTGCTCATCGATCGGCGTGACCAGGTAACCCATCGGCACGGCAATGCCGGGGACCATGTCGCCCTTGTTGGTGCCGGGATTATCGACGCCGCCCTGGCTGGAGCTGGCGTCCTTGATATTGGTTTTGGCATCCAGGTAGGTCGCCCCGATGCTGACTTCATTGTGCTTGAGGCGCGACATGCCGGCCGGGTTGCCAAACACCGTGCTGGCGTCGTCGGCCGAGGAAGAACGCCCGGCGTAACCGGTGCCCATTGAACTGATGCTTTGTTCATTGAGGGCGAAGCCACCGGCCAGCAGTTGTGTAGAGGCAAGCGAAACGCAAAGCGCCAGGGCGCCTTTAAGAGTTTTGTTATTCATTATTAGGACTCGAATAATTGGTCAGCGCCGGGAAAACTACCAACGTTCGAGCGCGGCGTTTATGAAGAGTTTTTCATGCGCGGGATTGTCGGACAATTCTAGATTTTTCAAAGACTTTGCTCGTTTTTAAGCGTCTTTTTATGACCTTTGAACCTGATCGTGACCGCCCGGTTTTATCTGCCCGTCACGCCTGGGCGGCCCGCCCTTGAAAGCTGATTGCATTGAGGGTGTCTGGCTGACGCGTCGCGAGTACCCGACGCCTGAGCGTCAACCCCAACGCTTTGCCGGCGCCAGTCAGCACCGTACGTGCGGAAGTCGCTGGTGGGATAGATATCGTAATGACATGATAAGGCCCATTTAACCCATTCGGCCAAACTCAAATGAATACCACTGTCGGGATCGGCTCAGAGCCAAGCGAGCTGGCCGCCACCGGCTTGGGCAGAAGCGAAGCGTTTACCGAGCGCGTTCTGGCCAGCATCAACGATTGCATCAAGGTTCTGGACCTCGATGCCCGCCTCACCTTCATGAGCGAAGGCGGCATGAAAATCATGGAAGTCAGTGACTTCAACGCGATCCGCGGCTGCCCCTGGCCCGACTTCTGGCAGGCCAAGGGAAACACGGATGCCAAGGCTGCCGTAGAGGCCGCCAAAAATGGCGAAAGCGCAAGTTTCATCGGCCCTGCCGAGACGTTGGCCGGCAACCTGAAATGGTGGCATGTGCAGGTCAGCCCGATCCTCGACAGCGACGGCCGGCCGGAACAGATCCTGTGTGTCTCGCGTGATATCACCGCCCTGCGTGAAGCCGAAGAGTCCCTGCGCACACTCAACGAATCCCTTGAGCAAAGGGTGATGGAGCGCACGCGCGATCGCGATCGTATCTGGCGCCTGTCGCCGGACCTGATGCTGGTCGCCCAGCTCGACGGCGTCATCTCTGCGGTGAACCCGGCCTGGACACGCATGCTCGGCCACACCGAACATGATTTGGTGGGCAGCCAGCTGCTGGCCCTGGTGCACCCGGAAGACCTCGCGGTCTCCTCCTCGGCGGTCAGCCGCCTGGGGGACGGCAAGAATTTTCCCAACTTCAAGAACCGTTACCGCCACCAGGATGGCAGCTACCGCATGATCGCCTGGACCGCCGTGCCCGACAGCGACTACATCCACGCGGTGGGCCGGGATATCCAGGCCGAAGAAGAAGCCAAGGAAGCCCTGCGCTTGTCGGAAGACGCCCTGCGTCAATCGCAGAAGCTTGAAGCGATCGGCCAACTCACCGGCGGCGTCGCACACGATTTCAATAACCTGCTGACGGTCATCAAGTCTTGCGCTGACTTGCTCAAGACGCCTTCTTTGAGCGAAGAGCGGCGCATCAAGTACGTGGAAGCCATCGCCAGCACCGTGGACCGCGCCGCGCGCCTGACCGCCCAACTGCTGACCTTCGCGCGCCGCCAGGCGCTGCGTCCGGAGGTTTTCAACGTCGGCAACAGCGTACTGCGCGTGGGCGAAATGATGGACAGCCTGACCGGCTCACGCGTCAAGGTCACCATCGAGGTGCCGCAGGAACCCTGCTTTATCAACGCCGATGAAAGCCAATTCGACACTGCCCTGGTGAATATGGTGGTCAATGCCCGGGATGCCATGGCCGGCAATGGCCAATTGGCGATCCGGGTGGCAACCGCTACGTGGCTGCCTTCAGTGCGCGCCCATCCGGTGCGAGTCGCCGAATACGTGACCATTGAGTTGAGCGACACCGGTTCGGGCATTCCTCCGGAAAAGCTCGACGCAATCTTCGAACCCTTCTACACCACCAAGGGCATTGGCCAGGGCACCGGGCTGGGGTTGTCGCAGGTGTACGGCTTTGCCAAGCAGTCGGGCGGTGAAATCCTGGTGCGAAGCGAATGCGGCAAGGGCAGCCAGTTTATGTTGTACCTGCCCAAGGTCGAGGCCGGCTTGATGCCCGTCATCCAGGACAGTTACGACGTACCCATCGCCACGGACCTGTGCGTGCTGATGGTTGAGGACAACCCCGACGTCGGCCTCTACACCTCGCAGACCCTGGAGCAAATGGGTTTCAAAGTGCTTTGGGTCGCGGACGCCAACAGTGCGCTCGAGGCCCTCGCGCCGAACCCGGAAAGCTTCCAGGTGGTGTTCTCCGACATTTCCATGCCGGGCATGAGCGGACTGGAATTGCTCGATGCGCTCGAAGCCCTCTACCCGTGGCTGCCGGTGGTGCTCACCACGGGTTACAACGACGAATACGCACGTATCGCCCAGGAAGAAGCCCAGCGTTTTGTGCTGTTGCAAAAGCCCTACTCCACCGAAGCACTGGCCGTGCTCCTGCAGAAAGTCGTCAAGAGTCGCTTGAACCTCACCGCACAAAGCTAAGCCTGAGACGGGGCCGCACCCGCCCCGTCTATAAACACTTCGATTAAGCCACTCCTCTGCAACAATCAAAAACCGACCCGCACCCTGGCACTGCCACCAAAACCCGTAAAACCAACCCCCAACCCGCGCCCAGGCCCCGCACTCGCACCACCTTTGTGCATTTTTTTACTGAATAACGCGGCATTCCTCACGTTTTACGTAATAAATCCTACAGCCGATGTAACAAACCGTTTAATGATGACTCAAGTGCGGCAAGTCCCCTGAGTCCAAGGTTTGGCTCAGCGGCCGTTTGTCAGTATTTCTACGTTAAGGATGTCGAGTGCCGAGTCAGCCCTCAACCGAACGCCGGTGTTATCTGCGCGGACTGGGTATTGCCCTGCTCTGCCTGTGCGCGCTGCCGGCTGCCGCCGCCGATGCGCCGCAGCCAGGTCAGGAAGCGTTGCGCCTGCAGCAGCAACAGCAGCGCGACCTGCAGCAATTACAACTGGAGCAGCGCCAACGGCAGATGCAACGAGGCAGCTTCGGTACGCAGCCCGCCACGCCAGCCCTGCCTGCGGACATCACCAGAGACCAGCGTTGCTGGCCGTTGAGCGGTACACGCCTGGTCGGTGTCACGCTGTTCAGCAAGGCTGAGCTGAGCAAGCACATCGACCCCTATGTTGCGCCCTGCATGGGCGTTATCCAGATCAATCGCCTGCTGGCGGAGATCACCCGGCTGTATGTCGAAGCCGGTTATATCGCCAGCCGTCCGTACCTCGTCAGCACGCCCGTTGCCGGTCAGCCGCTGGATGTTCACGTCGAAGAAGGCTACCTGGAAGCCATCGAGCTGGCCGACCAAAGCCTGCCGGTGTCGTTAGGCGGCGCGTTTGCGGGGATGCTCGGCAAGCCGCTGAACCTGCGCGACCTGGAGCAAGGCCTGGACCAGCTCAACCGTCTGCGCTCGGTCGACCTCACTGCCGACATCGCCCCTGGCAGTGCGCCGGGCGCCTCGCGCATTATCCTGCGCTCGCGCAGCAGCGCCTCACGCTGGGGTCTGGGGCTGGGCGTGGATAACCTCGGCAGCGCCGGCACCGGGCGTGATCGCAACGCGATCAGCCTGAGCCTGGACAGCCCGCTGCAGCTTAACGATGCGCTCAACCTGAGCTTCAGCGACACCCTCAACCACGGCCCGCGCTACAGCCGCAGCAACAGCCTGTTTTATTCGATCCCTTATGGTTATTGGACCTACAGCCTGTTCGCCAGCCACACCGAATACCGCTCGCCGTATAAGCTCAGCCGCGCCACGTTTTACAACAGTGGCCGCACCGATCAGGTCAGCTTGCGCACCGACCGCGTGCTGTGGCGCGACCAAAGCCATCAACTCAGCGCCAACCTGCAACTGGCCTACAAGGACGTCGACAGCTACCTGCAAAAGGTTCGCCTGGGCATCCAGAGCCCGACGCTGACTGTGGCCGAGGCTGGCGTGAATCTGTTCTGGCTCAACAGCGCGGTGTGGAACCTCGATGTCAATTACGCCCAGGGCCTGACCTGGTTCGGCGCCGATCGCGATGCTGACCACACGCAGAACAACCTGCCCCAGGCGCAATTCCACAAGTACCGCGCCAACCTCACCCAATGGCGCAACGGCCAATGGCTGGGCCAAGCGTGGCAATGGCAGAGCCAGCTCTCGGCGCAATACAGCCCGGATACGTTGCCCGCCATCGAACAATTGCTGGGCACCGACGACTCGGCGGTGCGCGGCTACCGCGACAACAGTGCGTCGGGGGCCATCGGCGCGGTGTGGCGCAACACCTTGCGTCTGCCGCTGAACAGCGACCTGCCGGTAAAAATCACGCCACGCCTGGGCCTGGACAACGGCTGGGTCAAGCGCGAACACGGCGCACCGGGCCAACGCCTGAGCGGGGCCAGTGCCGGGCTCAACCTCAGCTGGAAGAACGTGCAACTGGACCTCGATTACCAACGCAACCTCAACACCCCCACAAGGTTTGGCCAGGAGCCGGAGGTCTGGCTGACGCGCTTGAGCCTGCAAATATGAGCAACCACCGGTTTTTAGCCTGAGTCAACCGCCGTACCTGACCCCCTCAGCAGCGTTGCAACGAACAACGCACGTCGCGGATCAGCCAACACAGAGCGAATATATTTATGCCGACTGACACCCATACGTTTCACCTTTCCCCTCAGGGCAAACTGCGCTGGGCCATCGCCAGCCTGTTCCTGCTGCCGCAGCTGGTGCTGGCCGGTGGCTTGACGGTAGTCGAAGGGCCTGGCGGTACCCCGCAGCTGCAAAACCAGGGCGGCGTGCCCATCGTCAACATCGTCGCGCCGAACGCCGGTGGCCTGTCCCACAACCAGTTCCTGGACTACAACGTCGATCGCCAGGGCGTGGTGTTGAACAACGCCTTGCAGGCCGGCCAATCGCAACTCGCCGGGCAGTTGGCGGCCAACCCGCAGTTCCAGGGCCAGGCGGCGAGCGTGATCCTTAACGAAGTGGTGAGCCGCAACGCCTCGGCCATCAACGGCGCCCAGGAGATTTTTGGCCGCGCCGCCGATTACGTGCTGGCCAACCCCAACGGGATTTCCGTCAACGGCGGCAGTTTCATCAACACGCCGAATGCCAACCTGGTGGTGGGCCGCCCTGAACTCAACGACGGCAAGCTGCAAGGTTTGACAACGCGCGATGCCAGCGGCCAGCTGACGGTGCAAGGCCAGGGCCTGCAAAACGACGCGGGTTCGATCAACCTGATCGCGCCGCGCATCGACAGCGACGGGCGCCTCAGCGCGCGTGACCAATTGAACCTCACGGTGGGGCGCAATCAGGTTGACTATGCCAGCGGCCAGGTGCGCCAGGTTGACCCGGCGAGCAAAACCCAGGACCAGCGCATCGACGCTCGTCTATTTGGGGCCATGCAGGCTGGCCGCATCAACATCATCAGCACCGCCGAAGGTGCCGGCGTGCGGGTGGGCGCGGTGCAAGTCGAAGGCCGCGACGGGGTGAAGGTCAGCTCGGCCGGCGACCTCGATATCAGCGGCCAGGTCCACGCCGACAGCCTCGCCGCCACCCGCGCCGGCGTGCACAGTCGCCAGGGCGATGTCGACGTGCACAGCGCCAAGGACTTGAGCCTGGCTGCCGCTGACGTCAGCGGGCGCAACGTCAAGCTCGACGCCGGCCGCAACCTGACGCTCAGCACGCTGGAAAGCCGCACGCTGCAAGAGAAGCGTGAACAGTGGAACAACAGCAACTTCCTGTTCACCTACGAAACCTACGAGCGCACCACCACCGACAAGGACTCGCGCCAGCACGGCAACAGCGTCGTCGCGCAGCAAAACGCCGCGCTGTCGTCCGGCGCCAACACCGAGATCAAGGCCAGCACCGTCGAAGCGGGCCAAGCCCTGCGCGTCGACAGCGGCGCCGACCTGCAATTGAGTGCCGCCACCCAAACCCATGAAACCCGCGACCAGGGCAACCATCGCAAGCACTTGTGGAAAGCCAACTGGGACAACTCCAGCAGCGAACAGCGCAGCGTCACCAGCAGCCTCAAGGCCGGCAAGACGCTGGCGCTGACCAGCCAGCAAACATTGCAGCTGCAGGGCGCCGAGTTGAAATCGGCGGGCGATATTCAATTGGCCGCCCGCCAAGTGGACATCACCAGCGCCAGCCGCACCCAGAGCAGCCGCGACAACGCTTACTCCGGTGACCTGACTGGCGGCAGTTTCTTCGGCAAGAACGGCGACGGCGACAAGGGCAAGACCCTGAACACCGGCAGCAAGGTCAACGCCGACGGCAAGCTGATCGTCAAGGCCGACGAGGTGCGCATCAGCGGCAGCCAGGCGCGCGGCGGCCAACAGGCCAGCGTGATCAGCGACAACGGCTCGCTGGTGATCGACGGCGTGCAAGACACGTCCCACGACAACAGCCACAGCAACGACAGTAAGTTCTTCGGCATCAGCAAGGATGAAAGTCGCAAGAACCTCAAGGACAGCACCGTGGTCGCCAGCGACCTGCGCTCGGACAGCAACCTCACACTGCGCAGCGCCAAGGACATCAGCGTCAGCGGCGCCAAGGTTTCTGCGGCAGGCGAACTGCAAGCGGATGCCAAGGGAGACATCAAAGTCGCTTCGGCTGAAAACACCTCCCACACCACCACCAGCACTCACACGCGGGGCTTTGATGGCTACGCCAAGGAAACCGCCGACGGCAGCCGTCAATACCGGGCGGGCGTGAACTATGCAGACCAGCAGCACACCAGCAAAACCGCCACCACGAAGCAGCAGGCCTCCAGCCTCAGCGGCGCCAGCCTGGCCGTGACGGCGGGTGGCGACGTGAGCATCAAAGGCTCCGACCTTAAAGCCACAGCAGGCGATGCGAGCGTGAGGGGTAAAAACGTCGAATTGCTGGCGACCGATGACAGCACCCGCAATCAAACCGACGCGACCACCACTGCCGGCGGCGTGTACTACACCGGCGGCCTGGACCGAGCCGGCAGTGGTGCGCAGTTCAGCCATCAGAGCAGCAATGACACCCGTGACGAAACCACAGCGCACACCAGCCGCGTGACGTCGGCCGGCACGCTGACGATCAACGCCGGCAACACCCTCACCAGCCAGGGCGCGCAGGTGAAGGCGGGGTCCGCGTTGCAGGTCAATGCGGCCCAGGTCGATAACCAGGCGGCGCATAACACCCAGACCAGTACCCACAAGCAGAACGGTTGGACCGCCGACGTCGGTGCCAATGTTGAATACAAAGGCCTCACCCGGCCAATCGAAAAAGCCGTCGAAGGCGTGGCCCAGGCCAAATTCCATCAGCCCGGCCTGCTGGATGCCTTGGAGCAACCGAATGTCGGGCTGGATGTGGAAGTCGGCCATGCCAACAAGGCCCGCACACAGCAGGACAGCACTGCCGTGGTCAGCCAGTTCAGTGGTGGCACGGTGCAGGTCAATGTCGCCAACACCCTGAAGGATCAAGGCAGCCAATACCGCGCCAGCGAGGGCGGGCTGAAGATCAAGGCCGGCGAGCACTTCGCCACGGCGGCCGCCAACACCCACAGCAGCAGCGAGCAAGGCGTGGACGCCAAGGCCGGCGTGCGGGTCTACACCAGCACCGGTGAAGACTTGAACATTCGCGGCAGCGGCGCGGGCGGCAGCAGCGATGTGCGCGAGTCCGGCAGCACGGCGGTGGTTGGCAGCTATGCCGGAGCCCAGGGTGTGAACATCCAAACCAAGGGCGACGCGCGTTATGCAGGCAGCCAGTTCAACGGCGGCCAGGCCGGCGTCAACCTCAAGGCCGGTGGCGAATTGGCGCTGAACCAGGCCAACGATACCCAGAACAACAGCGATAACAGCCTGCGTGGCAGCGGTTCATTGACCGTGGGCACGGCAACCGGCAGCAACGGTACGAACATCAACCTCGGTGCCGGTGTGCAACTGGACAACAAGCGCCTGGACGCCCACGACAGTCAGGCGCGCGTCGCGACGCTGCAGGGCAACGGCCCGGTCCAGCTCAGCAGCGGTGGCGACATGACTTTGCAAGGCACTCAGGTCGGCAGTAGCACCGCGAAGACCGGTGACATCAGCCTCAACGCCGGCGGCAAGCTGAACCTGCAGGCGGCCACCGCTACTCACGTAAGCAGCACCAGCAACCTGGGCGGCGGCCTGACGCTGGGGGCCGGCAAGACCAGCAGCGCCGAAAGCAGCGGCACGACTGGCAGCTTGAGCGCCAACTTCAACATCGGCAAAGGCGCGGAAAACGACCAAGGCGTTAGCGTCGGCCAGTTGCACAGCAACGGCAACGTGAGCCTCACCAGCGGCGCCGCCACGGCGGATGCCATCCACTTGCAAGGCACCCAGGTGGTGGCTGACAGCGTCAATCTGGAGGCGCAGAACGGCGGCATCCTGCAAGAATCGGCGCAATCGACCCAGGCGAATAACACCTGGGGCGTGACCCTGGGCGCAGGCGGCAGCGGCGGCAAAACCACCCTGGCCGACGCCGGTGAGCACGACACACCCAAGACCCAGCACGCCATCAATGCGCGGGCCAAGGTCGACGTGGATCGCCTGCAGGGCACCACCCAGCAGAACAGCCTGATCAAGGCAGATAACGTGATCATCAACAGTGCCGGTGATACGCACCTGGCTGGCGCGCGGATCGAAGCGCAGCACGTCAGTGGCAACGTCGGCGGCGACCTCGTTGTCGAGAGCCGCAAGGATCAAGTCAGCAGCACCCAGGTCAACGTCGACGCCAAGCTGGATGCCGAAAAAAACCAGCCCGGCGTGGTCAACAAACTGGCCAAGGCCAGCGGCCCGCTCAAGGACAAGGTGCAAGCCAAGGCCGAGGGCGCGTTCGACAAGCACCGTGAAAAGCTCGAAAACGCCGTGGACACAGGCACCGAGCATCTGGCTTCGGCCAAGGACAGTGTGGTCAACAGCGTCGGCAACGCCAAGGAGCGCCTCGGCGAAAAACTCACCCGCAGCGGCAGCTACGACCTGAACCCCAAGCCGCGTGGCGCCTTCGGTACAGGCGTGGACAAAGCCAAGGCTTACCTGGCGGACAAGAAGGAGGCCGTGGGCACTCGGCTGTCCGACCTCAAGGACAAGGTCTGGCCAAAAACCACTGACAGCTACGCCGTCAGCGGCAAGAACACCACCGGCAGTGCGGTGGCCGATACGGCAGAAGGCGTGCTGTTTGGCGACAAAAGCGGCAACACGTCCTACACCCCGACATTGAAGCTGGACGTCAGCCATGGGGTGAAAGACAGCGTCACTCAAGCGTCGGGCCTGCGCGGTACCCAGGCCGTCAACCTGCAGGTGAGTGGTGAAACTCGCCTCACGGGCGCGCGGATCAGTGCGGACAATGGCAAGGTCGACTTGGGCGGTTCCAAGGTGACGGCAACGACGCTGGCTGGCAGCGACTACCGCGCGGATGTGGGGCTGAACCTGTCCAAATCACCGGTCAACCTGGCGTTGGGGGCCAAGGATGAATTGACCCAGAAACAGGACGACGCCACGCGTAAGGATCAAGCCTTCAACGTTGGGCCGCTGCGGGTGGGCGGGCACAGTGACAACCAGGTGCTGCAGGCGGGGGTCGACCAAAGCATCAACTAAGCAGCACGGCGGCGGTGGACGTGGGCAAGCCCGCGTTCATCGCCGCAAACATTTCTAAATGTTTCTTCATAAAGCCAAACCGTCATTAAACAGACATATCTCAGGAATTAAATCGTCACGTCCTGGACAGGTGGACCTATCCACTTACCCCTTCCCTTGAGGTGTTGTCGTGATGTTGCCGACTAAAAAAAGTCTGTCTGTTCTGTTCGCCGCCCTGTGCCTGAGCGGCGTGGCCCACGCCACTGACGTTACCGGCGCCGGTTCCAGCTTCGTCTACCCGGTGCTGTCCAAGTGGTCGCAGGACTACAGCAAGAACTCCAGCAACCGCATCAACTATCAGTCGATCGGCTCCGGCGGCGGTATTGCCCAAATCAAGGCCGCCACCGTGGACTTCGGCGCCTCCGACGCCCCGCTGTCCGCCGATGAACTCAAGGCCGGCGGCCTGGGCCAGTTCCCCAGCGTGATCGGCGGCATCGTGCCGGTGATGAACGTCGAAGGTATTGCGCCGGGCCAGTTGAAGCTCGACGGCGACGTGCTGGCGAAGATCTTTCTCGGTGACATCAAGGCCTGGAACGACCCGGCCATCGCCGCGCTCAACCCTGGCTTGAACCTGCCGGTGGCAAACATCACCGTGGTGCACCGCTCCGACGGTTCGGGCACCTCTTACAACTTCACCAACTACCTGGCCAAAGTCAGTGACAGCTGGAAAACCAAGATCGGTTTCGGCACCACTGTGCCGTGGCCGGTGGGTGTGGGCGGCAAAGGCAACGAAGGCGTTTCGGCCTACGTGAAGCAGATCAAGAACTCTATCGGCTTTGTGGAATACGCCTACGCGCTGCAGAACAAAATGACCTACACCCAGCTGAAGAATGCGTCGGGCAAATTCGTCAAACCTGACGCCAAGGCCTTCCAGGCAGCCGCGGACACCGCCGACTGGGCCAATGCCAAAGACTTCAACCTGATCATGACCAATGCCCCAGGCGAAGGCGCGTGGCCGATCACGGCGACCACCTGGATCATCATGTACAAGCAGCCCAAGAATGCCGAGCAAAGCCAGGCAGCGTTCAGCTTCTTCAAATGGTCGCTGGAAAAAGGCCAGCAACAGGCAGCAGCGCTGGACTACGTAGCCCTGCCGGACTCCCTGGTGTCGCGCATCGAAGGTTACTGGAAGTCTGACTTCGCCAACTGATTCGCCCTACAACCGCCTTCCTCATTGATTGCGGGAGGCGGTGAGCACATCTGATATGAACGACACCGTCCACCCGCTGGTTATGACTACTCACGCAGGCGAGACCGCGGGCGACCGTCGTGCCACCCGCGATCAACGCCACGACTTGTGGTTCAAACGCTCGATGTTCGGCGCAGCCATGCTGGTGTTGGTGCTGCTGGGTGCCATTGCGGCCTCGACCCTGTGGGGCGGTGGCCTGGCGTTCAAGACCTTTGGTTGGAGCTTTATCACCAGCACCGAATGGGATGCGGTGAACAACCACTTTGGTGCTGTGGTGCCGATTTACGGCACCTTGGTCACCTCGTTTCTGGCCTTGCTGATTGCGGTGCCGGTGAGTTTCGGCATTGCGATTTTTCTCACCGAAGTCGCGCCACCCTGGCTGAAGATGCCGGTCGCGTCGGCCATTGAACTGCTCGCCGGTATCCCCTCGATCATCTATGGGATGTGGGGCCTGTTCGTGTTCGGGCCGTTCATGGCCGAACACCTCTCGCCCTTGATCAATGACTACCTGGGTGCCCTGCCCTTTGTTGGCTCGCTGTTCCAGGGCCCGCCGTTGGGAATTGGCATGCTCACTGCTGGCATCGTGCTGGCGGTGATGATCATGCCGTTTATCACCTCGGTGATGCATGAGGTGTTTCGTAGTGTGCCCACGCCGTTGAAAGAATCGGCCTACGCGCTTGGCAGCACTACCTGGGAAGTGGTGTGGGACATCGTCTTGCCCTACACCCGTTCGGCCGTCGTAGGCGGGATTTTTCTCGCCTTGGGCCGCGCCCTTGGCGAGACCATGGCCGTGACCTTCGTACTGGGTAACGCGCAACAGTTTTCCGCGTCCCTGTTGATGCCCAGCAGCTCGATTGCCTCGGTCATCGCCAACGAATTCAGCGAAGCCTACACCGACCTGCATCGCTCCGCGCTGATCGCCTTGGGCTTCTTGCTGTTTATCGTGACATTCGTGGTGCTGGCACTGGCGCGCCTGATGCTGATGCGCCTGTCGCGTAAGGAAGGGTTATGAACACTCACGAACGCCTGTACCGCAAACGCGCGCTTAAAAACGCCGTGGCCATGTTCTTCAGTTGCGGCGCCACCGCCTTTGGCTTGCTGTGGCTGGCGTGGATACTGCTGACCACCCTCATCAATGGGTTTCAGGCGCTCAACCTGCGCCTGTTTACCCAGATGACTCCGCCACCCGGCACCGAAGGCGGACTGGCCAATGCGTTTTACGGCAGCGCGCTGATGTCCGGCATCGCGCTGTTGATCGGCACGCCCATCGGGCTGATGGCGGGAATCTGGCTGGCGGAGTTCGCCCGCCACTCGCGTCTGGGCACCACGGTGCGGTTTATCAACGACATCCTGCTGTCGGCGCCGTCGATTGTGCTGGGCCTGTTTATCTATACCGGCGTCATCCTGCCGCTGAACCTGCTGACCAACCATCAGGTCGGGTTTTCCGCCATCGCCGGCGCCCTGGCCCTGGCGTTATTGGTGATCCCGGTAGTGGTGCGCACCACCGATGAAATGCTCCAGCTGCAACCTTCGACCATGCGCGAAGCAGCCTTGGCATTGGGTGTACCGCAATGGAAGCTGACGCTGCAGATTGTGTTGAGAGCGGCCAAGGCCGGCGTCGTCACCGGCATCCTGCTCGCCCTGGCGCGGATCACCGGGGAAACCGCGCCCTTGCTGTTCACCGCCTTCGGCAATCAGTTCTGGAGCAGCAACCTGCTCAAGCCGATTGCCAGCGTACCCGTGGTTATTTTCCAGTACGCCATGAGCCCGTTCGATGACTGGCACGCGCTCGCCTGGGCGGGTGCACTGGTGCTGACGCTGTTCGTGCTGGTGCTGAGCCTGACATCCCGCCTGATTCTTTTACGCAATAGGTCTCACTGATGGACGCCACCGGCATTGCTCACGAAAAAACCAAAATCCAGGTGCGCGGGTTGGAGTTTTTCTACAACAACCAGCGCTCGCTGAACGCCATCGACATTGATATCCCGGAAAAACGTATCACCGCCATCATCGGCCCTTCAGGCTGCGGCAAATCCACCTTGCTGCGCGTGTTCAACCGCATCTACTCGATGTACCCCAAGCAGGAAGCCCGTGGCGAAGTGCTGCTCAACGGCGAAAACATCCTCGCTCCCGGCTACTCGATGAATCGCCTGCGCAGCCACGTGGGCATGGTGTTCCAAAAGCCGGTGCCGTTTCCGATGTCGATCTACGACAACATCGCCTACGCCGTGCGCCACCACGAAAAACTTTCCCGCCGCGAAATGAACGATCGCGTCGAACAAGCCCTGCGCGGCGGCGCCCTGTGGGATGAGGTGAAAGACAAACTCAACCAGAGCGCACAGAGCCTCTCCGGTGGCCAGCAACAGCGACTGTGCATCGCACGCACCATCGCGCTGCGCCCGCAAGTGTTGCTGCTGGACGAGCCGACCTCAGCGCTCGACCCCATTTCCACCGGGCGCATCGAGCAATTGATTACGGAATTGAAGACGCAGTACACGGTGATCATCGTGACCCACAACATGCAGCAGGCCGCACGGGTGTCGGACAACACCGCGTTCATGTTCATGGGGGAATTGATTGAGTACGGCAAGACCGACCAGATCTTTACCACGCCGAAGATGAAGCAGACTGAGGACTACATTACCGGGCGGTTTGGCTAACCGCTCGGCGTGGCAAAGCATTGGGGGCTTGGTGGCAGGCTCAGCCCGAGCGGGCTGGGTTTACCTATTGATCGATGCACAGGCTGCGATAAGTCTGTATGCCAAGGGCTCGCAGTAGAGCCTGGCGTCGCAAGGCCCAAATCACAGGCAAAAAAAAACCCGGAAATCCTCACTTGCGTGGGCCTTCCGGATTTTCTAAACCGCCAAAAATGGTGGGTCGTGTGGGATTCGAACCTACGACCAATTGGTTAAAAGCCAACTGCTCTACCAACTGAGCTAACGACCCGCTGTGTGGTGGCGCGTATAATACTGATTTCTAAGGATTATTCAACACCTTATTTTAAATAAATCAGAAATAACGCGTGGGGTCAGTAATTCCGGCCGCTTGGAAGCCTTCTGCGCGCAGTCGGCAGGCGTCGCATTTCCCACATGCACGGCCGTCATCGTCTGCCTGGTAGCAGGAAACAGTCAGCGTGTAATCGACGCCAAGTGCTACACCAGTCTTCACAATGTCCGCCTTGGTCATGTTCTGCAGCGGCGCCTGAATATGGAAGCCCTGCCCCTCTACGCCGGCCTTGGTGGCCAGGTTGGCCATGCGCTCGAATGACTCGACGTACGCTGGTCGGCAGTCTGGATAGCCGTTGTAGTCCAGCGCGTTGACACCGATGAAGATGTCGCGCGCATTCAATACTTCAGCCCAACCAAGCGCCAGAGACAGAAATACGGTGTTGCGCGCTGGCACATAGGTCAGCGGAATGCCTTCACTGGGCGCCTCGGGCACGGCAATGCTGCTGTCGGTGAGCGCGGACCCGCCGATGCCATTGAGGTTGAGACCGATCACCTTATGCTCGACCACGCCCATGTCACGGGCCACGCGCGCGGCGGCGTTCAGCTCGGCGCGGTGGCGCTGGCCGTAGTCGAAGCTCAGGGTGTAGCAGTTGAAGCCTTGGGCGCGGACCATGGCCACCAGGGTGGCCGAGTCCAGACCGCCGGAAAGCAGGATGACTGCACGCTTTTGATCAGCCATGTCAGCGCCCCGGCTCGTCATTCCACAGGTATTTGTGCAGCTGCAACTGCAGGCGCACCGGCAGGTTGTCCGCCACCACCCAGTCAGCCAGTTCGCGAGCGTTCAGGTCGTGATGGCTGGGAGAGAACAGCACCTCGCCTGCACGACGGTCCAGCCCGTACTGGATCAGCTTGGAAGCCGCCCAGTCATAATCGTCGCGGGAACAGATCACGAACTTGACCTGGTCATTGGCGGTCAGCAGGTCCATGTTGGCGTACAGATTGCGGTGCGCTTCTTTGGAGCCAGGGGTCTTGAGGTCGACCACACGGCTGACGCGCGGATCCACGGCCGAGATGTCCAGGGCGCCGCTGGTTTCGAGTGAAACCTCGTAACCGGCGTCACACAGCCGCTTGAGCAGCGCGATGGCATTGGGCTGGGCCAGGGGTTCGCCGCCCGTCACACAGACGTAGCGCGGCTTGAAACCGGCAACCTGCTCGATGATGTTGTCCAGGGTGCGCACGGTGCCGCCGCTGAAGGCGTAGGCGCTGTCACAGTATTGGCAACGCAAGGGGCAGCCGGTCAGCCGTACAAATACAGTCGGCAGGCCAGCAGTGCGCGTTTCACCCTGTAACGAGTAAAAAACTTCGGTAATACGTAATGTGTCTTGCATAGTCGCCACGGGCGTAACAGCTAAACAGGCTGTCCGCCTCCGTCAGGCACTTCAAGGAATTGCGCAAACGCGTAAACCCCAGGAAGCGTGTTTCATAAAAGGGCGTGGATTCTAACGAAAAAACCCGCGCCAGGCGCGGGTTTCTTCTAAACGGGAAGCATCGCTTACAAGCGCTGCAGATCCCGCTGTGCCAACTGGGCAGCGGAGGTACCCGGATACTGGGCAACCACCTGCTGCAGAATGCCTTTGACCTTGTCGGTGTGACCTAGGCGGCGTTCTACGTCAGCGAGTTTGTACAGCGAATCAGGCACCTTGGCGTGCTTTGGGTAAAGCTGGCTGACCTTGGCAAAAGCCTGGCCTGCACCTTGCAAATCACCCTTGGCCAAGTTGACCTCGCCCAACCAGTACTGGGCATTGCCCGCGTATTGGCTGTTCGGGTATTTGCGCAGGAATGCGGTAAAGGCCTGGCTGGCCTTATCGAAATCCTTGGCTTTGATCAGGTCGAAGGCTGCATCGTAATACAGCTTTTCCTTCGCCGGATCACCCGGTTCGCTGCTGGCGGCAGGGGCTTGGCTTGCCGCCGCGGCCCCTGCTGCTGCACCACCGGCGGCGCTTGGTGCGCCACCGGCAGAAGAATTATCAGGAGTGGCGGCAGGTGTAACGCCGGCTCCAATGCGTCGGTCAAGATCCTGGTAACGCTCCAGGCCTTCTTGCTTAAGCTGGTTCACTTGATTCTGCAGCACTTCAATCGTGCCTTGTTGCTGCGACAATTGATCCTGCATGCGTTGCAGCTGGTTGAACAGTTCGCCCTGTGCCGAGGGAGCGGACGTAGCCGCTCCCCCAGCATAGGCGCCGTTCGTGCCATAACCCGCTGGCGGATAACTGCTCCCGCTATTGTTATAGCCAGAGTTGCTATCTTCCACAGGAACCGCAGCCCACACCGCAAGCGGTGCGAGGCTGAGAGCCAATACAGTTAGAGCACGACGGCACGTTCGCATGACGAATTACTTACGCAGTTCGACGCGACGGTTTTGAGCCCAGGACTGCTCGTCGTGGCCAGTAGCAACTGGACGCTCTTTACCGTAGGAAACCAGTTCCAGTTGGCCTGGAGCAACACCTTGCAGTACCAGGTAGCGCTGAACGGCTTTCGCACGACGCTCGCCCAGTGCCATGTTGTACTCACGAGTACCACGTTCGTCAGTGTTACCTTCCAGAACAACGCGAGCGCCGTTAGCTTTCAGGTCCTTCGCGTGAACGTCCAGAGCGCGCATGGCTTCTGGCTTCAGGTCCGAACTGTCGTATTCGAAGTAGAAAGTGGTGATAGCGCGCAGAGCAGCTTCTTCGCTCAGGGAGCCGTCAACTGCACCAGTGTTAGCGCCGTAACCAGCGTTTGGATCAACAGCTGCGCCTTCACCGGCATTGTCGCCGCCTTTAGACGAGCAACCAACGGCTACGGACAGAGCCAGAGCCAGAGCAGCAAACTTACCAAACTTCAGCATTTCCATCGTGAAACTCCTAATGAACCCCAGTGTGTTAAGTACTTCTTTTTGTAGCGCCGCGTCAGTTCAGGTAAGGGGACCAGGACGGTTCTCTGACTTCGCCTTGAGCGGTAGGAAGCGGGAGCCTTACGCGTCCATTAATGGACACGAGCATCAAGACTCCCCGGCCCTGCTGGCGGGTGGCGTAGATTACCATGGTGCCGTTGGGCGCAACAGTAGCTGACTCATCAAGGTTGGTATCTGTGAGGATTTTTACGGTTCCGCGCTGCAAATCCTGGGCCGCAACCCGGAAATTAGTGAAACCATCCTGACGGTGAATCATCACCAACGTCTTTTCATCGGCCGAAAGCTTAGGATTGGCATTGTAGTTACCAATAAAGGTCACGCGTTCTGCGCCACCGCCATTCACGTTCGCTTTATAAACTTGTGGCTTGCCGCCACGGTCGGAGGTGAAGTAGATGGTCGAGCCATCCTTACCCCAGAACGGTTCGGTGTTGATGCCCGGGCCGCTGGTAACACGGCTGATCTGGCGCGAAGCCATGTTCATCACGTAGATGTCCGGGTTGCCGTCCTTGGAGAGCACGAACGCCAGGCGCGAACCATCCGGCGACCAGGCTGGTGCACCGTTGAGGCCTTCGAAGTTGGTGATCTGCTCGCGACGACCTGTATCGATATGCTGAACAAAGATACGTGGACGGCGCTGCTCGAACGATACGTAGGCAATACGCTTGCCGTCCGGCGCAAAGCGCGGCGACAGGATTGGCTCACGCGATTGCAGCAAGGTTACAGCGCGTGCGCCGTCGTAGTCCGAACGCTGCAAAGTGTAACGAGTGTTGTCTACAGAGAAACGCTCAGCCGTTACATAAAGCAGACGTGTCGAGAAAGCACCCTTGATACCGGTCAGCTTTTCAAACGACTGGTCCGAGATGTAGTGCGCCATGTCCCGCAGTTGTTCGGCGGTGCCCGATACGCTGCCGGTCAAGACCTGCTGCTCGGTGGCCACGTTGAACAACGTGTACTGGATCTGCAGGCGACCGCCGGCCGGCGTGATGTTGCCGACCATCAGGTACTGGGCGCCCACCGCCTTCCAGTCACGGAACACAACTTCGCTGGCCTGGTTAGGCTGGCTGATCATGTTGCCTTTCGGAATCGGCGCGTAGTAACCGGAGTTGCGCAGGTCGTCACTGACGATCTGGGCCATGTCGTCCGGCAGCACGCTGCCGCCCTGCCAGCCGAACGGTACTACGGCAATCGGGGTGGCCCGATCGCTACCGCTGGTAACCAGGATGTTCTTTTCATCCGCCGCCGCTAT
Source organism: Pseudomonas sp. LBUM920 (assembly GCF_003852315.1). Taxonomy (NCBI): domain Bacteria; kingdom Pseudomonadati; phylum Pseudomonadota; class Gammaproteobacteria; order Pseudomonadales; family Pseudomonadaceae; genus Pseudomonas; species Pseudomonas edsoni (SeqCode). The sequence goes on from NZ_CP027762.1 coordinate 5,235,894, forward strand.
CCCTGCCATACAGCAAATAACGACAAGCATTCCTCGAAGAAGGTTTCTCACAAGGCTAGATCCTCAGGTGTGAATGTCATCTTGAATGAACGATAGGGAGCGAAGTCGCTTGGTTTCATTCCCTGCATCTCGGTCAACCGGCCAATGTTCTTGACCGCGGCAACCGCCGAACTGTCGAACGAACCGTCACCACTGGACTTGGCCACGCTGACCGAAGTCACCGTACCGTCCGGCAACATGCCGATCTGCAGCACTACTGTCATGCCTTTGCGTGCCGAAGGTGGACGTGTCCAGCCTTCCGCTGCCCGTGCCCGAATCAGGTCGTCGAAACTGCCCGCGACTTCATCACCACGTTCATCGGCCAAGGCTTGCTGACGCTGCGGCGTGTCGGAAAGCAAATCTGCCAAGGCCTGGGCCTTTTTCTCTTCGGCGGATTTACGTGCTGCTTCCTGGGCCTTTTTCTTGCTGGCGTCGGCGGCAGCTTTCTTCTTCGCGTCGTCGGCGACTTTCTTCTTCGCCTCGTCTGCTTCAGCTTTTTTCTTGGCGTCTTCGGCGGCTTTCTTCTTCGCGTCTTCGACTATCTTTTTCTTGGCGTCTTCAGCGGCCTTTTTCTTGGCCTCTTCTTCGGCAGCTTTTTTGGCTTCTTCTTCAGACTTCTTTTTAGCTATATCAGCCAATTGTTTCTCTTCGGCTTTTTTAGCTTCGGCAGCTTTATCGGCTTTTTTGGCTTCATCAGCCTTTTTCGCCTCGTCAGCTTTCTTGGCTTCGTCAGCCTTTTTCGATTCCTCGGCCTTTTGAGCCGCCTCTTCTTTCTTTTGTTCCGCAGCAGCCTTCACCGCTTCCTGCTCGACCTTCTTCTGTTCCATCTGTTCGACTTCAGTCTGGCGCGCAGCCGACTTCTGGGCCTCACCCGCAATCTTTTGATTGGTCTGGGTGGTGGCCTGACTTTTCGATTTCAGCTGATACAGGGTCGCCTGCACGATCGGCTTGGCTGGCGGCAAGTCCGGGGTCATGGCAAAGCTGACGAACAGCATGCCAAACACCAGGACGTGCAGGGCAATTGCCCAGACGCTAGGCCAGAAGTAGCTTTCCGAGGCGGACGGCTCTCGCTGTTGCTGCATCAGGGCGCCTCGGTAATCAAGCCAACGTTACCCACGCCGGCCTTCTGCAGCCCACCCATGGCGCCCATGACGGAACCATAGTCGACCACTTTGTCGCCGCGAATGAACACCTGGGTGTGCTTGCCGCCTTCGTTGCCGGACCGGATGATCTTGGTCACGGCATCGGTCATCTGCGGCAAGGTCATGGCCTTGTCCTGCTGTTTCTGAGTGTCGACTTCGCTGCCAAGGTTCCAGTAATAGGTCTTGTCAGCCTTGATCGAAATGGTCAGGACCTGAGTGTTGTTGTCTTGCGGCAAGGCTTCGCTGGAAACCTTGGGCAGATCAACCTTCACGCCCTGATTGAGCATCGGCGCGGTCACCATGAAGATGACCAGCAGCACCAACATCACGTCGATGTAAGGCACTACGTTCATCTCGGCGACCGGCTTGCGCTTTTTGCGAGCTCGAGCGATTAAAGCCATTGGGAATTACCTGCTTATTCTTCGCTGGTGTGCACTTTACGGTGCAGGATCGCCTGGAATTCGTCGGCGAAGGTGTAGTAACGGCTGATCAAGGTCTCGCCGCGCGCGGCAAAACGGTTGTAGGCAATTACTGCGGGGATAGCAGCGAACAAGCCGATCGCGGTAGCGATCAGGGCTTCGGCGATACCCGGGGCCACGGTGGCCAGGGTCGCTTGCTGGGCCTGAGCCAGGCCACGGAAGGAGTTCATGATGCCCCACACCGTACCGAACAGGCCGATATACGGGCTCACGGAACCGACGGTGGCGAGAAACGGCAGGCTCTGCTCCAGCTTCTCTTCTTCGCGGGAAATCGCGACGCGCATGGCACGGGCCACGCCTTCCATGACTGCTTCCGGGTCAACGCCCGGTTGCTGACGCAGGCGGGAGAACTCCTTGAAGCCAGCGCGGAAGATCTGCTCGACGCCCGAATCCGGGTCCGGGTTGCTGCCGGCCTGGCGGTACAGCTTGGACAGGTCGATACCCGACCAGAAGCGCTCTTCGAAGCTCTCCAGGGCACGTCGACCGGCACGCAGCAAATTGCTGCGCTGAAAAATCATGACCCAAGAGGTAACCGATGCGGCTACCAGGACCAGCATCACCAGTTGAACCACGACACTGGCATTGCTGACCAGGCTCCACATGGAGGAATGGTCGACGACGGTAGGTTCCACGCTAAATCTCCTGCTTTGATTGTTTACCCGCGCCGCTTACGCCGGCAAAGGCCGCACGTAGAGCTTCGGGAATGGCCCGGGGTTTCAAACTATTGGTGCGCACACAGGCCACCAGGAACTGCCCCTCACAGAGCAGCGTTGCATCCGTTGCCCGCCTGACTTGCTGTTTAAAGCGCAGGCTGACACGGTTCAATTCGATTACTTCAGCGCTGACCAGCAACTCGTCGTCCAATCGCGCCGGTGCGTGATAACGCGCCTCGCTGGAATGCACGACGAATAACAGGTCCTCCCCTGCCAGCTGGGATTGGGCAAAGCCCAGCTCCCGTAGCCGCTCGGTTCGAGCCCGCTCCATGAACTTGAGGTAGTTGACGTAATAAACGATGCCGCCGGCATCGGTGTCCTCGTAATAAACGCGACAGCGATGTGCGAACGACTGATCCCCGTTTTGCGCGCGCATACTCTAGTGCTTACTCCTCAGGTTGCCAATCCGGCTGGGCAACTGTTTTTTCCATTCTCTGAAACATTTGCAGCAACTGAATGACGCTACCAGCCACTAGGACAGCACAAACATCAGATAAATCGACTGACGTGAGCTTTTTAATCGTCCACTGCATCCAGGAATTCGTCTACTACAGGCATCTCGCCCAATCGTGACGGAATGTTTAACCCGAAGTGCAAATAAGCATGACGCGTCACCACCCGCCCCCTTGGCGTGCGCATGATGTACCCCTGCTGGATCAGGTACGGTTCCAGCACATCCTCAATGGTATGACGCTCCTCGCTGATCGCCGCCGCCAGGCTGTCCACACCCACCGGGCCGCCGTCGAACTTCTCGATCATGGTCAAGAGTAGACGTCGATCCTGGTGGTCGAAGCCATGTTCGTCCACATCCAGCAGGTTCAACGCCAAATCGGCCACGGCCTTGGTGATATGACCCTTGGCGCGCACTTCAGCAAAATCGCGCACACGTCGCAATAAACGGTTGGCAATCCGCGGCGTGCCCCGCGCTCGACGGGCGATTTCAAAGGCGCCTTCCGGGTCGAGCGGCAAGCCAAGAATACTCGCCGAACGACTGACAATCGTCGCCAGGTCTGCGGTGCTATAGAACTCTAGACGTTGAACAATGCCGAAACGGTCTCGCAGCGGGTTGGTCAGCATGCCCGCGCGGGTGGTCGCGCCCACCAGGGTGAACGGCGGCAGGTCGAGCTTGATCGAGCGGGCCGCCGGGCCTTCGCCGATCATAATGTCGAGCTGGAAGTCTTCCATGGCCGGGTACAGCACTTCTTCGACGATGGGCGACAACCGGTGAATCTCGTCGATAAACAGCACATCGTGCGGTTCAAGGTTGGTCAGCAGGGCCGCCAGATCACCCGGACGCTCCAGCACCGGGCCGGAGGTGGACTTGATCGACACGCCCATTTCCTGGGCGATGATGTTCGCCAGCGTGGTTTTACCCAGCCCCGGCGGGCCGAAGATCAAGGTGTGGTCCAGGGACTCGCTGCGCCCGCGCGCGGCCTGGATGAACAACTCCATCTGCTCGCGCACGGTGGGCTGGCCGATGTATTCGGCCAGGCTCAGCGGGCGGATGGCCCGGTCCTGGACTTCTTCACGGTCGCGCGGGCCAGTGGCCGCGATCAGACGATCAGCTTCAATCACTTAAATCATTCCCTTCAGGGCTCGGCGGATCATGTCTTCGCTGCTCAGGTTCTTGTCCTTGATGGCCGATACGGCTTTGCTCGCTTCCTGAGGCTTGTAGCCCAGGGAGATCAACGCGCTGACCGCATCGCTCTCGGCGCTGGCGACCTGGCCTGCCGGCATGTCCGGCTGGTTCGGCACCAGGGCAAACATGCTCGGCACCACTTCCCAGGCCTTGAAGCGGTCCTTGAGTTCTACCAGCAGGCGCTCGGCGGTTTTCTTGCCGACGCCCGGCACCTTGGTCAACGCCGAAGTGTCCTGGGCCGACACCGCGCGCACCAGCTCATCGACTTCCAGGCTCGACATCAATGCCAGCGCGAGCTTTGGCCCTACGCCATTCAGGCGAATCAACTCGCGGAAAAAGTCGCGGTCGCGCTTGCCAATGAAACCGTAGAGCAGTTGCGCGTCTTCCCGTACCACCAGATGGGTGTGCAGGGTCAGCGGCTCGCCGACCGACGGTAGGCGATACAGGGTGGTCATGGGCACTTCCAGCTCATACCCCAACCCATTCACATCCAGAATCAGGTGCGGCGGCTGTTTCTCAGCCAGGGTGCCGCGCAAGCGTCCAATCACGGTTCAGATCCTTAAAGCTTGGGGTCAGATCGAGGCCTGACCGGAAATAACGATTGCGCTGATGCTATCAGAGACGCAGCCGGCCGCCACGACTGCGTGCCGTGCCCAAGCCGTGCGGCAGCAAGCTTGAGCGCGTGTGCGCATGGCAAATGGCAATGGCCAGGGCGTCGGAGGCGTCGATTTGCGGTTTTGAGGTGAGCTTGAGCATGTGCATGACCATCATCTGCACCTGCTCCTTATTCGCCGCACCGGTGCCGACCACAGCCTGTTTGACCTGGGTCGCAGTGTACTCGGCGATTTCCATGCCCTCCTCCGCGCCGGCAACAATCGCGGCGCCACGGGCCTGGCCAAGCTTGAGCGCAGAGTCGGCGTTTTTGGCCATGAACACCTTTTCGATGCCCATGGTCACCGGGCCGTAGGTCTGGATCACTTCACGCACGCCGCGGTAGACAATCTGCAGGCGCTCGGCCAACTCGCCCGCGCCGGTACGGATGCAGCCCGAGGCGACGTAGACGCAGCCGCGCGGGGTCTGTTGCACCACGCCAAAACCGGTGATGCGCGAACCGGGGTCGATACCTAGGATTAAAGTCATAACGCCTGCGGGTTGGGTAAAAACAATTTTTGATACAGAGAAGCTCTAATGTGGGAGCGGGCTTGCTCGCGAAAGCGATGTGTCAGTCAACTCATATGCTGACTGATACACCGCTTTCGCGAGCAAGCCCGCTCCCACATTTTGATCTACATCGCCCTTCAGCCTAGCTGCTCGGCCACAGACTCAGGGATGTCGGCGTTCGAGTACACGTTCTGCACGTCATCCAGGTCTTCAAGCATATCCAGCATCTTCAGCACTTTCTGCGCGCCGTCCAGGTCCAGTTCGGCGCTGGTGGTCGGCAGCATCACGATTTCCGCGTCAGTGCCTTTGAAACCTGCCGCTTCCAGCGCGTTGCGCACCGCATAGAAGCCGGCAAACGAGGTGAACACGTCGATAGAACCGTCTTCGTTGGTCACCACGTCGTCGGCGTCAGCCTCCATCGCAGCTTCCATCAGCGCGTCTTCATCCGTACCCGGCGCAAAGGTAATCTGCCCCTTGCGCTCGAACAGGTAGGCCACCGAACCGTCGGTGCCCAGGTTGCCGCCGCATTTGCTGAACGCATGGCGCACGGCTGCCGCAGTACGGTTGCGGTTGTCGGTCATGCACTCGACCATCACCGCCACGCCGCCCGGGCCGTAGCCTTCGTAGCTCAGTTCGACCATGTCGTCGGTGTCGGCGGCGCCGGCACCACGGGCCACGGCGCGGTCGATGATATCGCGGCTCATGTTCGCGCCCAGAGCCTTGTCCAGCGCCAGGCGCAGACGCGGGTTGGAGCCCGGGTCACCACCGCCTTGGCGGGCAGCGACGGTCAGCTCGCGAATCCACTTGGTGAAGATCTTGCCTTTCTTGGCATCCTGACGCTCTTTGCGGTGCTTGATGTTCGCCCACTTGGAATGGCCAGCCATAACACAACTCCGAAATTCTCTAGAAACCTTATCAATCCCGCCCCAGGCAGGATTTCCCTCTTGAAAGCACAACCCTTGTAACGCAAAGGCGCATCCGAAGATGCGCCTTTTTAGACTGCGTAAACCTCAGTGCGCTTCCACGCAGCAGCCTTACTCAGCCTTTGGCGTCTCGCGCAGACGGATGTGCAACTCGCGCAGCGCCTTGGCATCCACCACGCCCGGAGCCTGGGTCATTACGTCCGCAGCACTCTGGGTTTTCGGGAAGGCGATCACTTCACGGATCGACTGGGCGCCGGTCATCAGCATCACCAGACGGTCCAGACCGAATGCCAGGCCACCGTGCGGCGGCGCGCCGTACTTCAGGGCATCGAGCAGGAAGCCGAATTTCTCTTCCTGTTCGGCTTCGTTGATGCCCAACAGGCGGAACACCGCTTGTTGCATTTCTTTGCGGTGGATACGGATCGAACCGCCACCCAGCTCGGTGCCGTTCAAGACCATGTCATAGGCACGCGACAGCGCGCCTGCCGGGTTGGCTTCCAACTCTTCAGGCGAGCACTTCGGCGCAGTGAACGGGTGGTGCAAGGCGCTGAAGCTGCCGTCGTCGTTCTCTTCGAACATCGGGAAGTCGACGACCCACATCGGTGCCCACTTGCAGGTCAGCAGGTCCAGGTCGTGGCCCAGCTTGATCCGCAGCGCGCCCAGGGCTTCGCTGACGATCTTGGCTTTGTCGGCGCCGAAGAACACGATGTCGCCGTCGACCGCACCAACGCGATCGAGGATCGCGTTCAGGTTGTCCAGCGGAATGTTCTTCACGATCGGCGATTGCAGACCGTCAACGCCATTGGCGCGCTCGTTGACTTTGATGTACGCCAGGCCCTTGGCACCGTAGATGCCGACGAACTTGGTGTAGTCGTCGATCTGCTTGCGCGGCATGCTCGCGCCGCCAGGCACGCGCAGGGCGGCGATGCGGCATTTAGGGTCGTTGGCCGGGCCGCTGAACACCTTGAAGTCAACTTCCTTGAGCTGGTCGGCCACGTCTACCAGTTCCAGCGGGATACGTAGGTCTGGCTTGTCGGAACCGTAGCGGCGCATGGCCTCTTCGAAGGTCATGTGCGGGAACTCGCCGAATTCCAGGTCCAGCACTTCCTTGAACAGGTTGCGGATCATTTGTTCGGTCAGGCCCATGATCTCTTTTTCATCGAGGAAGCTGGTCTCGATGTCGATCTGGGTGAATTCCGGCTGGCGGTCGGCGCGCAGGTCTTCGTCGCGAAAGCACTTGGCGATCTGGTAGTAACGGTCGAAGCCGGCCACCATCAGCAGTTGCTTGAACAGTTGCGGCGATTGCGGCAAGGCGAAGAAGGAACCGGCGTGGGTACGGCTCGGCACCAGGTAGTCACGCGCGCCTTCCGGAGTGGCCCGGGTGAGGATCGGCGTTTCGACGTCGAGGAAGCCGTTTTCGTCGAGGAAGCGGCGGATGCTGGTGGTCATGCGCGAACGCAGGCGCAGCTTCTCGGCCATTTCCGGACGACGCAGGTCCAGGAAGCGGTAGCGCAGGCGAGTTTCTTCGCCGACGTCGGAGTATTCGTTGAGCGGGAACGGCGGGGTTTCCGACTCGTTCAGCACTTCGAGCTCGTAGCCCAGCACTTCAATCGCGCCGGACGCCATGTTCGCGTTCACGGCACCGGCCGGACGCAGGCGAACCTTACCGGTAATTTTCACAACATATTCGCTGCGCACGCGGTCGGCGGCGGCGAAGCTTTCAGCGCGGTCCGGATCGAACACCACCTGGGCCAGACCATCACGATCACGGATATCGAGGAAGATCACCCCGCCGTGGTCACGGCGACGGTGAACCCATCCGCACAGGGTGATTTCCTGACCATCCAGGGTCTCGTTCAGTTGGCCGCAATAGTGGCTGCGCATCATGATAGTGGTTTCACTTCTCGTAATTCGAATTTCGGTGGAGGCTCGCCTCGTCACCGTACAGTTAAGCAGGGGACGGATAATGCAGGAGCCTGCGCGTAGAGTTCAACTCAGTCTGCTTTGTCGCCGCCCGCCAGATTCTTCTTGGCGCCGGTCTTGAAGTCGGTCTCGTACCAGCCACCGCCGCTCAGGCGAAAGCCCGGCATGGACAACATCTTCTTCAGCTCAGGTGCCTGGCAGGCAGGGCAATCGACCAGCGGCGCTGCGCTGATTTTCTGAATGGCTTCCAACTGATGACCACAGGAAGCACATTGATAATCGTACATGGGCATGGAGATGTCTCGGCGATCAGATCATTACTGCGCTGCACCCGCCCTGTGGGTAAAGACCCGGCACGCGCAGCAAAGCGCGGGATTATATCTGGTAAATCGAAGCAGCGCAGCCGGCTTTCTGCCCCAGGCCTTGCCCGCCAGGTAGCGGGCCGGCCCGGTGCCACCTGACTAGTCAGGGTGGTGCGACGCCGTATTGCCTTTTAATACGTGAACCACGCATACCACCCTGACCAAGCCACTGAAGTTCTTCACTCCTCCGTACCGCAAATGCACTTCCCGATCGACATAAGACAGCAATGCGCTGACTGAGCAGGCATTGAGCCTGGCTATCTCCGTGAGGATATTCCAATAGATCTGCTCAAGCCGCAGGCACGTGGAAAACCCGTTGAGCCTGACCGACCGGGACAATGGCTTGGCCAGTCCCATATCGAAGCCTTTAGCGAAAGGATCGACTTTTATCTTATGAAAACCGCAGGTTTCCATCACTCCACTACCCACTCCGCGTGACATACACCTGACACTCCATTGCCAAACAGCAGCCCATGGGTTTCTCCCATCGGACAGTGGCCCTATAAAACAGCAGGACGTGCCAGGCAGCCAGAAGACGCGGAGTCGATAGTCGTAGGACAACGCCAGGAAGCGCAGAGAAACAAGCGAGCGGCGCCAGGACGGCACCGCTCGGTTTGCTTTTGGGGCTGGAGCGTTACTGATTTTCGAGCAGGGAACGCAGCATCCACGCCGTTTTTTCGTGGACTTGCATACGCTGGGTCAGCAGATCGGCGGTCGGCTCATCGCTGACCTTATCGAGCAACGGGAAGATACCGCGCGCGGTGCGGGTCACGGCTTCCTGGCCCGCCACCAATTGCTTGATCATCTCTTCTGCGCTGGGCACACCCTCTTCTTCCTTGATCGAAGACAGACGGGCGTAGATCGAATAGGCACCCGGCGCCGGGAAACCCAGGGCACGAATACGCTCGGCAATGGAGTCCACTGCCAACGCCAGTTCGTTGTACTGCTCTTCAAACATCAAGTGCAGCGTACGAAACATGGGGCCCGTGACGTTCCAATGGAAGTTGTGGGTCTTCAAATACAGTACATAGGTATCGGACAGCAGCCGTGAAAGCCCATCGACGATGGATTTACGATCTTCTTCACTGATACCAATATCGATTGCCATGTTTTTCCCCTTCAATTGACGAGCATTCATTGATCAGGTGCAGGACCACTCTAGCAAGAGTGCAGGCTGTGTGCAGCCCGACACACGCAACTGGCGTGCGGCAAATCGCCCCGCTGCATGACAGGCTTGCAACACCCAGCGGTCCCCGTTCAATCGGCGGCGCGCAGGCCTCAGCCTTGAGTAAGAAAACGCCCGAAATGCCGCCGAAAAACTCCGCACCTGTCTAGGACAAGTGTTTGAAGCAGAAATGCCATCGCGCCTGCAACACCCCGAAATGCTTGATTTGAGTAGGCACAGCCTTTGCTGTTAAATAGACGGCGTGTGGTTGCCGTTAATTTGCGCGGCGCACCACATAGGCTGATACCCGTGCACGTGCCCAACGCCTCCCATTGTTCAGAAGCGAACCGTGCCCGTCAGCTCTTCCTTGTGATCCTTCTTAACGTGAGTTAATCAAAATGTTGAAAATCGTCCACCTGCTAACGGGCGTTGCAGCGTTGCTGCTGTCCTTTATACCGAGCTTGCAACAGGGAAGCCCTCCCTACCTGGAACAACACGACGCTCTGTACCTGGCTTTGTTCGGCCTTCTTAACCTGACGCTGGCACCGGTGATCCCGTACTGGAACAAAGGCACACGTCATCAACTGCAAAACCTGGTCAGCGCGCTGCTGGTACTGACCGTTGTCGTTCAAACCCTCACCCTCCTGGCACCTATGCCTGAAGTCGGCGGCCACCCGGCTATCCTGCTCAGCCTGGTGATTGCTGTGGTCGCTATCGTTCTTCACCTGGCCATCAGCTTCTACCGTTCGTCTCCAGCGGCAGCCACGCAAAACTACGACATGACCAACCGGGATACCGGTACCGTGAAGTGGTTCAACACATCCAAGGGCTTCGGCTTTATTTCCCGCGATTCGGGCGACGATATCTTCGTCCACTTCCGGGCCATCCGTGGCGAAGGTCACCGCGTTCTGGTCGAAGGCCAGCGCGTGGAGTTCTCCGTCATGAACCGTGACAAAGGCCTGCAAGCCGAAGACGTGATCGCGGCATTGCCGCGTCGCTGATACTTTCTCGGCGCAAAAAAACCGCGATCCAGCCTGGCTGGGTCGCGGTTTTTTTATGGCGCGCCCTAATAATGTGGCGGCGGCGCTTCTTCTTCGGATGACTCGAACTGGCCACCCATTTCTTCCTGACGCTTGAGCAGCGCCGTCATCTGCAGCTGCAGGCGCTCTACCGCCCGCTGCTGGGTGACCAGAATGTCATTGAGGGTCTCGATGGTGTCGTCCTGAAAGGCCAGGCGGCTTTCCAGGTCGGTGACGCGGTCTTGCAGATCCATAATTCAGTCCTGGCTAAAGATGAAGCCGGCAGGCAATAAAGCGCGCAGTCGGGTGCGTATCGCCGTTACTTGCTCTTCGGTGTACGGTCGGGCCGGATGTTTGCCCCACACCGGTGCAGGCCAGGCGGCGTCATCACGCTTGCGCACGATCACATGCACGTGCAACTGGCTGACAACGTTACCCAGCGCACCAATGTTCATCTTGTCGGCTGCCAACCCTTCGTTCAATAACGCCGCCAGGGCCGTGGTTTCCTGCCACAAGGTGTGCTGATCGGCGACATCCAGCTGAAACACTTCACTGATACCGTCAATGCGCGGCACCAGGATGAACCATGGGTAATTCGAGTCATTGGACAGCAGCAGGCGGCAGAGCGGGAAGTCCCCAATAGCCAGTGTGTCTTGTTGCAGGCGTTGGTCTAAGGCGAACACGCGGGCACTCCGTTTGGCAGGTCAATTTCAGGTGCCCAGCATACCTTTGAATGCGCAACGCTTCACGGCGAATGCGGAAAGCCTGGATGCATGCGGATAAAAAACTTGCACCCTTTAGAGGCAGGCGAATATTTGAGCTACGCTAAATCGGGCCTCGACGGGATGCACCAAAATGACCCACCTGTGCTTCAAAGGGATCCGCCGATTACCCACTCATGGGGGTCAACCGGTAACGTTTTTCTCTGGCACAGGATTTAGGTACGTCTTCACAGGTGTAACACCTGGACGTCAAGCCCAAATCGAACGGCGTAAAAAGCCCGTGCTTATGCGGTTTTTACACTCCCGTAACGTTTTTCACGAAAAAATGACATTCGGTTACCGCTTTGTGCACGCTTGTTGCATTCACCCCACTATCGTCGGCAACGACACCCGTTTGGAAGCAGGTGTTTCGCGATAAAAACACAAGCGATTGAGTGCGTATCACGGAAGATTTCAAACTTCGAAAGCGGTCTGAAAACAGCACTTAAGTTGTCAGCCTGGTGACAATCGGGCTGTGAATTTGCGACATGGAAATAGCAATTTACGACAGCCTCGTAAAGAAGCTGAAAGGATAGATGGGTAAGTATCGTCAATAGGGTCCGCGTGATATAACTTTGCGCCGACACAAAAAAGAAAGAGCCGCCCAGATAAAAATACAGGTGGGACGGCAGTACTCTTCCTAAAACCAAAGGAGCAAATCACGATGCGCGTGATGAAGTGGAGCATGATCGCCCTGGCTGTTTCAGCAGGCACCTCGCAGTTCGCAATGGCGTCCGCCCAGGACGATTCCAAGGGCTTTGTTGAAGACAGTACTTTCAGCATCAACACTCGCTTGCTGAACTTCAGCCGCGACTTCCGTAACAACGACACCGGCAAAAGCCGTGTAGACGAAACCGGCCTGGGCTTCAACGGCCTGTTCCAGTCGGGCTACACCCAAGGCACCATCGGCGTCGGTGTTGATGTCATCGGCCTGCTGGGCGTGAAACTCGACAGCGGCAAGGGTCGTTCGGGCACTGGCCTGTTCCCTACCGGTGCAGACGGCCGCGCGCAAGACGACTACTCCAAAGGCGGCGGCGCTGTTAAGTTCCGCATCTCCGACACCGTGCTCAAAGTCGGCGACCAGTACACCACCGCGCCGGTATTCGCCTCCGATGACAGCCGCTTGCTGCCAGAGCTGCCGCAAGGTATCTCGATCACCAGCAACGAGATCAAGGGCCTGAAACTTGAAGGTGGTCACTTCACCTCGAGCGTGGCACAAGCACAGACTTACCGTGACAGCCTGGGCCTGACCAAAACCGACTTCATCGGCGGTGTCTACGCCCTGACTCCAGAAGTCAGCGCCAGCCTCTACTACGCGAAGACTGAAGACTACTGGAAGAAAACCTACGCCAACCTGAACTGGACTCACGCGCTGAGCAACGAACAGTCCCTGGCCGTTGACTTCAACATCTACAGCACCAAGAGCGACGGCGCCGGCCTGCAACGCGCAGAAAAAGACGGCACCACCAAACTGGACAACCGTGCCTACAGCTTGCAAGGCGCGTACACCATCCAGGCTCACACGTTCACCCTGGCCTACCAGAAAGTCAGCGGTGACGGTGACTACGGCTACGGCGTAGACGGCGGCGGCACGATTTTCCTGGCCAACTCCATCGCCCGTTCCGACTTCAACGCAGAAGACGAAAAATCGTTCCAGGCTCGTTATGACCTGAACATGGCCACCTTCGGCGTGCCGGGCCTGAGCTTCATGACTCGCTACGTCAAAGGTACCGGCGCTAATACCGCAGAGACCTCCAACGGCAAAGAGTGGGAACGTGACATCGAAGCCAAGTACGTGATTCAGAGCGGTCCAGCAAAAGACCTGAGCCTGCGCGTGCGTCAAGCGACCTATCGTTCGTCTGATGGCGTGTACTACGGTTCGGCGTCTATCGACGAACTGCGTCTGATCGCGCAATACCCGTTGAACATCTTGTAATTGCCAGTTTGATTACAACGATGGCTTAAGGCCTCGGCCTTAAATAAAAAGCCGCTCCCCTGTTTACAAGGGAGCGGCTTTTTTATTGCAGTTTTATTTCGCTGAAAAAATAACTAGCAAGCTAACTAACGAGGTTAACGGCGCGCATTGAACCTGACCATTCGGCCAAGTTCGATACACTGCGCTTAGTTATTTCGCAGCCGGTTCCTGCATCACGCGGATAACGCGCTGTGGAAACGGAATATCAATGCCCGCGCCTTTCAAGCGATCACGCGACAGTTCATTAAGCATGAACACCACGTCCCAGTAATCGGAAGTCTTGGTCCAGCAACGCAAAGACACCGTGATCGAACTGTCGCCCAACGTCGACACCACCGCCACCGCTGCTGGGTCTGTCAGCACGCGCGGGTCTTTCGCCAGTTCCAGCAGCACTTCACGGGCTTTCTGCAAGTCGGCTTCGTAGTCGACACCCACGTCGAACACTACCTTGCGGGTAGGCTGGCGGTTGGTGTTGGTGATGATGCCGTTGGACAGGATGCCGTTAGGCACAATCACGGTTTTGTTGTCGCCGGTACGCAGCACGGTGTGGAAGATCTGAATACTGTCGACCGTCCCGGACGTGCCTTGAGCCTCGATCCAGTCGCCGATGCGGAACGGGCGGAACAGCAGAATCAGCACGCCGCCGGCGAAGTTGGCCAGGCTGCCTTGCAACGCCAGGCCGATAGCCAGGGTGGCCGCACCGATGGCGGCGACGAACGAGGTGGTTGCCACGCCGATCATCGAGGCCACGCTGACAATCAGCATGACTTTCAATGCGATGTTGGCAAGGCTGGTGATGAAGTGCTGCAGCGCCAGGTCCGCATTGCGAATGGCCAGCAAGCGCCCTACGCGGTGGGTAAATACGTTGATCAGCCACCAGCCAATGGCCAGGGTTATCACTGCCAGCAACACCCGGCTGCCGTATTCCATAATCATCGGGATCCAGGACTGCGAGGTCTTGATCAGGTGATCCACTTCAGCGTTCAAATCCATCTATCTTCTCCTGTTGCGCGGATGTGCGGCTTGATTGACTGCCATAAAACGCAAATGAGCCCCGTGGGGCTCAAGTGTAGGCACAGACTCTGGGGCGTGGGACGTCAAAAACACCCGCAGGTTCCGCAAAGTGCCATCAGTCGCGGAAGTTATTGAACTGCAGCGGCATGTCGAAAGTCTTGGCGCGCAGGGCCGCGATTGCCTCTTGCAGATCGTCACGCTTCTTGCCGGTCACGCGAACCTGTTCACCCTGGATGGCGGCCTGGACTTTCAGCTTGGCATCCTTGATATGCGCGACGATCTTCTTCGCCAGCTCTTTGTCGATGCCTTCCTTGAGCACGGCTTCCTGCTTCATCAGCTTGCCGGAGGCGTAGGCGTCCTTGACTTCAAGGCACTGCACGTCGATCTTGCGCTTGACCAGGGCCAGCTTGAGAATCTCGATCATCGCTTCCAGCTGGAAATCGGCTTCAGCGGTCAGGTTGACGGTCAGTTCCTTTTCCTTGAACTCGAAGCTGCCCTTGCCTTTCAAGTCATAGCGGCGGTCCAATTCCTTGACGGCGTTCTCGACGGCGTTGGTGACTTCGTGTTTGTCCAGTTCGGATACCACGTCGAACGAAGGCATGTCATTTCTCCAATATAAGGGGCGGGCTCAGTAGAGATGGAGCGCGCCCAAGCTAAAATGCCGAGGCATTATAGCGGTTCTTTCGAGCTGTTCACTGTGAGCGACCCTACGGAGCAAAAACTCATGTCGACTACCTGGCACATTCTCGGCGCCGGCAGCCTGGGCACACTGTGGGCCACACGCCTGTCGCGCGCGGGCGTGCCCGTGCGGCTGATCCTGCGGGATGAGGCCCGCCTGTCCAGCTACCGGCAGGCAAAAGGCCTGACGCTGGTAGAGCATGGCGTAGCACACACCTACCCAGTGATCGGCGAAACGCCCCACAGCCAAGAACCCATTCATCGTCTGCTGGTGGCGTGCAAAGCCTACGACGCCGAAAACGCCATCGCACAGCTGCAACACCGGCTGGTACCGGACGCCGAACTGATCCTGTTGCAAAACGGCCTGGGCAGCCAGGATGCCGTGGCCGCGCAGCTGCCGCAGGCCCGCTGCATCTTCGCCTCCAGCACCGAAGGCGCATTCCGCGACGGCGATTGGCGCGTGGTCTTTGCCGGCCATGGCTACACTTGGCTGGGGGACGCGGGCCACCCGACGCCACCGCTGTGGCTGGACGACCTGCACGCCGCCGGCATTCCCCACGAATGGAGCACCGATATTCTCACCCGCCTGTGGCGCAAGCTGGCGCTCAATTGCGCGATCAACCCGTTGACCGTGCTCTACCAGTGCCGCAATGGCGGCCTGCACGACCACCAATGCGAAGTGGCGACCTTGTGCGCCGAGTTGACCGAGTTGCTCGAATGCTGCGGTCAACCGGCCGCCGCAGAGGCGTTACACAGCGAAGTAGAGCGGGTCATCCACGCGACGGCGGCCAACTACTCCTCCATGTATCAAGACGTGGCCAACGCCCGGCGCACCGAAATCAGCTACCTGCTGGGCTACGCTTGCCAGGCGGCAGCCCGCCATCAGTTGGTCCTGCCGCATCTGCAACAGGTGCAAGCGCGGCTGATCGACCACTTACGCACACGCGGATTAGCCACCGACTGAGGCACGCGCTACCCTGCCTACCTGTCTATCACCTGGAAAAACCCTGATGCCATTGCGCCAGCGTCTTGAAAACCTACCGGTAGGGCAGAAACTGCTGGCCGCCCTGCTGGTGTTGTTGACCACCGTATTGTTGGTGGCCAATCTGACGTTTATCAGCGCCGCCTACTGGATTTCCCAGGAAAGCATGGCCCCGCAGGCGTTGCAGGCCATCGGTCGCCTGGTGTCCAACCCCGCCCTCGCCGCCGAAGCCCTCGAATCCCCGGCCAAGGCCGACGCCCTGCTCAGCGAATTGACCAGTTACTCGCCATTACGCGCCGCCGCATTGTATGACGGCGAAGGCACCCGCCTGGCCCAAATGCAACATGGCAACCGCCTGCACCTGCCGGACAACTACCGGCATATCGAGGCCTGGCGCGTCACCGAATTTCGCAGCAACCAGGTCATCACCCTGCCCCGCGCCGGCCAGCCTCCGGGGCATTTACTGTTGGTCGCCAGCAGCGAGCTACCCGTGGCGTTTTATACCGGCACGCTGACAGCCAGCCTCGGCATCCTGATTTTCAGCGTATTGCTCTGGCTGGTCATCGCCCGGCAGATCAAACGCTTGATCACCCGCCCGATTCACGAACTCGAAGAACTGTCGCGCCAGGTGACCCGCGAAGAAAACTACGCCCTGCGTGCCGGGCGCGGCAACCATGATGAAATCGGCAGCCTGGCCGAAGCGTTCAACACCATGCTGTCGCGTATCGAAGCCCGCGAGCATCAGCTCAAGCGAGCGCGGGACGACTCCCAGGCCGCCTACGCACAAGCCCAGGGCCTGGCCGAAGAGACGCGCCACACCAACCGCAAGCTGGAACTCGAGGTGCAGGTTCGCAGCAAGATCGAGAAAAAACTTACGGGCTTCCAGAATTACCTCAACAGCATTATCGACTCGATGCCTTCTGCGCTGATCGCCCTGGACGAACAACTCTACGTCACCCAGTGGAATCAGGAAGCCACTGCGCTTTCCGGCACGCGCCTGGACGAAGCGCTGAACCAGCCGATCTTCCTCGCGTTCCAGCCACTCAAGCCCTACCTGCCGCAAATCAAGGCCACGGTTGAGCAACACACGGTTGAACGCATTGAGCGCGTCACCTGGATAAAGGATGACGAGGCCAAGCATTACGCCCTGACCTTCTACCCCTTGATGGGCGGCGCCGGGCGCGGGGTGGTGATCCGTATCGACGACATCACCCAGCGCTTGTCGCTGGAAGAAATGATGGTGCAGTCGGAAAAAATGCTCTCCGTCGGCGGCCTGGCCGCGGGCATGGCCCACGAAATCAACAACCCGCTCGGGGCAATCCTGCACAACGTGCAGAACATCCGCCGCCGCCTGTCTCCCGACCTGCCGAAAAACCTGGAACACGCGGAACAGGCGGGCATCGAACTGGAGGTGGTCAACCGCTACCTGCAGGGCCGCGAAGTCCCGCAATTGCTCGATGGCATCCAGCAAGCCGGCGCACGCGCGGCGAAGATCGTCACGCACATGCTCAGCTTCAGCCGCCGCAGCAATCGCCAAATGGCGCCTTGCGATTTGCCGGCACTGATCGACCAGGCAGTGGAAATTGCCGGTAATGACTTCGACCTGACGATCGGCTTCGACTTCAAGGGTCAGGCAATCATCCGCCAGTTCGACCCGCAGCTAGGCCCGGTGCCCGGCACCGCCAACGAACTGGAACAGGTACTGCTCAACCTGTTGAAAAACGCCGCCCAGGCCATTCACCTGCGTGAAGACGACCGCGAGCCCGGGCGCATTATTTTGCGTACCCGCCTCAACCCGCCCTGGGCGGAGATCCAGGTGGAAGACAATGGCATCGGCATGAGCGAAAACGTGCGCAAACGCACTTTCGAGCCGTTCTTCACCACCAAGGAAATCGGCCAAGGCACCGGGCTGGGGCTGTCGGTGTCGTATTTCATCATCACCAATAACCACAAGGGCCAGATGGAAGTCCATTCCACCCTCGGCCAAGGTACCTGCTTCACCCTGCGCCTGCCGTTGGCCGGCAGCCAAATGCCAACCTTTGACCTGACTCAACTGGAGCAATAACCATGGGCTTTCGCCTGTCGAAGATCTACACCCGTACCGGCGACACAGGCGAGACCGGCCTGGGCGACGGCCGCCGCGTGCCCAAGGACCACCCGCGCGTGGAAGCCATCGGCGAGGTGGACACGCTCAACAGCCAGTTGGGTTTACTGCTGGCCAGCCTTGAAGAGCAGAGCGGCAAGCATCCGCAACTGGACGATGTGATTGAGGTGCTTACCCCTTGCCAGCATCGGTTGTTCGATTTGGGCGGTGAGCTGGCGATGCCGGTGTACAAGGCATTGAATGCGGCCGAAGTTGATCGGCTGGAAGCGGCGATTGATCGCTGGAACGAGGAAGTCGGGCCACTGGAAAACTTCATCTTGCCCGGTGGTTCAGCGCTGATCGCCCAAGCGCACGTGTGCCGCAGCCTGGCGCGCAGTGCGGAGCGGCGGTGTCAGCAGTTGAATGCGATTGAACCGTTGGAAGGCGTGGGGTTGGCGTACATCAATCGGTTGTCGGACTTGTTGTTTGTGGCGGCACGGGTGATTGCCAAGCGCCAGGGGGTTGCGGAGGTGTTGTGGCAGGCGGCGGCTAAGCCACACTGAGTTTTGCGGTGACTGATCTGGCCCCTTCGCGAGCAAGCCCGCTCCCACATTTGACTGCTTTCCAACGCTGGAACCCGGTCGACTGTGGGAGCGGGCTTGCCCGCGAACAGGCCCGTCAGAACACCATCAAACCTGCGGCCAAAACGCCCGAATACCTGCCACACCCTGAGCCCCAGCGGCCCAAGCCTGTTCCCGCTCAGCCGGCCCTACGCCGCCGAGCAAAAACACCGGCTTGCTGAACCCACGGATCAACTCGGCCGCCTGCTCCCAACCCAATGGCTGAGCACCCGGATGCGTCTGTGTCGGCTGCACCGGTGACAGCGTGACAAAATCCACGTCCATCATTTGCGCCAGCGCCAGTTCTTCAGCGTTATGGCAGGAAGCCGCCAACCAGCGATCCTTCGGCAGCGGGCGTCCCTTGCTCGCGTATTTACGCAACTGCGCCGACGTCATGTGCCAGCCGGCCGCCGGGAAATCCCCCAACCACTCAAACGGGCCCTTGAGCATCAATTGCGCCTTGCCGGCACACAGGCCAACGGCGTCCACCGCCAGGTCACGGTACTTAGGGTCGTAACCATTGGGCGCACGCAGCTGAACCAGCTTGATGCCCCCGGCAATCGCCTTCTGAATACCGCGCAGCAACGTCGGGGTTTCCAGCTCGCCCGGGGTAATCAGGTACTCAGCCGGCAGCCGCGCCGCCGCCACGATCGGGGCATTCGCTGCGGGGAACGCATAGTTGATCAAGTCTCGCGGGGCCACCCATTCCAACGGCTGCCCTTCGGCACCATGGGGCTCGCCGGTAAAGGCCGAGACTTCCCAGACATCCAGCAACACCTGCTTGTCCGGGTAGTCATGCTGCACCTTGATCAGCGGGCGTGCCGTGGTGACCTGGATGCCCAGTTCTTCCTGCAATTCGCGGGACAAGGCGGCAGCAACCGACTCATCGGCCTCCACCTTGCCACCGGGAAATTCCCAGAGGCCGCCTTGATGCTGGGTATCGGCACGGCGCGCCAGCAGGATCCTGCCATCGACACCGCGGATCACCGCTGCTGCTACATGCACTCGTTTCACCGCGCTTATCCTCTTGGCTGTCAGGTGCGGTATTCCGCATTGATCTTCACGTACTCGTGGGACAGGTCAGTGGTCCAGATCGTTTCGCTGCACTCACCGCGACCCAGTTCGATGCGGATGGTGATTTCTTCCTGCTGCATCACTGCCGAGCCCTGGGCTTCGGTGTAGGTTTCGGCGCGGGCGCCACGGCTGGCAATGCACACCTCGCCAAGGAACACGTCGATCTTGCTCACGTCCAGGTCAGGCACGCCGGCACGGCCAACGGCGGCGAGGATGCGGCCCCAGTTCGGGTCAGAGGCAAACAAGGCAGTCTTGATCAGCGGCGAATGCGCCACGGTGTAGCCAACATCCAGGCATTCCTGGTGGTTGCCGCCGCCATTGACTTCAACGGTCACGAACTTGGTCGCGCCTTCGCCGTCACGGACGATGGCCTGAGCCACGTCCATGCACACCTCGAACACCGCCTGCTTCAACGCGGCGAACAGCGGGCCTTCGGTGGAGGTGATTTCCGGCAGGTTGGCCTGGCCGGTGGCGATCAACATGCAGCAGTCGTTAGTCGAGGTATCGCCATCGATGGTGATGCGGTTGAACGACTTGTTGGCGCCGTCCAGCATCAAGCGTTGCAACACGTCGCGGGAGACTTTGGCGTCGGTGGCGATGTAGCCGAGCATGGTGGCCATGTTCGGGCGAATCATGCCCGCGCCTTTGCTGATGCCGGTCACGGTGATGGTCACGCCGTCGTGCACGAACTGACGGCTCGCGCCTTTTGGCAGTGTGTCGGTGGTCATGATGCCTGTGGCAGCGGCAGCCCAGTTATCCACAGACAAGTCATCCAGCGCGGCTTGCAGGGCGCCTTCGATTTTTTCTACCGGCAATGGCTCACCGATTACGCCGGTGGAGTAAGGCAGCACTTGGCTGGCGTCTACGCCAGTCAACTGGGCCAGCTTGGCGCAGGTGCGAGCAGCGGCCACCAGGCCAGGCTCGCCTGTGCCGGCGTTGGCGTTACCGGTGTTGGTCAGCAGGTAGCGAATCGAACCGGCCACGCGTTGTTTGGCCAGGATTACCGGCGCGGCGCAGAAGGCATTAAGGGTGAACACACCGGCGACGGTCGAACCTTCGGCACAGCGCATCACCACCACATCCTTGCGCCCGGGGCGCTTGATGCCGGCCGAAGCGATACCGAGTTCAAAACCGGCAACCGGGTGCAATGTGGGCAAAGGACCAAGACCAACAGCCATGAATGCGCTCCTTAAAAATAGGTGATGTCTGTGCCGTCGCTATCGACGGTGGGAATTAATGGCAAAACGCCGCGACGGCTGATGCCGGTCGCGGCGCGGGGTGTTGCAGCGTCAGGCAAAAATCTTAGTTGATTTCGCCGTGGCAGTGTTTGAACTTCTTGCCCGAACCACACCAGCACAGTTCGTTGCGGCCCAGCTTCTGATCATTGCGAACCGGGGTTTGCGCCAAGGCCACATCGACCTCTTCGCCCAACACCTCAGGCGCTTCCAGACCCGGTGCTTCGTCGTGCTGGAACTGCATGCGCGCAGCCAATGCTTCGGCTTCCTGGCGCAGGCGAGCTTCTTCCTCGATCGGATCTTCGCGACGCACCTGAACGTGGGACAGCACGCGAATCGAATCGCGCTTGATCGAATCCAGCAGCTCGGAGAACAGCGTGAACGACTCGCGCTTGTACTCTTGCTTCGGGTTCTTCTGGGCATAACCACGCAAGTGGATACCGTGACGCAAGTGGTCCATGGTCGACAGGTGGTCTTTCCACAGGTCGTCCAGCACACGCAGTACGATTTGTTTCTCGAAGGTGCGCAGCGCTTCGGCGCTCGCTTGCTCTTCTTTCTCGTTGTACGCGGCCAGTAGCTCGGTCATCACCTTCTCGCGCAGGGTTTCTTCATACAGGTGATCGTCTTCGTCCAGCCACTGCTGAACCGGCAGGTCGACACCGAAGTCGCTTTTCAACGCCGCTTCCAGACCGGCAACATCCCACTGCTCAGGCAGGGACTGTGGCGGGATATGCGCGCTGACGGTGGCGTTGAGCACGTCCTGACGGAAATCGGCAATGGTCTCGCCAATGTTGTCGGCGGCCAGCAACGTGTTACGCATGTGATAAATCACTTTACGCTGTTCGTTGTTGACGTCATCGAACTCGAGCAGTTGTTTACGAATGTCGAAGTTACGGCCTTCTACCTTGCGCTGGGCCTTCTCGATGGCGTTGGTCACCATGCGGTGCTCGATCGCTTCACCGGACTGCATGCCCAGGGCCTTCATGAAGTTCTTCACCCGATCGGAGGCGAAGATGCGCATCAGGCTGTCTTCCAGCGACAGGTAGAAACGGCTCGAACCGGCGTCACCCTGACGACCGGCACGACCACGCAGCTGGTTGTCGATACGGCGCGATTCGTGACGCTCGGAGGCGATCACCTGCAGGCCGCCGGATTCCAGCACGGCCTGGTGACGTTTTTGCCAGTCGGCCTTGATCTGAGCGATCTGCTCAGGGCTCGGGTTTTCCAGCGCCGCGACTTCCACTTCCCAGTTACCGCCCAACAGGATGTCGGTACCACGACCGGCCATGTTGGTGGCAATGGTCAGTGCGCCTGGGCGACCGGCCTGAGCGATGATCTCGGCTTCTTTTTCGTGGAACTTGGCGTTGAGAACCTTGTGCTCGATGCCTTCCTTGTTGAGCAGGTTGGACACGTGCTCGGAAGTCTCGATGGTGGCAGTACCCACCAGGATCGGACGGCCCTGGGCCATGCCGTCCTTGATGTCGTTGATGATTGCCGCGTATTTCTCTTCGGCCGTCAGGAACACCAGGTCGTTGTAGTCTTTACGCGCCAGCGGCTTGTTCGGTGGAATCACCATCACGGCCAGGTTGTAGATCTGGTGGAACTCGAACGCTTCGGTGTCGGCCGTACCGGTCATGCCGGACAGCTTGTTGTACAGACGGAAGTAGTTCTGGAAAGTGGTAGACGCCAACGTCTGGCTTTCAGCCTGGATGTTGAGCCCTTCCTTGGCTTCGATGGCCTGGTGCAGCCCTTCAGACAGACGACGACCCGGCATGGTACGGCCGGTGTGTTCGTCAACCAGCACGACCTGGCCGTCCTGGACGATGTATTCGACGTTGCGATGGAACAGCTTGTGGGCGCGCAGGCCGGCATACACGTGGGTCAACAGGCCCAGGTTGTGGGCCGAGTACAGGCTTTCGCCCTCGGCCAGCTCGCCGATCTGGGTCAGCATCTCTTCGACAAACTGGTGACCGGCTTCGTTGAGCTCGACCTGACGAGTCTTCTCATCGATGGAGAAGTGACCTTCTTTGGTCACCACGCCTTCCACTTCTTCGATGTGCTGCTCCAGACGCGGGATCAACTTGTTGATCTCGGTGTACAGGCGCGAGCTGTCTTCGGCCTGGCCGGAGATGATCAGCGGGGTACGGGCTTCGTCGATGAGGATGGAGTCGACTTCGTCGATCACGGCAAAGTTGAGTTCGCGCTGGAATTTTTCTTCCATGCTGAACGCCATGTTGTCGCGCAGGTAGTCGAAACCGAATTCGTTGTTGGTGCCGTACGTGATGTCGGCAGCGTAAGCGGCGCGTTTCTCTTCCGGCGGCTGGAACGGCGTTACCACGCCGACGGTCAGGCCGAGGAATTCATACAGCGGGCGCATCCAGTTGGCATCCCGGCGAGCCAGGTAGTCGTTCACCGTCACAACGTGCACGCCCTTGCCGGACAGTGCGTTGAGGTAAACACCCAGGGTTGCCACCAGGGTCTTGCCTTCACCGGTGCGCATTTCGGCAATCATGCCTTCATGCAAGGTCATGCCGCCGATCAACTGCACGTCGAAGTGGCGCATGCCCATGACACGCTTGCCGGCTTCACGGGCGACCGCAAAGGCTTCGGGAAGCAGCTTGTCGAGGGTTTCACCTTTGGCTATGCGGGCCTTGAACTCTTGGGTCTTGGCGCGCAATTGCTCGTCCGAAAGGGCAACCATCTGCTCTTCGAAGGCATTGACCAGCTGCACCGTCTTGAGCATGCGTTTAACTTCGCGCTCATTCTTGCTTCCAAAAAGTTTCTTTAACAAAGGCGCAAACATATCGGCAGGTTCTTCCACACATAGGGATGGAGGGCGCACCGTGAGTGGCCCGAGCAGCCCTCACGGCCGCATGCGAACGCGCATTCTACCCGGAATCGTGGGTGAGGAAAGTGGCGTTATTCCCCGATGCTGGCATGGCGCTGTGAGAGGGCCTGTTTAAAATAAGGGCTTTTGCTGGAACTTCAACCCATCTGGCACAGAAGTTACCTATTGATTTTACGAGCAAAGCGCTGGGTGACGCATTGGCTGGGGGGCACACAGGCGCTTTCTGCTAAGATGGCGGCTCTGTTACTTAAGGTGTCTAAACATGGCATTTCGCCCTCTTACAGCCCGCGCGCCCAGCGTGTTGCTCCGCGAAGCCAAGCCGTTGAAAGCCATCTTCGGCCATGCGCAACGCTTGGGCCATTTGCAACGCCTGGTAGAAAGCCAGCTACAACCTGCCGCACGTGAACATTGCCATGTGGCGTCCTGGCGCGAAGGAAATTTGCTGTTAATTGTCACCGACGGTCATTGGGCGACCCGTTTGCGCTATCAGCAAAAACGCCTGCAGCGACAATTGATGGCCTTTGACGAATTTGCCAGTTTGACCCGTATCCAGTTCAAGGTGCAGCCGCCTACCGTGCAGCAAGGCGCGGTGGGGCACACCATCAACCTTTCGATGAATGCGGCCGAAACCATTCAGGCAACGGCCGACGGGATCAGCGATCCGGGCTTGCGCGCGGCACTGGAACGATTGGCCGCGCACGCCAAGCCCAAATCTGAATAGCTACTTACGCTTGCTGCCGCCCAGCAACGAGCCCAACAAACCCCGCACCAACTGCCGGCCCATCTGATTGGCGGCCTGTTGCATGGCTGATTTGAGTGCCTTGCCGGCCGTGGTGCCCAAAAATGCTCCGGCCTTGTCGGTAAAGCTTGGTTCTTCGGCAGCAGGCGTGGCTGCCTCAGTCGGCCCGAGCTCCTTGCGCGCCATCAACACTTCATAGGCCGACTCCCGGTCAATCGGCTTGTCATACCGCCCCAGCAACGGCGAGCTGGCAATCAGCGCGGCGCGTTCGGCTTCGCTGAGCGGCCCGATGCGCGATTGCGGCGGCGCGACCAGCACGCGTTGGACCACTTGCGGCGTGCCCTTTTCCTGCAAGGTGCCCACCAGCGCCTCACCGGTGCCCAGCTCTGTGAGCACCGACAAGGTGTCGAACGCCGGGTTGGCCCGAAAGCCATCCGCCACCGCGCGCAGGGATTTCTGCTCTTTTGTGGTGAACGCCCGCAAGCCGTGCTGAATACGCAGACCGAGTTGCGCCAAGACCGTGTCAGGCAAGTCACCGGGGGATTGAGTGACAAAGTACACGCCGACACCTTTGGAGCGGATCAGACGCACCACTTGCTCCAGTCGATCCTGCAAAGCCTTGGGCGTGTCGGCAAACAATAAATGCGCCTCATCGAAAAACAGCGCGAGCAACGGTTTGTCGGCATCCCCGCGCTCCGGCAACTGCTCGAACAGTTCGGCCAGCAGCCACAGCAGGAACGTCGCGTACACCTTGGGCGCCTCGTGTACCAGCCGACTGGCGTCGAGCAGATGGATACGCCCGCGGCCGTCGCTGGCTGGCTGCAAAATATCTTCAAGCTGCAGGGCCGGCTCACCAAACAAGGCTTCTGCGCCCTGTTGTTCAAGCACCGCCAAGCGCCGCAACAGCGCCTGGCTGGAGCCGGTGGTCATCAACGCGGCATCGTCACCCAGCAGTTGCGGGTGATAGCGCAGATGGTTGAGCAATGCCTTGAGGTCTTTGAGGTCGAGCAGCAGCAGGCCTTCGCGGTCCGCCACTTTGAAGGTGGCATAGAGTGCCGACTGCTGGCTGTCGGTGAGTTCCAACAGGCTGCCGAGCAATAGAGGTCCCATTTCGCTGATGGTCGTGCGAAGCGGATGACCCGACTGCCCGTGGATATCCCACAGCGTTACCGGATAAGCCTTCGCCGTGTAATTAAGGAAGGGCATGCCGGCGACGCGCTCAGCCACTTTTCCTTGAGGGTTCGCGGCAGCCCCCAGACCACACAGATCGCCTTTGATATCAGCGGCGAACACGGCCACACCCGCATCACTGAACGCCTCTGCCAGGCGCTGCAGAGTGACGGTCTTGCCGGTGCCCGTGGCGCCAGCAATCAGCCCGTGACGGTTGGCCAGGCGCATGGCCTGGGCGACAGGTTGGCCGTCCGGACCGGCGCCAATAAGGAATTGCGAGGAGTCAGGCATTTCGTCACCTTTGGTTAATCTTTAGTGCCGCCAGGTCGATACAGATAATTGTAAGACCCACAAAGTCTAAAAACAGATCAGATGGCTCTTAAAGGGACTTACAGAGCTGTCACCAGAAGTACCACACCTTTTTTGACGCTGCCATTTTGCGCATCCCATGAGGACGCGCTTCGGATATCAAGACCTTAGCGGACCCTTCAAGCCATGAATAAAAACCTGCGCTTCAGCCACAAAATCCTGCTTGCAGCCGCTCTTATCGTCATCGCCGCCTTCGCATTGTTTACCCTCTACAACGACTACCTGCAACGCAACGCGATTCGCGACGACCTCAATAATTACCTGCATGAAATGGGCGACGTCACCGCCAGCAATATTCAGACCTGGCTCACCGGGCGCATAGCGCTGGTGGAAAACGCAGCACAGAACATTGCCATCAACCCTGAACCCGCCGCCGTCGCCGGCCTGCTAGAACAGAAAGCCCTGACGTCCTCGTTCATGGCCACCTACGTGGGCGACAGCAAAGGCGCCTTCACCATCCGCCCCGACACCAAGATGCCCGATGGCTTCGACCCTAGGGTTCGCCCCTGGTACAAGGGCGCCCAGTCCAGCAATGGCTCAACCCTGACTGAACCTTACATTGATGCCGCCACCGGGAAATTGATCATTTCGGTCGCCACCCCCAGCACCACCACAACTGGCCAGAGCATCGGCGTGGTAGGCGGCGACCTGAGCCTGCAAACGCTGGTGGATAACATTGGCGCGCTGAACTTCGGCGGCATGGGTTATGCCTTCCTGGTCAGTGCCGATGGCAAAGTGCTCGTGCACCCGGACAAAAACCTGGTGATGAAGACCCTGGCCGACGTGTACCCCAATCACACGCCCAAGATCAGTGCTGACTTCAGTGAAGTTCAAGCCAACGGTAAAGACAACATCGTGACCTTTACACCGATCAAGGGCTTGCCCTCGGTGAACTGGTACCTGGGCATTTCGGTGGATAAAGACAAGTCGTTCGCCATGCTCAGCGAGTTCCGCAATTCGGCGGTCATCGCCACGATCATCGCTGTGGTGATCATCATTGCGCTGCTGGGCATGCTCATCCGCGTGCTGCTGCAACCGCTGCACGTAATGACCCGCGCAATGCAGGACATCGCCGATGGCGAGGGCGACTTGACTCGCCGCCTGACCATCCAGAACAACGATGAGTTCGGTACGCTGGGCAATGCCTTCAACCGCTTCGTGGAGCGGATTCATACCTCGATCCGCGAGGTGTCCTCGGCCACCGAACAGGTCAACGAAGTGGCGTTGCGCGTGGTCAGTGCTTCCAATTCCTCGATGGTCAACTCCGACGAGCAGGCCAACCGCACCAACAGCGTCGCCGCCGCCATCAACGAACTGGGCGCCGCCGCCCAGGAAATCGCGCGCAACGCCGCACAAGCCTCCAGCCAGGCCAGCGATGCGCGGCACTTGGCCGAAGACGGCCAGCAGGTGGTAGATCGCAATATCAAGGCTATGACCCAACTGTCAGCGATGATCAGTGCTTCCAGCAGCAATATAGAAGCGCTGAACAGCAAGACTGTGAACATC
This sequence comes from Pseudomonas sp. LBUM920, assembly GCF_003852315.1. NCBI lineage: Bacteria > Pseudomonadati > Pseudomonadota > Gammaproteobacteria > Pseudomonadales > Pseudomonadaceae > Pseudomonas > Pseudomonas edsoni (SeqCode). The sequence continues at coordinate 5,263,513 of NZ_CP027762.1, forward strand.
GGGCAAATTCTGGAGGTGATCACCAGCATCTCCCAGCAAACCAACCTGCTGGCACTGAACGCCGCCATCGAAGCGGCGCGTGCTGGGGAAGCCGGGCGCGGGTTTGCGGTCGTGGCCGATGAGGTGCGCAACCTGGCGCATCGCACTCAAGAGTCGGCGCAGCAAGTGCAGAAGATGATTGAGGAGCTGCAAGTCGGTGCGCGCGACTCGGTCAGCACCATGAGTGAAAGCCAGCGCCACAGCCAGGACAGCGTGGAAATCGCCAACCTGGCCGGCGAGCGCTTGAACAGCGTGACCCAGCGCATTGGTGAGATCGACGGCATGAACCAGTCAGTGGCCACCGCTACCGAGGAGCAAACCTCGGTGGTGGAGTCGATCAACATGGACATTACCGAGATCAATACCCTCAACCAGGAAGGCGTGGAAAACCTGCAATCCACCCTGCGCGCCTGCACTGACCTGGAACAACAGGCCGCACGCCTGAAACAGTTGGTGGGCAGTTTCCGCATCTGAGCCCAGTGCCCGCCGCTTTTCAGAGCGGCGGGCCCTTATTTTTCCGAGCGCTCGGATTTGGCCTGTTCGCGCTCCCACAACTCAGCGGCACCGGGAAACTCGGTGCCGTCCTCAGCGTCCAGGTCATCCGGGTCATATCGACTTAAACACCCCTCCCCCAGCGTCGCCGGGGCTTGGGAGGTGGCTTTGTCCAGTGGATCGCTCATTGATCAATCCCCAACAGCAGGAAAAAAAAAGGCCTGGGACGATTTAACGCCCAGGCCTGTGCTTCTTCAAGACCTGTATCAGAACACTACAGTCTTGTTGCCATGCACGAGCACGCGATCTTCCAAGTGATAACGCAGGCCACGGGCCAGCACCATCTTCTCGACGTCACGGCCGAAACGCACCATGTCTTCAATGCTGTCGCTGTGGCTGACGCGCACCACGTCCTGCTCGATGATCGGGCCGGCGTCCAGCTCTTCGGTGACGTAGTGGCACGTTGCGCCAATCAGCTTCACGCCACGCAGGGAGGCCTGGTGGTAGGGTTTGGCGCCCACAAACGACGGCAGGAAGCTGTGGTGAATGTTGATCACCTTGCCGGCGTATTCGCGGCACAGTTCCGGCGGCAGAATCTGCATGTAGCGCGCCAGCACCACCACATCCGCTTCGTGCTGCTTAACCAGGCGGGAGACTTCGGCAAAGGCCGGCTCCTTGTCCTGCGGGTTGACCGGCACGTGGTAATACGGGATGCCATGCCATTCGACCATGCTGCGCAGGTCGTCATGGTTGGAGATTACGCAAGCGATCTCGCAATCCAGCTCATCGCTGTGCCAGCGGTGCAGCAGGTCGGCCAGGCAATGGGACTCGCGGCTGGCCATCAGCACGACACGTTTTTTCTGCTCGGTGTCGGTGATATGCCAGGTCATCGAAAACTCTTCGGCGATCGGCGCAAACGCCTCACGAAAAGCTTCAAGACCAAAGGGCAGCGTGTCGGCACGAATTTCGTGACGCATGAAAAACCAACCGCTGAGATCGTCCGAGTGATGGCTCGCCTCGGTGATCCAGCCGTTGTGGGAGGCCAGAAAGTTACTGACTTTGGCAACGATGCCAACCCGGTCCGGGCAAGCAATCACCAGCCTAAAAGTGCGCATTAGGGGGAAACTCCAGAACTTCGCAAAGGCGGCCATTCTAGCGATTGCGCAGAAAAACTGCAGTATTCCTTACGGCTTATTCTGTCCCCAACCTCTGCCTACAGCCCTTAATAGCGTAAGGTTTTACCAACGCTTTATGCGTGTACAACGTGATGCACGGGCAATTGTCGGAAAATAAACGAGATTATCTTTACGTCTACCACCTACTAATTAACTCGATTGCGTAGCAGGGCTACAAACATTCAACGTAATTCACATAAATGCATCCTTAAATGTTTACTTGGGGTTAGTGCCTGACTATTATTAGGCCACTCTCCTGCCAATCAGCGCTCTACATAAGGTAGTCCACATGTCTCTGATCAACGAATACCGTGCCACCGAAGAAGCTATCAAAGAGCTGCAAGCCCGTTTGAAGAACCTGTCCCAAGACGACAAGCTGCAAACCGAGCTGGAATTCGAAGGCAAACTGCGCACCCTGATGGGTGAATACTCCAAATCCCTGCGTGACATCATCGCGCTGCTGGATCCAGAGTCGAAAGTTAAAGCACCCCGCGGCGCTGTGAAAACTACCGGCACCAAGCGTGCTCGCAAGGTCAAGCAATACAAGAACCCACACAACGGTGAAGTGATTGAAACCAAAGGTGGCAACCACAAGACGCTGAAAGAGTGGAAAGCCAAGTGGGGCGGCGACGTGGTTGAAGGCTGGGCTACCCTGCTGGGCTAAGCCTGGTCGGGCTTTCGCCTGATAAGCAACAAAATAAAAACGCCAGCTTGCTGGCGTTTTTTATTGTCAGAATATTCTCCAATGCCTGACTACAGATTCAGCCGGGCGGCTAAAGAGTCGGCATACTCCTGCCATTGATCCAGCACCTGACACTGAAACGATGTAGCACTAACGGCCAACTCCTCGCGCGCCTGCTTAAATGCCAACAGGGTAGTCGGCGCGCCCCATTCCGAACTCGACAACCGTTGCTGACAGAAAAGTTTCCAGCGCTGTTGCTCCTCGTTGTTCAAGGTGTCAGGAAAGTTACGCGCGCGGTAGCGGAATAATAATTCCGGCAAACGATGATCATCAAATGGCCACTGCTGATGCGCCAGATGTAAAGGCTCGGCAGCCCGGACTTGTTCACATAAACGACGATCGCGATCACCAATAAAACCGTCATAGAGCTGCTGCTCGGGATCCGCACTCGGCGCAAAATATTCCTCGGCATAAATAGCCGCCAACTTATCGCGCCAAACTTCGTGTGCGTCAGTTAGTCGCAGCGCACGTGCCTGGTACGTGTCCATATCCAATTGAAGTCGCTCGCGATCCTGCGCCCGCAGCACATTCAACGGGGCAACGACCGGGCAGCGGTTGATATGCACTAACTTGAGCGGCACGGGCAGTTCGCCTTCCGCCAGGTCGCCACGGCGCGTGTAGAGACGCTGGCGCAAGGTATCGGCGTCCAGATCCAGTAACCCCTGCGGGTCCAGCCCAAGGTCACAGACGATCAATGCATTGCGATTGCGCGGGTGCCAGGCCAGCGGCAGCACCACGCCCAAATAGTGACGCTCGGCGGAAAAGCGTCCGGATATATGTACCATCGGTTGCAACAGGCGTACCTGATCCATCACCCGCTGCTTGCTGCGCAATTGAAACAGCCACTCATACAACTTGGGCTGTTTCTCGCGGACCAGGCGCGCCAGGGCGATGGTGGCTCGCACGTCCGACAAGGCGTCGTGGGCCTGGCCATGGTCGATCCCGTTGGCTGCGGTCAAACGCTCAAGCTTGAGGGTGACGCGCCCATCCTGCTCTGGCCAGACAATCCCTTCCGGGCGAAGTGCGTAGGCCGTGCGCACCACATCGATCAAATCCCAGCGACTGTTGCCGCCCTGCCATTCACGGGCGTAAGGGTCGAAAAAGTTGCGATACAAACTGTAGCGCGTCATTTCATCGTCAAAACGCAAAGTGTTGTAACCGGCGCCGCAGGTGCCCGGTGCGGCCAGTTCGGCATGCACTCGGGTCATGAAATCGGCTTCGGCCAGGCCTTTTTCCGCCAGGACGTCAGGGGTGATGCCGGTGATCGCGCAGGCGGCCGGATGAGGCAGGATATCGTCGCTGAGCTGGCAATAAAGGTTGACCGGCGGGCCGATCTCGTTGAGTTCGAGGTCGGTACGAATACCGGCAACCTGAAGCGGGCGATCGCTGCGCGGGTTGATGCCGGTGGTTTCATAGTCGTACCAAAAAATGGAGGTCACGGGCTATTCCTGTGCTGAAGACCGGCAAAGTCTAGGCGCTGTTGGCCGTCCGAAGCCAGCGATACCTTGGCTGTACAAATATCCAGCAAAACCTTGAATGGTTGCTTCCACCGTCGACACTGCTAGCATCCGTGTCTCTTAGCCGCTTCGCACTGCCAGGGATCGCAATGCCGAAAAACCCTTTGGATACCCGCTACCAGATCGAGACCCCTGAGGGGATAGATCTGCCCTTGCGCCCGGCAGGCCTGCCGCCGCGGGTACTGGCCTTTGCTTTCGACCTGGGCTTGCGTGGCTTGGTTATGGGCATCCTGCTCGTGCCCCTGGCCCTGTTGGGCAATATTGGTATTGGCCTGGGTGCATTGCTGCTGTTTCTGGTCAGCTGGTGGTACATGGTCTTGTTCGAAGTGCTCAATCAAGGCTGCTCTCCAGGCAAGCAGGTCATGGGCCTTCGGGTCGTACAGGACGATGGCACGCCTGTCGGCTGGTCCGCTTCGTTGATCCGCAACCTGCTGCGCTTTGTCGACATGCTGCCCTTCGGCTACTTCCTCGGCGCCATCAGTTGCCTGCAACATCCTCATTTCAAACGGCTCGGCGACCTCGCCGCCGGCACCCTGGTGATCTACCGCGAACAATCACTGGCCCGCCCCCGGATACCTCAAGCGGCTGCGTTGCGCCTGCCCTTCGCCCTTGACCTGAGCGAACAGCGCGCCATTCTCGCCTTCGCCGAACGCCAGGGCGACCTCTCTGCCGAACGGGTGCATGAACTTGCGTCCATCCTCGCGGTTCCTCTGCAAGTTTCTCCTGCACGCGCCGTAGAGCAACTCAATGGTGTGGCCCGTGGCTTGTTGGGGCCGACATGAAGCAGAGCCTGTTCGAAAGCCGTCACCAGCCCCAATGGCAAGCCTTTGCAGCGCAACTGACACAGTTGGAGCAAGGCAAGGCCAAGGCCCGCGACGTGGCGGACTTCCCCCATCACTATCGACGCCTGTGCCAGCACCTCGCGCTGGCACAGGAGCGTGGCTACAGCAGTTATCTGGTAGATCCGCTGCAGCAATTGGCCCTGCGCGGCCACCAGCAGCTCTATCGCCATCGCAGTCAATTGGGAGCAAAGGTCCTGAGTTTCGTCCTGGCCGACTTCCCACGCCTGGTACGTGAGCAATGGCGCTTCGTGTTAATCGCCGGCCTGTTGTTTTTCGGCAGCCTGCTGGGAATAGCCCTGCTGGTTTACCTGTTTCCCGACCTGATCTACAGCATCGTCAGCGCCCAGCAGGTCGCCGACATGCAAAGCATGTACGACCCCGATGCCAGCCGCCTTGGGCGCGCCGCCGAGCGAGCCTCCAGCGAAAACTGGATGATGTTCGGCTACTACGTGATGCACAACATCGGCATCGCCTTCCAGACCTTTGCAGCCGGGTTGCTGTTTGGCCTGGGCAGCGTGTTCTTTCTGATTTTCAACGGCTTGATCATCGGCGCAATCTGCGGCCATCTGACCGAAATTGGCTATGGCCAGACCTTCTGGTCGTTTGTCATCGGCCACGGTGCATTCGAACTGACCGCTATCGCCCTGGCCGGCGCAGCGGGTTTGCAACTGGGGTGGTCACTGATCGCTCCGGGGTCGCTCGCTCGCAGCGAATCCTTGCGCTTGGCGGCGCGCAAAAGCGTGCAGATGCTCTGCGGGGTGATGGTGTTTCTGCTGATCGCTGCGTTGATTGAGGCCTATTGGTCTTCCACCACCGCTATCACGCCTTGGATCAAATATCTGGTGGGCGCCGCGCTTTGGCTACTGGTGGCCGCTTACTTGATTCTCGCCGGGCGGGTTCACCATGCGCCTGAGTGACGCCAGCGTGGCAATTCGCCCCCGTACTGCCTGGGAAGCCATGGACCTTGGTGTGTTGATGGCCAGGGAGCATCGCTGGCTGTTGATGAGCAGTTGGGCGCTGGTGAGCTTGCCAGTATTTGCCTTGCTCACCGTGTTGTTATGGGAGTCTCCACTGGCCGCCGTTTTGCTGTTCTGGTGGCTCAAGCCGGCGTTCGATCGGTTGCCGTTGTACATACTCTCCAAGGCACTGTTTGGTGAAACACCCAGCGTCAAACAAGCCGTGCGCCATTGGCCGCGACTGTTAAAAAGCCAGTTGCTGGTCAGCCTGACCTGGCGGCGTCTCAGCCTGAGCCGCAGTTTCGTGCTGCCAGTGAGCCAACTCGAAGGACTGGGTGGCCAGGCGCGCCAACGCCGCCTCGGCGTGCTGTTACAACGCAACGCAGGGGCAGCGCGCTGGCTGACAATCATTGGCATGCACCTGGAAATCGGCCTGTGGCTTGGCTGCATGGCGCTGTTCTATCTCTTCATTCCTGAGCAGGTTGAACGCGATTGGGACTGGCAACGGTTGGCGCTCGCCACCAGTTCGCAATGGCTATGGCTGGGGCATCTGGGCAACGCGTTCTATGCGTTGATATTGGTGTTCTGGGAGCCTATCTACGTTGCGTGCGGTTTCAGCCTGTACCTCAACCGCCGTACCGTACTGGAAGCCTGGGACCTGGAACTGGTATTCCGGCGTTTACGCCAGCGCCTGGGCAGCGTGGCGACGCTACTGCTTTTGGCGGTCGGGCTGATGCTGCAGGCCAGTCCACAGGTCATGGCGGATGAGTCCAGTAGCCAACCGCAACTGAGCACCCCGGCTGCGAGTCAATCCATCAAGACTCTGCTGGCCCTCCCCCCGTTCAAAAACCCGGAAACCGTCACCCGCTATCGCTTCGGCGAAGACCAGCCTGCGGCCAAAGGCACCGCGCACGGTGACGGCAAATTACCCGGATGGTTACAGGCACTGCTCGATCACCTCAACAGCACCACCTTCAAACACGTAGGCCAGGGATTGGAAATACTCCTGTGGAGCCTGTTGATTGGAGGCCTCGCATTGCTCGGTTGGCACTACCGCGACGGGTTGCACGCTTTTGTCAGTCGGCGCGCAATCAGTCAATCCAGGGTCACCAAACCCGCTCCGACGCAGTTATTCGGCCTGGAGTTGGGCATAGAAACCTTGCCCGCAGACATCGCCAGTGCTGCCGAACAATTATGGCCCACACAACCACGGCAAGCCCTCAGCCTTTTGTACCGAGGCCTGCTCAGCCACCTGTTGCATGACTACAACATTGCACTGAAAACCGCCGACACCGAAGGCCAGGTCCTGGAGCGTGTTCACCAATTACAACAACCGCAGCTGCTGGTGTTCAGTAATGAGCTGACACGCCACTGGCAAAACCTGGCCTACGGCCATCGACTGCCTCCGCTCGCCGCCCAGCAAAAGCTCTGCAGCGAATGGCGCGCGTTGTTCAATTCGGACGCCGCGCAATGAACCGCCCATTACTGTGGGCAGGTCTACTGCTGGCGTGCCTGTTGGGGGCTGGTGCATTTTATGCCTGGCACAAAGCGATCCCTTATGACGAAGTGGTTGATCGCGGCCCATCGCCCCAAGCACGGGAAAATCCCTATCTGGCGGCCGAGTACTTTCTGCGCCAGCAAGGCCTGAGCGTCGAGCATGCCAAGAGCCTCGAACGCCTCGCTCACCTCCAGCCGAAAGGCAACAGCCTTCTGCTGTTGGGTGATCGCGGCAACATGACACCACGCCAGGTGGATGAACTGCTCGATTGGGCAAAGTCCGGTGGCCATTTGCTGGTGGTCGCCGAAGCGCTGTGGGATGAAGAGACAGGTAAAAGCGGCGACCTGCTGCTTGATCGGTTGGACATCCACCAGACCTTGAGCGAAACCTTCGATGAGCCAGCCTCGGCGCGCAAAAAGAAAACGCCGGATCTGACCAAACTCTATGTCGACAATGAAACCGCCCCGGCGTACTTCAGTTTCGATACCGACTTCAACCTCACCGATCCCAAACACCTGGCACAGTTTTCAGCCAACAGCGCCAAATCCAGCCATCTCATGCAACGCAATCTCGGGCATGGCACCGTCACCGTGGTAACCGACAGCGAGCTGTGGAAAACCCCGGGCATCGGCCAACACGATAACGCCTGGCTGCTGTGGTACCTCAACCAAGGCACTGGCGTGACCTTGTTGTTCAACAGCGATGTAGACAGTCTGTTGACCCTGTTGATGCGCTATTTCCCCCAAGCCTTGGTGGCACTCCTGGCGTTGATTGCTCTGGCACTCTGGCGGACCGGCATGCGCCAGGGCCCGATCCAGGCGCCTGCGCCCAGGGCACGTCGGCAGTTGCAGGAACACTTGAAGGCCAGCGCCGATTTCCTGCTGCGTCGCACCGGCCAGGGCGCCCTCTTGCACGCCCTGCAGCGCGACATCCAGCGCGCTGCCCGCCGACGTCACCCTGGCTTTGAACACCTCGACACCGCTGAACAGTGGCAGGTACTTGAACGCCTGACGCGCCAACCCTCCCACATCATCAGTCAGGCCCTTGGCCCACTCCCGGCAAAGCGGCTCACCAGCGCCGATTTCAGCCGTCAGGTGGCATGCCTGCAAACTCTCAGGAATGCCCTATGAGCGAACTCCCTGCAGCCACTGCCCCTACCGCCGAAAGCCTTCAACACGCCAGCCAGCAGGCACAGGCCCTGCGCGTTGAATTGCGCAAGGCGGTGATTGGCCAGGATCAGGTGATTGACGACGTACTTACCGCGCTGATCGCTGGCGGTCATGTACTGCTCGAAGGCGTCCCCGGCCTGGGCAAAACGTTGCTGGTGCGTGCCCTGGCGCGTTGCTTTGGTGGCGATTTCGCGCGAATCCAGTTCACACCGGACCTGATGCCCAGCGATGTCACCGGCCACGCTGTGTATGACCTGCATACCGAGCAGTTCAAACTGCGCAAGGGCCCGCTGTTCACTCACTTGCTGCTGGCCGATGAAATCAACCGCGCTCCGGCCAAGACTCAAGCCGCCTTGCTTGAAGCCATGCAGGAGCGCCAAGTCACTCTCGAAGGCGAGGCGCTGCCTATCGGTCAGCCCTTCATGGTACTGGCGACCCAGAACCCTATCGAACAGGAAGGTACTTACCCCCTGCCCGAAGCCGAACTCGACCGTTTCATGCTCAAGGTGCGCATGGATTACCCCGATGCTCAGCAAGAACTGGAGATGGTGCGCGAAGTCACTCGCTCGTCCCGGGCAGACATGCTCGATGTGCACCCGCTACGTACGGTGCTGCAGGCTCATGATGTGTTGAACCTACAGCAGGTCGCTAGCGAACTGGCGCTGGATGAGCAAGTCCTCGACTACGCCGTGCGCCTGGCGCGAGCCACCCGCACGTGGCCTGGGCTGACCATCGGCGCCGGCCCTCGGGCCTCCATCGCCCTGGTTCGCGGAGCCCGGGCACGCGCGTTGTTGCGTGGCGGTGAATTCGTCACCCCTGACGATATCAAGGGGTGCGCGCTGGCAGTATTGCGTCATCGGGTGCGCATTGCGCCGGAACTGGACATCGACGGGCTGGAGGAAGACCAAGTGCTCAAGCAACTGCTGGACCAGATCCCGGCGCCCCGGCAGTGACTCGCCCATGAAGCCGACCCGCCTGTTGCTGAGCTGGCTGAGTGTGCTGTTGGGCCTCAACATCCTGCTCGGCGCCGCAGCGGCGCTGCAGCTCAAGGTGCCCGACACGCTGCACTCGATAGCCTGGGGCTTGTTACTGGCGCTGTTGCTGCTGGCGCTGCTGGATGCCGTGCGCCTGCGGCGTCGCCCCGGTGTGCAAATACAGCGGCAAATGCCGGGCAGCCTGGCACTCGGACGCTGGGGTGAAGTGCGCCTGACCCTGGCGCACGATTACTCGCGACCAATCACAGTGAAGGTGTTCGATCATGTTCCTGACGGCTTGAGCATGGAAAACCTGCCCCAAAGCATCGAACTGCGCCCCGGTGAACGCAGCGAACTGGGCTACCGACTGCGGCCTCTGCGCCGTGGACACTTCAGCTTCAGCCGCTGTGAAATTCACCTGCCCAGCCCCATTGGGCTATGGTCGGCACGGCAATTTGCCGAGGTCAGCGATGCCACTCGCGTCTACCCGGATTTCGCCCATTTATACGGCGCACAGTTGCTCGGTGTGGATAACTGGCTCAGCCAACTCGGCGTACGCCAACGCCAGCGAAGGGGCTTGGGCCTGGAGTTTCACCAACTGCGCGAATTTCGCGAGGGCGACAGCCTGCGTCAGATCGATTGGAAGGCTACCGCACGACAACGCACACCCATCGCCCGTGAATACCAGGATGAGCGCGACCAGCAGATTGTGTTCATGCTCGATTGCGGTCGACGCATGCGCAGTCAGGACGGCGAGTTGTCACATTTCGACCATGCACTCAACGCTTGCCTGTTGCTCAGTTATGTTGCGCTGCGTCAGGGCGATGCCGTGGGGCTGAGCACCTTTGCCAGTGACCAGCCGCGTTACCTGGCGCCGGTCAAGGGCAGCGGCCAACTGAACCTGCTGCTCAATGCGGTATACGACCTGGATACCACCCGCCGGACGGCCGACTATCAAGCTGCGGCCAGCCAACTGCTGGCTCGGCAAAAACGCCGGGCGCTGGTGATCGTGGTCACCAATCTGCGCGATGAGGACGATGAAGCATTGCTGACAGCGGTCAAGCGTATCAGCCGACAACATCGGGTACTGGTGGCCAGCCTCAGGGAGGAAGTACTCGATGATTTGCGCCAGGCCCCCGTGCAAACCCTGCCCGAAGCATTGGCTTATTGCGGGACGGTCGACTACCTCAATACACGCAACGAACTCCATGACCGGTTGAGCGCCCATGGGTTATCCGTACTGGACACCCCCCCGTCAGGGTTGGGAGCCGCGCTCGTCACGCGTTATCTGGGTTGGAAAAAAGCCGGAGTGTTCTGAAAGCGCGGTGACACAGACACGTTGCCAAGGCCGGGCTAACCATCCCAACCAGGGTCAACACGTTCAATGCCTAAGCGGATGCCTGAAGCGGATCGAAGCTGAAGTAATTCAACAAGGCGCTGATCAACTGGCTGTACTCTTCGCCCGCTTCAATCACACTGAACCCCGAGTCGTAATGCTGCGGGTTGATATCTTCATGGCTCCACAGGCAGGTCGCGGTCAGGTCGATTGCCTGGCACTCGCCGGTCGGGCCAGGAATTTTCAGACGCAACTCGAAATCCACATCGACCATCATGGGCAACTGGCTGATCAACATCAGCCCACTTTCAGAAACGTTGCCCAGAAAACCGATAGGTTTATCGGTAACTCGGTTGAATACCTGCAGGAAGCAATGTAACTGGTGCCGCTCGATCCGTCGGTGGGTAAACATGTGAGATCGCCATCCAATGGCCATGCCCTGGCCGGTCCAGTGATTCGGAACGAGCCAATGGCTCGCTCTCCCTGGATCTCGGTGTGCCAACAGACGTCGCTATGGTCACTAAACAACTGCCGAATCCGGGCCTCGCATTCGTTCGAATAGAAACTTGTACAAACGAACACCCAAAGGATAGCTCAAGACTGGCGACGGGCCAGCTATAGAATGACAAATATCATTACAAAGACGCCGGCCGCGTCTGTGCAGCACTGGCGCCGGGGTAATGCCCCAACTGCTGCAGCGTGTCGAGCCTGGCTCGCGCACGGTAGGCGTATTCGCTTGTTGGGTACTGGCTGATGATGAATTGATAGGTCTGGACTGCATCCACGAACAATTTCTGTCGCTCCAGGCATTGGCCGCGCAACATCGAGACCTCCGGTTGCACGTAGCGACGGGTGCGGCTCTCGCGGTCAACCTGGGACAATTCCAGCGTGACGCGCTCGCAATCACCCACCCCATAGGCACGGTAAGCGTTGTTCAAATGGTGGTCCATCGACCAGCGGGTACAGCCGACAACACTGACGGCCAGGGCAGCAACGAGCAAAATTCGCATGGGGGTTCTCCTGTCTTGAGCAGTGTATCGACCCCTCGTCGAAAATCTTCAAGGATGTTCGTCTATTCAACCGCTGCAAAAACAAGCCAATCGTCGATAAGTAGTGCAAACGAACAATGACTACAACGAAAGAGCATAGTAGCCTTCTCCAGCGCTTGAACTCAGGAGTCTGTGCATGTCCGTCCGTCGTACCAAAATCGTCGCCACCCTTGGCCCGGCCAGTAACTCGCCGGAAGTCCTCGAACAGCTGATTCTGGCTGGTTTGGACGTTGCCCGTCTGAACTTCTCCCACGGCACCCCGGACGAGCACAAGGCTCGCGCCAAGCTGGTGCGTGACCTGGCCGCCAAGCACGGCCGCTTCGTGGCGCTGCTGGGTGACCTGCAAGGCCCGAAAATTCGTATCGCCAAATTCGCCAACAAGCGTATCGAGCTGAAGATCGGTGACAAGTTCACCTTCTCCACCAGCCATCCGCTGACCGAAGGCAACCAGCAAGTCGTGGGTATCGACTACCCGGATCTGGTCAAGGACTGCGGCGTCGGTGACGAGCTGCTGCTGGACGATGGCCGCGTGGTCATGCGCGTCGACACCGCGACCCCGACCGAACTGCACTGCACCGTGATCATCGGTGGCCCGCTGTCCGACCACAAAGGCATCAACCGTCGCGGCGGTGGCCTGACGGCGCCGGCCCTGACTGAAAAAGACAAGGCCGACATCAAGCTCGCCGCCGAAATGGAAGTGGACTACCTCGCCGTGTCCTTCCCGCGCGATGCTGCCGACATGGAATACGCACGTAAACTGCGCGACGAAGCCGGCGGTACTGCCTGGCTGGTAGCGAAGATCGAACGCGCCGAAGCCGTTGCCGATGACGAAACCCTCGACGGCCTGATCAAGGCTTCCGACGCTGTGATGGTTGCGCGTGGCGACCTGGGCGTGGAAATCGGTGACGCCGAGCTGATCGGTATCCAGAAAAAGATCATCCTGCACGCACGCCGCCATAACAAAGCGGTGATCGTGGCGACCCAGATGATGGAGTCGATGATCCAGAACCCGATGCCAACCCGCGCCGAAGTGTCCGACGTAGCCAACGCCGTGCTCGACTACACCGACGCCGTGATGCTCTCGGCTGAAAGTGCTGCCGGCCCGTACCCGCTGGAAGCCGTACAGGCCATGGCGCGGATCTGCGTCGGTGCCGAAAAGCACCCGACCAGCAAGACCTCCAGCCACCGCATCGGCAAAGTGTTCGAAAGCTGCGACCAGAGCATCGCGCTGGCAGCCATGTACACCGCCAACCACTTCCCGGGCGTTAAAGCGATCATCGCCTTGACCGAAAGTGGCTACACGCCGTTGATCATGTCGCGCATCCGTTCCTCGGTGCCGATCTACGCGTTCTCCCCGCACCGCGAAACCCAGGCTCGCGCGGCCATGTTCCGTGGCGTGTACACCGTGCCGTTCGACCCGGCCTCGTTGCCGCCGCATGAAGTCAGCCAGGCTGCCATCGACGAGCTGATCAAGCGCGGCGTTGTGGAGAAAGGCGACTGGGTCATCCTGACCAAGGGCGATAGCTACCACACCATCGGTGGCACCAACGGCATGAAGATCCTGCACGTTGGCGATCCAATGGTCTGAGTGACAGGCTGAAAAACAAAAGCCCCGCCATGTGAATGGCGGGGCTTTTTGCATTTGAGGCTGGCGGTTGTGTTGGCGTCACTGGCCTCTTCGCGAGCAAGCCCGCTCCCACATTTGACCGCACACACCCTGAAGAAACACGCTCGAATGTGGGAGCGGGCTTGCTCGCGAAGACGTCCGACCACTTGACGCTAATTCACCGCCTGGTGACAAAAGCCGACAACGCCGCAATCGCCTCCGGCGATTTCAACCGCTGCGTAAACAACGCCCCCTCCTCTTCAATCACGTGACGCAACTGCTCGCGATCCACACTTTTCATCAAGTGTTTGCTGACCTGCACCGCACCCGGCGCCAGCGTCTCAAAGCGTTCAGCCACTTCCCGCGCCTTGGCCAGCGCCGCTTCACCGCTGCTCAACGCCTGCGTGGCAATGCCCCACGCTGCCGCCTGCTCACCGGTGAATCCCTCCCCCAGCAGCAACAGCTCAGCCGCCTTGGCATGCCCGAGCAATCGCGGCAGGATCAGGCTTGAGCCAAACTCCGGACACAACCCAAGGTTGACGAACGGCATGCGCAAGCGCGCATCGCGGCTGATATACACAAGGTCGCAATGCAGCAACAGAGTCGTACCAATGCCCACCGCCGCGCCGGCCACAGCGGCAATCACTGGTTTGCGGCAATTGAGCAGGCTTTTCATAAAGTGAAACGGCGGGCTGTCGAGGTCGCTGGGCGGCTGTTCGAGGAAATCGCCGATGTCATTACCGGCGGTAAAGCACTCACGGCTGCCCTGAATCAGCACGGCACGGATGTCAGGGTCCGCATCGGCCTGCTCCAACGCGTGGGCCAATTGCGTGTACATGGCGCGGGTCAGGGCGTTTTTCTTGTCCGGCCGGTTGAGCTGCAAGGTCAGCAGCCCGCGTTCGCGTTGCAGCAGGATGGCGTCGGTCATGGTGGATCTCGCGGCTGTAGAAGTCAGCGCTCAACCACGGGGCACAAACACATCGGCCAGCAGTTGATTGCGCGGCAGACCGGCCAGGAACAAGCGCTTGGAAAACGCCTCGACGCTGACAGGATGCCCGCAGAGTAAGGCCAGAGTTTGCCGCGAAACAAGCCGCAGTTGCGCCAATGCCTGGGTCAACTCAGCCGCAGTCCATAGCTCCACGGTGACGTTTGGGTGCTGCAAAGCCAACTGCGCCAGGGGCTCGGCCAGGTAATGCGCGTCGGCATCATGAGCCAGGTGAATCACACGGATGGCGCCCTGATGATCCTGGCGCAACGCCTCGCGCAGCACGCCCCATAACGGCCCAAGCCCCGTGCCGGCGGCCAGCAGCCATAGCGGCCGCGAATGCCAGTCAGGGTCGTATTGCAGCGCCCCGCCTCTCAACTCGCCCAGGCGCAGGTCGTCTCCCAGTTGCAACTGGCGGGCGATAGTTATGAATTCACCGGGCTGACGGCAATCGAGGTGAAACTCCAGGAACGGGTCTTCCTGGGGCAAGCTCGCCAGGGAATAGGGCCGCGCCACCTGTCCGGCCCACACCACCAGATGCTGCCCGGCGCGATAACGCAGGCCACGCTCCGGTTGCAAGCGCAGGCGCAGCACACTCGCATTCAACCAGTCGACGCCCACCACCCGGGCGGGCAAACCGTCACGCAGCGGGTCGAACGTTTCGACTCGCACGTCCCCGACAACCTGGCATTGGCACGCCAGGCGCCACCCGTCCTGACGTTGTGCCGGGCTCAAGGCGTCGGGTTGTTTGTCCTCGACCTCACCCTGGCAACGCACCAGGCACGCATGGCAACTGCCCGCCCGGCAACTGTAAGGCACGGCCACCCCCGCCAGATTCAGGGCATCCAGCAAGTTGCTGCCGGTGGCTACCGACCAGTGGCGTTCGCCGACGTGCAGTTCAGGCATATAAGGTCTCAATCAGAAGGGCTGCGTACAGGGAATCATGCCCGACAGAGTTTGACCATAGTCGGGTGTATCGGCCACCGCGCCGGGTTATACTGCCGCGCCTTTTTAGCGTCGCGCCTGCACCTACGGCGTGCCTTGGAAAGGTGGACTCAGCCGACCGATGCACCCAACTGAGCCACCTTTATTGAATGTTCCCGTCTTATAGAGGAGCGCGACTCATGACCGTGATCAAGCAAGACGACCTGATTCAGAGCGTTGCCGACGCCCTGCAATTCATTTCCTACTACCACCCCGTTGACTTCATCCAGGCGATGCACGAAGCCTACCTGCGCGAAGAATCGCCGGCAGCCCGTGACTCCATCGCGCAGATCCTGATCAACTCGCGCATGTGCGCCACCGGCCATCGCCCGATCTGCCAGGACACCGGTATTGTTACCGTGTTCGTGCGCGTGGGCATGGACGTACGTTGGGATGGCGCCACCATGGGCCTGGACGACATGATCAACGAGGGCGTGCGTCGCGCCTACAACCTGCCGGAAAACGTCCTGCGTGCCTCGATCCTCGCCGACCCGGCAGGTGCGCGTAAAAACACCAAGGACAACACCCCGGCCGTGATCCACTACTCCATCGTCCCGGGTAACACCGTGGAAGTGGACGTGGCCGCCAAAGGCGGTGGCTCCGAGAACAAGTCGAAAATGGCCATGCTCAACCCGTCCGACTCGATTGTCGACTGGGTGCTCAAGACCGTTCCGACCATGGGCGCCGGCTGGTGCCCACCGGGCATGCTGGGCATCGGCATCGGCGGCACCGCCGAGAAAGCTGCGGTCATGGCCAAGGAAGTGTTGATGGAGTCCATCGACATCCACGAGCTGAAAAAGCGCGGCCCGCAGAACCGTATCGAAGAGATGCGCCTGGAGCTGTTCGAGAAGGTCAACCAACTGGGCATCGGCGCCCAGGGCCTGGGTGGCCTGACCACCGTGCTCGACGTGAAAATCATGGACTACCCGACCCACGCCGCCTCGCTGCCGGTGTGCATGATCCCCAACTGCGCCGCCACCCGTCACGCGCACTTCGTGCTCGACGGTTCGGGCCCGGCGTCGCTGGAAGCGCCATCGCTGGACGCCTACCCGAAAATCGTCTGGGAAGCCGGCCCATCGGCCCGCCGTGTCAACCTCGACACGCTGACCCCGGAAGAAGTGCAAAGCTGGAAACCGGGCGAAACCGTATTGCTCAACGGCAAGATGCTCACTGGTCGCGACGCGGCGCACAAGCGCATGGTCGAGATGCTGAACAAGGGCGAAACCCTGCCGGTAGACCTCAAGGGCCGCTTCATCTACTACGTCGGCCCGGTTGATCCGGTGCGCGAAGAAGTGGTTGGCCCGGCTGGCCCGACCACCGCCACGCGGATGGACAAGTTCACCCGTCAGATCCTCGAGCAGACCGGCCTGCTGGGCATGATCGGCAAATCCGAGCGCGGTCCAACCGCCATCGAAGCGATCAAGGACCACAAAGCCGTGTACTTGATGGCTGTGGGCGGTGCGGCGTACCTGGTGGCGCAAGCCATCAAGAAGTCGCGCGTAGTCGCGTTCGCCGAACTGGGGATGGAAGCGATCTACGAGTTCGACGTGAAGGACATGCCGGTCACCGTTGCGGTGGACAGCAAGGGTGAATCCGTCCACATCACCGGTCCTGCCATCTGGCAGAAAAAGATCAGTGAAAGCCTGGCGGTAGAAGTGCAGTAAGCACTTCACTGCACGGATAAAGGCGACTGCGGCCCATGGCCCAGTCGCCTTTTTTATGACTGGCAATGTTGCAATGACAAACACGATCATGTGGGAGCTGGCTTGCCTGCGATGCAGGCACATCGGTTTTTCAGTGACCCCGAGGTGATGCCATCGCAGGCAAGCCAGCTCCCACACAAGCCTGCATGCCACAAGATCCAAGCAGCCCATGCTATGGTGCTCACCCCTTACCGTGCCTGCCCATCACCGTATGATCGTGATCCCACGCCCACTGCGCCTGACCTTCTACTCACTGTTGATCATCGCCGGTGCGGTGCTGGCCGCTGCCTTGGCCACTCGCCATGCCGAACGCCAAGCCTTGGTGGATGACGCCGCCCGCGCCCATCAACAGCTCACGCTCTATGGCAATTCCCTGCACACCCTGATCGAACGCTACCGCGCCCTGCCCGCCGTACTGGCGCTGGATTCGGAAATGATCAGCGCCTTGAAAGGCCCGCTCGACGCCACCATCCAGGACCTGCTCAACCGCAAACTGGAGCGCATCAACGGCGCAGCACAGTCCTCAACCCTGGAACTGATGGACCGCAACGGCCTGGCCGTGGCCGCCAGTAACTGGAACTTGCCGAGCAGTTATGTCGGCCACAACTACGCGTTTCGCCCCTACTTCAGCCAGACCTTGAGCCACGGCACCGGGCGTTTTTATGCGGTCGGAGTCACCACCGGCATTCCGGGTTACTTCCTTTCCAGCGCGGTGGTCGATGAACATGAGCAGTTTCTCGGCGCCATGGTCGTGAAGCTCGAATTCCCCGAACTTGAACGTGAGTGGGCCCAGGGCAATGACCTGCTGCTGGTCAGCGACGCGCGCGGCATCGTGTTTATCGCCAACCAGCCGGGCTGGCGTTACCGCAACCTGCGGCCGCTGTCGGCCAGTGACCTTGCCGAACTCAAGGCCACGCGCCAATACGATAAAAAGCAATTGCAGCCGCTGCAAACTCAGACGGTGCAGCGCTTCGATGAAAACAGCCATTTGATGCGCGTCAGCGGCCCTGAAGGCAATGCCAACTACATCTGGGAATCCATGCCACTGAAGGCCGAAGGCTGGACCCTGCACCTGCTGCGCAAACCGCAGTTCGCCTTTGAGGATCAGCGCAACGCCGGCCTCGCCGCTGCAGGTTCGTGGCTGGCGCTGGTGTTTCTGGTGCTGTTCCTGACCCAGCGCTGGCGCCTGGCCCGCCTGCGCCAGCGCAGCCGCGAAGAGTTGGAACAGCTTGTGGAGGAGCGCACCCAGGCGCTGCGCACGGCCCAGGATGGCTTGGTGCAATCGGCCAAACTGGCGGCACTGGGCCAGATGTCCGCCGCACTCGCCCATGAAATCAACCAGCCGCTGACCGCCCAACGCATGCAGTTGGCGACCCTGCGCCTGCTGCTGGACCACGGCCGCGTGGACGATGCCTATCAGGCGCTCACACCGCTGGACGACATGCTCACGCGCATGGCCGCACTCACCGGCCACCTCAAGACCTTCGCGCGCAAAAGCCCCAGCGGCTTGCGCGAAAAGCTCGACCTGGCCACCGTCGTCGACCAATCCCTGCACTTGCTCGACGCGCGCCTGCGCGACGAAGCCATCGGCGTGGTGCTGGACCTGACCCGCCCCGCGTGGGTGCGCGGTGATGCCATCCGCCTGGAACAGGTGTTGATCAACCTGCTGCGCAACGCCTTGGATGCGATGGCCGACACGCCACGCAAACGCCTGGAGATCCGCCTGCACGCCGACCAACAGTTGTGGCGACTGACCGTCAGCGACAGCGGCGGCGGCATTGCAGAAGAACACTTGAACAGCGTGTTCGACCCGTTCTTTACCACCAAACCCGTAGGAGACGGCCTCGGCCTCGGGCTGGCGGTGTCCTACGCTATCGTGCATGAACTGGGCGGGCGCCTGCTCGCCGGCAACCGTGGCGACGGCGCGGTTTTCACCTTGACCTTACCGATTGCGCTGGAGACGCCCGACCTATGTTGAACGCCGTGATTGTGGTCGATGACGAAGCCAGCATTCGCACGGCCGTCGAACAATGGTTGAGCCTGTCAGGGTTTGATGTGCAGTTGTTCAGCCGCGCCGAGGAATGCCTGGCGCACCTGCCCAGGGACTTTGCCGGGGTGATCCTGAGCGATGTGCGCATGCCCGGGCTCAGCGGCCTTGAACTGCTGGCCGAAGTGCAACGCCGGGATGCCGATTTGCCGGTGATTCTGCTCACCGGCCACGGCGATGTGCCGATGGCGGTGGAAGCGATGCGCGACGGTGCCTATGACTTTCTGGAAAAACCCTTCAGCCCCGACGCCTTGCTCAACAGCCTTCGCCGCGCCCTGGACAAACGCGGACTGATCCTGGAGAACCGACGTCTGCATCAACAGGCCGATCACCGCGCGCAGCTCGAATCGAGCCTGCTGGGCGTGTCCCGAGGCTTGCAGAACCTGCGACGCCAGGTGCTCGACCTGGCGAACCTGCCGGTCAATGTGTTGATCCGTGGCGAGACCGGCAGCGGTAAAGAGCTGGTCGCGCGCTGCTTGCACGATTTTGGCCCGCGTGCAAAAAAGCCGTTTGTAGCGCTCAACTGCGCCGCCATCCCCGAGCAGCTGTTTGAGGCCGAATTGTTCGGTCACGAAAGTGGCGCGTTCACCGGCGCCCAAGGCAAGCGTATCGGCAAGCTGGAATATGCCCATGGCGGCACGCTGTTCCTGGATGAAATCGAAAGCATGCCGCTGGCCCAACAGGTTAAGTTGCTGCGCGTATTGCAGGAACAAAAGCTTGAGCGACTGGGCTCCAACCAAAGCATTCACGTGGACTTGCGCATCATTGCCGCCACCAAGCCGGACCTGCTGGAAGAGGCACGCGCAGGGCGTTTTCGCGAAGATTTAGCCTACCGACTGAATGTCGCACAGCTGCGCCTGCCACCTCTGCGCGAGCGCCGTGAAGACATTCCGCTACTGTTCGACCACTTTGCCCACAGCGCCGCCGAGCGCCTGGGCCGCAGCGCCGAACCCTTGAGCGGCGCGCAACTGGGGCGGCTGCTCAGCCATGATTGGCCGGGTAATGTGCGTGAACTGGCCAACGTCGCCGAGCGCCAAGTGCTGGGCCTGGGTGAACCGGAGCCGGAAGGTATCGAGGCCGGGCAATCCCTGGCGGCGCAACAGGAAGCCTTCGAAGCGCATTGCCTGAAAGCAGCGCTGGTGCGGCACAAGGGCGATATCAAGGCAGTACTGGCGGAGCTGCAGCTGCCGCGTCGCACCTTCAATGAAAAGATGCAGCGGCATGGGTTGGTGCGGGAGATGTTTCTGTAGGCCATTTTCTGTGGTGTTTGCCAAGACGCCATCGCAGGCAAGCCAGCGCCCACATTTGAATGTGTTCACACATCGAACGGTGGGCGCTGGCTTGCCGCGAAGAGGCCAGCAGCCATAAGCGGATTTCCGCTCATCACCCTAAAATCATCAGCAATTTTCCGCTCAAAAACATTCTGAAACCCTTCTAAACCGGGCCTTGATCTAACTGGCACAGCTCCTGCTATAGCCCGAACAGGCTGCGCTCGTGCGGCTCCATAAAAACAACTAGATGAAGGATCCTTCAATGGATAACTCCAACTCCCTGCCTCTGGGGTCGGCGGCTGCGCCGGCAAAAGAACGCAGTACTTCCAGCCGGATCAAATCGATTTTCAGCGGCTCGGTCGGCAACATGGTCGAGTGGTACGACTGGTACGTCTACGCCGCCTTCTCGCTGTACTTCGCCAAAGCCTTCTTTCCGAAAGGCGACACTACCGCCCAACTGCTGAA
This sequence comes from Pseudomonas sp. LBUM920, assembly GCF_003852315.1. Classification (NCBI taxonomy): domain Bacteria; kingdom Pseudomonadati; phylum Pseudomonadota; class Gammaproteobacteria; order Pseudomonadales; family Pseudomonadaceae; genus Pseudomonas; species Pseudomonas edsoni (SeqCode). Next base: position 5,284,363 of record NZ_CP027762.1, read on the forward strand.
CACCGCCGCGATCTTCGCCGTGGGCTTCCTGATGCGCCCGATCGGTGGCTGGCTGATGGGGCTGTACGCCGACCGTGCCGGTCGCAAAGCGGCCTTGATGGCTTCGGTGCTGTTGATGTGCTTCGGCTCACTTATCATCGCCCTGAGCCCGGGTTATGAAACCATCGGCGTCGGCGCACCGATCCTGCTGGTGTTCGCCCGCCTGCTGCAAGGTCTGTCGGTGGGTGGCGAGTACGGTACCTCGGCCACTTACTTGAGTGAAATGGCAACCAAGGAACGTCGCGGTTTCTTCTCCAGCTTCCAATACGTGACGCTGATTTCCGGCCAACTCATCGCGCTGGCAGTATTGATTGTGCTGCAACAGGTGCTCACCACCGAACAACTGTACGACTGGGGCTGGCGCATCCCGTTCGCCATCGGCGCCCTGTGCGCAGTGGTCGCGCTGTACCTGCGTCGTGGCATGGAAGAAACCGAGTCGTTCACCAAAAAGGCAAAGGCCAAGGAAAGCGCCATGCGCACCTTGATGCGCCACCCCAAGGAACTGATGACCGTGGTCGGCCTGACCATGGGCGGCACCCTGGCGTTCTACACCTACACCACCTACATGCAGAAATACCTGGTGAACACGGTGGGCATGAGCATTTCCGACTCCACCACCATTTCGGCGGCCACGCTGTTTCTGTTCATGTGCCTGCAACCCATTGTCGGCGGGCTGTCGGACAAGGTTGGCCGCCGGCCGATCCTGATCGCCTTCGGCATCCTCGGCACCTTGTTTACCGTGCCGATCCTCACCACCCTGCACACCATCCAGACCTGGTGGGGCGCGTTTTTCCTGATCATGGCGGCACTGATCATCGTCAGCGGCTATACCTCGATCAACGCGGTGGTGAAGGCCGAACTGTTCCCTACGGAAATTCGTGCCTTGGGCGTGGGCCTGCCGTATGCGCTGACCGTGTCGATCTTCGGCGGTACGGCTGAATACATCGCGCTGTGGTTCAAGAGCATTGGCATGGAAACCGGTTACTACTGGTATGTGACGGCCTGTATTGCAGTGTCGCTGGTGGTCTACGTGACCATGAAAGACACCCGCAAGCATTCGCGCATTACCACGGACTGAACAGTGTGGGAGCGGGCTTGCTCGCGAACGCGGTGGATCAGTCAGAGCGAAATCGACTGACACGGCGCATTCGCGAGCAAGCCCGCTCCCACATGTTGTTCTTCAGCGGTTCATAAACAGCGTCAGGTCAGCTCTACGGGCTGCCGGCGCCCATACCGGCGCTGCGCATACGACGCCCCGGCAATCATCACCACCAGCACCGCCGCCAACACCGCCGATGAACCCATGGTGCCGAAATCCAGCCCGCCCTTTTCATGGGGCTTGGTGAGGAAGTCGCCCAGGGTCGCGCCAAATGGCCGAGTCAGCACAAACGCCACCCAGAACAACAGCACCGAAGAAATCTGGGTGAAGTATTTGAGTGCTACCACCACCGCAATGGCCGAGCCGATCATCAAGGCGCCACCGGCAAAACCCAACCCGGAGTCGTCCGTCAGGAAGTCGCCCAACGCGGTGCCCAAGGTGTTGGAGAACAGGATCGCCATCCAGTAAAACAGCTCGCCTCGAAAGGTCTGGACCTTGTTCACGTTCAGCGAATCACCGCTGAGGTGCCACAACGCGAAGATGATCATCAGGATCACGATCAGGATCATCGAGCCGGTGGCGTACCCGAGGCCCAAGGTGCGGTCCATAAAATCCGACATCGTGGTGCCGGCGGTACTCGTGGACAGAATCACGATCCAGTACAACACCGGGTTGTAGGTTTTCGACCAGAGCTGCGTCATCAGGGTGACGAGAAATACGCTGATCAAGATCATCGAACTGATGGCGTAGCCGACATTCAGGGTCATCGACAACAAATCCCCGGCGGTTTCGCCCAGGGTGGTTGCGCAGATTTTCATGACCCAGAACGCCAGGGTTATCTGAGGAAGTTTGTTCATTGTGCGAAAGGCTCCGAAGCTCAGTCATGCAGGGGGCCGATTCATGGGGAGTGTCGACCTGGCGCGCAGACTGAACGGCACGCTGTGAAAAATAGGTGGGCAATCAATGAAAATTCCATCCGGCCAATGGAAATTCGCCGTCATGGATTGCACTATGGCTACCTCACAGCCCCCCGCAGCAGGAACCCCGGTCCATGTCTGACGATATCCATTTCTACGAACCCGCCAATGGCCACGGCCTGCCTCATGACCCGTTCAATGCCATCGTCGGGCCACGGCCGATTGGCTGGATTTCCTCCCACGACCGCGAAGGCCGCCTGAATCTGGCGCCCTACAGCTTCTTCAATGCGTTCAATTACATTCCGCCGATCATTGGGTTTTCCAGCGTCGGGCGCAAAGACAGCCTGAACAACATCGAACAGACCGGCGAATTCGTGTGGAACCTGGCCACTCGCCCGTTGGCCGAACAGATGAACCAGAGTTGCGCGGCGGTATCGCCAGAGGTCAACGAGTTCGAGCTGTCCGGCCTGACGCCGGTCGCCTCGAAAATCGTCGGCGTGCCGCGCGTGGGCGAAAGTCCGGTGTCGTTTGAATGCAAAGTGACGCAGATTATTCAGCTGCAGCGCGCCGACAAAGAGTTGGTGCCGAGCTGGCTGGTGCTTGGCGAGGTGGTCGCGGTGCACATTGCCAAGTGGCTGCTCAAGGATGGGATCTACGACACGGCCGCCGCCGAGCCGATCTTGCGCGGTGGTGGCCCGGCGGATTACTTCCAGATAGAGCCGCAGGCGTTGTTCAAGATGTATCGCCCAGGCGCCACTCAGCGCTGAGCGAAAGGCAAAAAAATGTGGGAGCAGGCTTGCTCGCGAAGGCGATGGATCAGTCAATGATTCGGTGACTGACACGGTGCATTCGCGAGCAAGCCCGCTCCCACCTTTGCATCGGTGGGTTGCTTAGTCAGCGGCAGGGGACCAGGTCAATTGCCCTTCTTCGTCCACGTCGACCAACCGCTGCAATTGCGCGGCAGCCGCATCGTCGGCGTCGTCAGCGGTCTTGAATGTGTGTCCTTCAAGGATCTTGTGAAACCTGGGGGCGCCCATGCCATCCAGTGCCTTGACGGCAATGGCAGCGCTGTAGCCACCCTCTTCTTCACGCACCAAGGCGGAAACGGCTTCGTGGTGGGCAAACTCTTTACGTGCCATGTTGCAGGTCCTGGCCAATGGGAAAGTCGGCCATTCTAACCTTCTCAACCGGCCAGTTGCAGGTACTCGCCGTAGGCATGCGCAGCGGATGCATCGGTAAAGGTCTGGAAGTCCATGCTGCGCACCACCATGTCGTTCAATAGCTCGGTAAAGATCATCAAGGCGGGCGAATTGAAGTAGGCGCTCATCGCCTGCTCGCTGCTCCAGAAGCCGCAGATCAGCCACACATCGGGATCCACTTGGGAATGCTGCAACGAGAATTGCAGGCAACCCTGAGACTGACGGCCCGGTTCAATCAAACTGCTCAAGCGTGCACCGAGTTCGGTGCTGCACCCGTTACGGGCACGGATAAAGGCCATATGGCTCGCGGGAATGGGGGTGGACATGTTCGACTCTCCCGTTGAGAAGTGATGCTCGGCAAGCACTGTGAGGGCGTGCTGCCACAGGATCAAAGATAACGGCGCGGGTGCGGGCGCGGTTAGTCAATTCCTGCCGGCTTATTGCACAATCCTGCCAGAAGCGCAGATAAGACGTTTGGCCCCGCGGGTTTATTCCATGGCCATGTTCAGTGTTTCAGGCAGATGACAGGCACTGCACTTGCCTGATTCGCGACTTATCGCAGGATCAGGCAAGGATCGTGCAGGATCGACGTAACACTTTCTCAAAGACCGCCACTAAGCTGATCCCATCAAAAAGCTTGTAGAGGACACGTCATGTCGTCGTCGGAACATAAGTCCACTCCCCTCGATGCCGAGACGGAAAAACAGCGCGCCGAACTCGCCAGCATCGTGCACCGGCATACCTGGGAAGATGGCTCCTACGGCACGGCGATCACCTCGTTGTTCCTCAACCGCCACAACACGCCGCGCGACTTCATGCCGGTGCTGGTGGAACCTGCGCTGTGCATCCTCGCCAGCGGCAGCAAGGAAGTACGCCTGGCTGACGAAATCTTCGCCTACGACCCGCTCAACTATCTGGTGTTCTCCGTGGCGATGCCGGTGGCCGGGCGGATCATCGATGCCACGCCGGAAGATCCCAACCTGTCGGTGCGCATCAATATCGACCCGGCGCAACTCACGGCGCTGATCGCCGAGGCCGGGCCAATGGGCGTGCCGTCGCGTCCGACTTCGCGCGGCATGTACGTCGACCGCATCGACACCCAATTGCTCGACGCCGTGCTGCGCCTGGCGCGCCTGCTGGATACGCCCAAAGATATCGCGATGCTGGCGCCATTGATCAACCGCGAAATTCTTTACCGTTTGCTGCGTGGGCCGCAGGGTTACAGGCTGTATGAAATCGCCGTGGCCAACAGTCAGAGCCATCGTGTGAGCCAGGCCATCAAGTGGCTGAACGGCAACTACGAACAGCCGCTGCGTATTGATGACCTGGCCCGGGAAGTGAACCTCAGCGTCTCGACGTTGCACCACCGCTTCAAGGCGATCACCGCGATGAGCCCGCTGCAATACCAGAAGCAGTTGCGCCTGCAGGAAGCGCGGCGTTTGATGATTGCCGAAGGACTGGAAGCTTCGGCGGCGGGGTATCGGGTGGGGTATGAAAGCCCCTCGCAGTTCAGCCGCGAGTACAGCCGGTTGTTTGGGGCGCCGCCGCTGAGAGATTTGGCCCGGTTGCGCCAGAGCATCTGACCCAAAGGCGTTCAAAATGTGGGAGCGGGCTTGCTCGCGAAAGCGGTGGATCAGTCAAAATTTTCGGTGACTGACACTCTGCATTCGCGAGCAAGCCCGCTCCCACATTTGATCCTCTGTGTGCTTTAGTCCAGGGTTCGCGGGAGCTGTAAGGTGACTCGCAAACCACCCTCGCGCAGGTTCTGCAAACTCACTTCACCGCCATGGCTATGGGCAATGTTGCGCGCGATGCCCAACCCCAATCCATAGCCCTGCTGCTGCCCGGCCAAGCGAAAGTGCGGTTCAAACACTTGCTCCAGCCGCTGCTCCGGCACGCCAGGGCCTTCGTCGTCGACGTGCAGGACAAATTCCGCGCCATCGTCTTCGATGTGCAAATGCGCGTTCTGCCCGTACTTCAACGCGTTGTCGATCAGGTTACCGATGCAGCGTTTGAGCGCCAGCGGCTTGCCTGCATACGGCGCCAGGGCGCGGCCATCCTGGGTGATGCGGCCATTGCCGTTGGGCGCCAGGTACGGCTCCACCAGGCAATCGAGTACATGATTGAGGTCGACCGGCTCGATGTTTTCGTGGATGTCAGTGTCCTTCACGCATTGCAGCGCGCCCTTCACCAGCAACTCCAATTCATCCAGGTCGCGACCGAACTTGGCTTGCAGGTTTTCGTCTTCGAGCAGCTCCACGCGCAGGCGCAAGCGGGTGATCGGCGTGCGCAAATCGTGGGAAATCGCGCTGAACAATTGGCTGCGCTCGGTCAGGTAACGGCTGATGCGTTCGCGCATGGCGTTGAACGCACGGCCCACTTCTACCACTTCGCTGCCGCCGCCTTCGGCCACCGGCTCCACGTCAGCCCCCAGGGACATGTCCCGCGCTGCCCGCGCCAGACGCTTGAGCGGTCGGCTTTGCCAGTGCACCAACAGGCCGATAAACAACAATAGAAAACCACTGGTCAGCACGATAAACCACACCTGCTGCGACGGCAGCCCCTGTTCTTCAAGGCTGGTGTAGGGCTCGGGCAACAACGAAGCGATGTACAGCCATTCGCCCGGCGCCAGCTGGATCTGCGTGACCAGCACCGGCGGATTCACCGGCTCCAGGGTCAACGCGTAATGCGCCCAGGACCGCGGCAGTTCATCGAGCTTCAGGCCAGCGTTGAAAATACGCAGGTCCTCGGCGCTGACGAATTCCACCGAAATATGCACGTCGCTGCCCAGGGTCTGGCGCAGCACTTCGTCCACCGCTTGCAACACCGCCTGCTTGCGCGGGGTCTGGGGCAATATCTGCATATCCAAAGGTCGGTCGTTGAGGGTCACCACAAAGCGTGTGCCGCCCATGCTGCGCAACTGGTCCAGTACCAGCGGGCGATAGGCCACCGGCAACGAGCGGAAATAACTCACGCTGGCCGTCATCGAGTGCGCCAGGCTGCGGGCGCTGGTGACCAGGCCTTCAAGTTGAGTGGCGCGCAATTGCGAGACCCAGATCACGCTGGACAGCGCCTGGGCGAACAGCACTGCGAGCAAGGTCAGCAGCAACATCCGCCCCAGCAGCGAGCGCGGCACCGGGAAACGGCGGCGGCGTTCGCTTAAATGCTCAGTGGGCATTGCCGGCAACCACGCTGGCTGCCAGTTGATAACCGCTGCCGCGCACGGTGCGGATCAGCCGTGGGGGTTTTTCGGTATCGCGCAGGCGTTGGCGCAAGCGGCTCACGGCCATGTCGACGATACGGTCCAGCGGCATCAGGTCGCGGCCACGGGTGGCGTTGCCGATGGTGTCGCGGTCGAGAATTTGTTGCGGGTGATCGAGAAACAGTTTGAGCAGGGCAAAGTCGGCACCGGAAAGAATCACCTCTTCGCCGTCCACGTGAAACAGGCGATGGCTGATCATGTCCAGTCGCCATTCATCAAACACCCACACATCGCCGCCGCTGCTGCGTTCCTGGCCGAACTGGGCGCGGCGCAGCAAGGCTTTAATTCGCGCTTGCAGCTCGCGCGGACTGAAAGGCTTGCCGATGTAGTCGTCGGCGCCCAGCTCCAGACCGATCACGCGGTCGGTTTCATCGGAACTGGCAGTGAGCATGATGATCGGCACCTGCGCCTGGCGCGGGTGCTGGCGAATCCAGCGGCAAAGGCTGAAACCGTCTTCGTCGGGCAGCATCACATCGAGGATGACCAGATCGCACGGCGCCTCGTTCATCGCCTGGCGAAACCCTGCACCATCCGGCACGCCACGCACCTGGAAGCCGGCGCGGCTGAGGTAGGTCTGCAGCAATTCGCGGATTTCCTGGTCGTCGTCGACGAGGAGAATCGATTTACTGATTGCGCTCACGGGGTCCTCCTTGTTGTTATGGCCAAACCTGAGTCATGTGTTGCTTTCAAGGCCCCCTTCGCGAGCAAGCCCGCTCCCACATTCAACCGCATTCATCCAGTTGGAATGAGTTTAATGTGGGAGCGGGCTTGCTCCGCAAAGAGGCCATCACTGCCTACGCAAAAGCCTGCTCAAGTGCCACACCCGCCCCGGTCAACCCGGAATACGGCGCGGTCACCAACCACACCGGAATGCCTTTGAAATAATCGCTCATGCAGCCTTTGTCGCTGAAGCTCTTGGCAAAACCGCTGTTGATAAAGAAGTCGGCAAAGCGTGGAATAACCCCGCCCACGATATACACGCCACCGCGCCCACCGGTGGTCAGCACGTTGTTGCCGGCCACGCGGCCCAGCCAGATGCTGAACTGGTTCAACACTTCGATCGCCACCGGGTCTCCTGCCAGGCCGGCTGCCGTAATGGCTTCGGGCGTGTCCAGCACCGGCGTGTGCCCGTCGACCGCGCAAATCGCGCGGTACACCCGTGGCAGGCCGCCGCCGCTCAAGGCGGTTTCGGCACTGACGTGCCCGATTTCGGTGTAGATGTGCTGCCACAGCTGGGTTTCACGCGGGCTGCTCAGCGGCAGGTCGACGTGGCCGCCCTCCCCCGGCAGCGCCGCATATCGGCCTTCGCCCAGGTCCAGCAAGGTGCCGACGCCAAGGCCGGTACCCGGCCCGATCACCACCGCCGGGCGCAGCGGTTCCGGCGTGCCTTCGCAGACCACGCGAAATTCGTCGGGCTTGAGGCGAGTCATGCCCAGGGCCATGGCCGTGAAGTCATTGACCAACAGCAGCTCATCCACCTGCAAGGTTTTACAGAATGCAGTTTTGCTCAGGCGCCAGTGATTGTTGGTGAATTTAAATTCATCGCCACTCACTGGCCCGGCGACCGACAGGCATACTGCGCCGATGTCCCCGATTTCCAGGCCTTCTTCCTTGAGGTAGACCTTGATGGCCTCCTCAGGGCTGTGGTGATCCGCGGTGGCATGCACGCGGATCGAGTGCAGCTCCTGATCCCGCCACAACGCAAAACGGGCGTTGGTACCACCGATGTCACCGACCAGCGCAAGCTTCACTTAAGCGTCTCCAAGGCAGAGGTAAAGGCGCTGGCGCCCTGCTCTGCGGAGCTTGCGGCCAAGCGCATAAATGCAAACAGCTCACGCCCCGCCCCCACGTTGTTGCCCAACAGGCCCGTGGCAGGCGTGCGCGCTGCGAATTCTTCGGCGTCCACCTTAAGCTCCAAGGTGCCTTTCACGCCATCCACGCGAATGATATCGCCATCTTTGACCCGCGCCAGTGGTCCGCCGCTTTGAGCTTCGGGGTTGACGTGAATCGCGGCAGGGATCTTACCCGACGCGCCGGACATACGCCCGTCTGTCACCAACGCCACTTTGAAGCCACGGTCCTGCAATACACCCAGGAACGGCGTCATTTTGTGCAATTCCGGCATGCCGTTGGACCGCGGGCCCTGGAAGCGCATCACAGCGACAAAGTCTTTTTCCAACTCACCGGCCTTGAAGGCGTCGGCCAGGTCCTGTTGATCCTGGAACACCACGGCCGGCGCTTCGACGATCTGGTGCTCCGGGGCAACGGCAGAGACTTTCATCACGCCACGGCCGAGGTTGCCTTCCATCACGCGCAAGCCGCCTTCGGGCGAGAACGCACGGGCCACGGGGCGCAGGATGGTTTCGTCGAGGCTCTCGATCGGGCCGTCGCGCCAGATCAGCTCGCCGTCGACCAGGAACGGCTCCTGGGTGTAGCGGCTCAGGCCCTTGCCGGCCACGGTGTTGACGTCTTCGTGGAGCAGGCCGGCTTCGAGCAGTTCGCGGATCAGGAACGACATGCCGCCTGCCGCCTGGAAGTGGTTGATGTCGGCCTTGCCGTTTGGATACACGTGGGACAGGGTCGGCACCACCTCGGAGAGGTCGGCCATGTCTTGCCAGGTGAGGATGATGCCCGCCGACATGGCGATGGCCGGCATGTGCAGGGTGTGGTTGGTGGAACCGCCGGTGGCGTTGAGCGCGACGATGGAGTTGACGATGGATTTTTCGTCGACGATCTCGCCGATCGGCGTGAAGTCGCCACTGGCTTTGGTCAGGCGCGTGACCTGGTGCGCGGCTTCGCGGGTCAGCGCATCACGCAGCGGCGTGTACGGGTTGACGAACGAGGCGCCCGGCAAGTGCAGGCCCATCACTTCCATCAGCAACTGGTTGGTGTTGGCGGTGCCGTAGAAGGTGCAGGTGCCGGGGCTGTGGTAGGACTTCATCTCCGATTCCAGCAGCTCTTCGCGGCTGGCCTTGCCCTCAGCGTAGCGCTGGCGCACGTCGGCCTTCTGCTTGTTGGAGATGCCCGAAGGCATCGGGCCGCCCGGCACAAAGATCATCGGCAGGTGGCCGTAGCGCAGCGCGCCCATCATCAGGCCGGGGACGATCTTGTCGCAGATGCCCAGCATCAGCGCGGCGTCGAACATGTTGTGGGACAGCGCTACCGCCGTGGACATGGCAATGACTTCACGGCTGAGCAGGCTCAGCTCCATGCCGGGTTCGCCTTGGGTTACGCCGTCGCACATGGCAGGCGTGCCGCCGGCGAACTGGCCGACCGAGCCGACTTCGCGCAGGGCTTTTTTGATCTGTTCAGGGAAATGTTCGTACGGCTGGTGCGCCGAGAGCATGTCGTTATATGAGGAAACAATTGCCACGTTGGCGGCGTTCATCATGCGCAGGCTATTTTTATCTTCAGTGCCGCAGCCCGCCACGCCGTGGGCGAAGTTGGCGCATTGCAGCTTACCGCGCATCGGGCCGTCGCTGGCGGCGCCGCGAATGAGCGCAAGGTAAGCCTCGCGGGTTGCACGACTGCGGGCGATAAGCCGTTCGGTGACCTCAATAACGCGGGGATGCATGTGTAGAACTCCAGGCTAACGGATGTGGCGACCTGAGTGTCTATGCTGATCAAACGCCCGCAGCTCATGGGATGGCAGGGTGTCGTTTGTATCATCGGACCAGTTGATTCAGGTCACTCGTTGTAGATTGAACAAAATATTGCCACTAAAAAGGCTTGTTTTCTATTTTTATGCGAATAATCTTGTAATTCTTACAACAAATCGACGACAGGCACTTTCCAATGACTCTTCGTATCGCAATCAATGGTTTTGGCCGTATCGGCCGTAATGTCCTGCGCGCACTGTATACCCAAGGCTACCGCCAGGATTTGCAGATCGTCGCCATCAATGATTTGGGCGACAGTTCGATCAATGCCCACCTGCTCAAATACGACACCGTACACGGTACTTTCGAAGCAGAGGTTGCCCACGATCAGGAAAGCCTGACCGTCAATGGTGACCGGATTGCCGTCAGTGCCATTCGCAACCCCGCCGAGTTGCCGTGGGCGGCGCACAAGATCGACGTGGTGTTCGAATGCACCGGTCTGTTCACCGACCGTGACAAGGCGGCCGCTCATATTACCGCCGGCGCGCGCAAGGTAATCATCTCGGCCCCCGCCAAAGGCGCAGACGCCACGGTGGTGTACGGGGTGAACCATGACATCTTGCGTCAATCCCACCAGATCATCTCAAACGCTTCCTGCACCACCAACTGCCTGGCGCCTGTGGCTCAGGTGCTGCACCGCGAGCTGGGCATCGAAAACGGCTTGATGACCACCATTCACGCCTACACCAACGACCAGAACCTGACCGACGTCTACCACACCGACCCGTACCGCGCGCGCTCGGCCACCCAGAACATGATCCCAAGCAAGACCGGCGCTGCTGAAGCGGTGGGCCTGGTGTTGCCGGAACTGGCGGGCAAGCTGACCGGCATGGCGGTGCGGGTACCGGTGATCAACGTGTCGCTGGTCGACCTCACCGTGGAGCTGAAGAAAGAAGCCACCGCCGAGCAAGTCAACGCGCTGCTCAAAGAAGCCAGCCAGCACTCGAAAATCCTCGGCTACAACTCCCTGCCGCTGGTTTCCAGTGACTTCAACCATAACCCGCTGTCGTCGATCTTCGATGCCAATCACACCAAGGTCAGCGGTAAATTGCTCAAAGTGCTGGCCTGGTACGACAACGAGTGGGGTTTCTCCAACCGGATGCTGGATAACTGCCTGGCGCTCTGCAACGCCGAGTAAGCTCGGCTTGTGTGGGAGCTGGCTTGCCTGCGATAGCATCACCTCGGTTTGACTGAAATACCGAGGTGCTTGCATCGCGGGCAAGCCCGGCTCCCACTAAGGCCCCCTCCCCTATTTGATCTATGTAGGCCCACAGCAATAGCCACTTGCCATTTCCGTTGATGATAAGCATTATCATTAACTGCAAATCGATCTGGTAGCACTGTGAGCCAATCCCGCTTCAACCAAGTCTTTATCACTCAACGGGTGATTCTGCTTCGCACCTTGCAGCGGATGGTGAACAACCACAGCACCGCCGAGGACCTGTTGCAGGAAACCTACCTGCGCGTCACCCGGGCCCTCAGCGAGCGGCCGATCGACCACCTCGAACCTTTCGTCTACCAGACTGCACGCAACCTGGCGCTGGACCACCTGCGTTCGCGCCGCATTCAAGCCCGTACGCTGCAGGAAGACGTCCCGCTGCAGGTGCTGCAAAGCGTCGCGGCGCCAATCAGCACGCCCGAAGACGCGACCCAGGCCGAGCAATTGCTCGAACACCTGAGTGTCAGCCTCGGCCAGCTGAGCGCTCGGCAACAGCAGATATTCATCCTCAGCCGCCTGCACGGTTGCAGCTACCAAGAGATTGCCGATCAGTTGCAAGTGTCCTTGAGCACCGTGCAAAAGGAACTGAAATTGATCATGGCCATCTGTGTAGGAGTGGCTGAACGGCTGGATCAGCCTTAAGCTTCAGCCGACAGATGTGGCGATCCAGTCTGTAGGAAAGATGAATAGAACGTGGCGAAGACCCGAGGAACACCGTGACCGACCCGAATAAACTGCGCCCCCATGAGCTGGCTCATGAGGTGTTGCAAGACACTGCTATGGACCAGGCCCTTGACTGGCTGATCGTCTTGCAGTGCCCGCAACCCGGGCAGCAAGCGCAGTTCGATGCATGGCTGGCCAGTGACCCGGCACACGCACACGCGTTCAACAAAGCCCGGACCGCCTGGGGCGGCGCGCCGGTACACAGCGCCGCCGTGGCCCTGGCAGCGCCGCGCAAACCGAGCGCCTGGCGCCGGGTAAAACCGCATTGGAAACCCTTGGCCACCGCCGCCGTGCTGTTGATCGGCCTGTTCAGCTTCAGCAACCTGCCCGTGCGCCTGCAAGCCGACCACCTCACCGTGGTCGGTGAACGCCAGCGCGTGCAGTTGGACGACGGTTCCAAAGTACTGCTGAACACCAACTCGGCGTTTTCCAGCCGCATCAAAGACCACCAGCGCATCGCGCGCCTGTACCAAGGCGAGGCGTTTTTCGAAGTTGCGCCCAACCGTGGCCTGCCCCTGGAGATTGACGCCGGGCCGGTGCGCGCCAGCGTGCGCGACACCGACTTCGCCGTGCGCTACCTCAATGGCGAAGCGCAAGTGCAGGTGCAGCGCGGTGACGTCGACCTGAGCAACACCTTCGACGACGCCCGCGTGCGCCTGCGCGCCGGTGAAAGTATCCGTATCGGCCCCAAAGGCTTTGGCCAAACCGCCAAGCTGGATGTGAGCAAGGACCTGGCCTGGGTCCAGGGTCGGCTGGTGTTTGAAAACTGCCCGATGAGCGACGTGCTGGCAGAGCTGCGCCGCTATTACCCGGGCTGGATCGTCAACACCAACGACAAGCTCGCCAGCACAGCTGTCACCGGCAATTACCGCCTCGACCAGCCGCTGGACGTGGTGCGCTCGCTGGCGCACATCACCTCGGCCACACTCTCGGAATACCCGGCGCTGGTCATTCTGAACTAAATGAGAATTATTTTTACTCGATATTAACCGGCGGTACGTCTCGTTATAGCCAATGCAACTGATTCCTATTTGATTCGGTTCGCAACTATAAGATTCGTACTCCGGAGCGCTCTCGATGTCCTCTCGTTTCAACCGCCGGTCTTCTTCGCCCGTCCTGTCGTTGCTGACCGCTGCCATTCTGATGGCCAGCGCGCCAGTCATGGCCGCCACTGCCGCCGAACCGGTCGCCCGCAGCCACGGCAACTACAATTTCAGCATCGAGCAGCAGCCATTGGTCTCGGCGCTGAACGCGTTTACCGCCGTGACCGGATGGCAAGTCGGCCTGCCGGCAGAGCTGGGCCAAGGTGTGTCGTCCCCTGGCGCACGCGGCCCGCTGTCACCCGAAAAAGCCCTGGACCGGTTGTTGGTGGGGACCAACCTGAGCTATCGCAAACTGGGCACCAACAACATCGTGCTGGAAAAACGCGCGGCCGGCAGCGTGCTCAACCTGCAACAAGTGACCATCAGCGCCACGCGCAACGAACAGGACGTCACCAGCGTGCCCAGCACGGTCACTGTGCATGATCGCCAGGAACTGGACCGCCAGAACGTCAACACCATCCGTGAACTGGTGCGCTACGAGCCCAACGTGTCAGTCGGTGGCGCAGGCACCCGCGCCAGCAACGCGGGCTACAACATTCGCGGCATCGACGGCGACCGCATCCTCACTCAAGTCGACGGCGTCGAAGTGCCGGACAACTTCTTCAACGGCCCCTACGCCAAGACGCGCCGCAACTACGTCGACCCGGAAATCGTCAAGCGCGTGGAAATCCTGCGTGGCCCGGCCTCGGCCTTGTACGGCAGCAGCGCCATCGGCGGCGCGGTGAGCTACTTCACCCTCGACCCGGACGACATCATCAAGCCCGGCCAGGACGTCGGCGCCCGTTTGAAAACCGGCTACAGCTCCGCCGACGACAGCTGGCTGACCTCCGGCACCGTTGCCGGCCGCGTGCAGAACTTCGACGGTTTGCTGCACTTGAGCCAGCGCAATGGCCATGAAATGGAATCCTACAACGGCAACAACGCCACCGGCCTGGCCCGCACCGGTGCCAACCCGGAGGACGCGCGCACCACCAATATCCTGGCCAAATTGGGCTGGAACTATGGCGATGACAACCGACTGGGCCTGACCTACGAGAAGTTCAAGGATGACCGCGACGTTAACCTGAAAAACGCCGTGGGCGGCCCGTTCATCGGTGGTCGAGGAATGAATTTGTACCGTGCCCGCTCGGGCAACGACACCATCACTCGCGAGCGCTTCGGCCTGGAAAACACCTTTGCCCTGGAGTCGCCGATGGCCGATCGCATCAAGACCAGCCTGAACTACCAGATCGCCAAGACCGACCAGACCACCGCCGAAATCTACCAGGCGGGTCGTCGCGTATTACGCACCCGTGACACGCTATACGAAGAAAAACAGTGGGTTTTCGACGCCCAACTGGACAAGGCTTTCAACATCGGTGAAACCGATCACCAAGTGACCTATGGCACCACACTCAAACAGCAGAAAGTCACCGGCTCGCGCGAAGGCTCGGCCTCCTGCCTCGCCGTCGGCTCGGGTTGCACGGCCATCGGCGCCCCCAGCCCGCAAGCCAGCGACAGCGTGAAAAAATCCAGCGACTTCCCGGACCCGACCATCAACACCTACTCGCTGTTCGCCCAGGACCAGATCACCTGGAACAAATGGACCTTCCTGCCGGCAGTGCGCTATGACTACACCCAGCTCAAACCCAAGCTGACCCAGGAATTCCTCAACACCGTAAACCCGACCGGCACCTACCCGGTCAGCGACAAAGAAAAAACCTGGCACCGTGTAACGCCCAAGTTCGGCCTGACCTATGCGCTGACCGATCAATACACCTGGTTCGGTCAATACGCCGAGGGTTTCCGCACGCCATCGGCCAAGGCGCTCTATGGTCGCTTTGAAAACCTCAACCTGGGCTACACCGTCGAGCCAAACCCGAACCTCAAGCCGGAAACCAGCAAGGGCATCGAAACCGGGATTCGCGGTCATTTCGACGAGGGCTCTTTCGACATCGCGGTGTTCTACAACAAGTACCGCGACTTTATCGACGAAGACGCCTCGGTCGCCGGCGGCGACATACAAACCTTCGAAGCCAACAACATCAAGCACGCCACCATCAAAGGGGTAGAAGCCAAGGGCCGTCTGAACCTCGACGCGTTCGGCGCACCGCAAGGCCTCTACACCCTGGGCTCGGTCGGTTACACCTACGGCCGCAACGACGACAACGGCGAGCCGCTCAACAGCGTCAACCCGCTTAAGGGCGTGTTCGGCCTGGGCTACGAGCAAGAGCAATACGGCGCGCTCGTCAGCTGGACGCTGGTGAAGAAACAGAACCGCGTCGACGGCACCACCTTCCACGCACCGGATGGCAGCACCAGTGCGCCGTTCAAAACGCCCGGCTTCGGCATCGTCGACCTGACCGGTTACTACAAAGTCACCCACGATGTGACCATCAACGGCGGCCTCTACAACCTCACCGACAAGAAGTACTGGAACTGGGATGACGTGCGCAGCTACGACGGCGTCGGCGAAGCCGGCGTGACAGCGCCCGCCAACCTCGACCGCCTGACCCAGCCCGGCCGCAACTTCACGATCAACCTGATCTGGGACATCTGACAGCACCACACCCAAATGCCGTCTCCTTACCTCGCCGGAATTTCACCGGCGAGGTGAGGATTTTTTACTGTGCCGCGTCTTCTTGTTCGTCTAGTTGATAACAGCTCTCTTTAGGGCACCCAGGCGCTACTCTTCTCAAGGACTTTTTTCGATGACCGCTTCCCCTACCGCAGAACGCCCAAGCCTGCGCTCCCAGCGCCTGAACCAGATCACCAACGAGCCCCACACCAAGCTCGATGCGCTGGTCAAAGCCCACGCCCCATTCGAAACCCAAGCCAACTTCGCCCGCTTCGTGGTCGCCCAGTACCTGTTCCAATCGGAACTGGTGGCCCTGTACAACGACCCTGAGCTGATCAAGATCGTCCCTGACCTGGCTGAACGCTGCCGCGCCGAAGCCGCCAAGCTGGACCTCGGCGACCTGGACACCGAAGTGCCTGCACCGGTCGCCGGCGCTGTTAAGAACCCGAGCAAGGCCGAAGCCCTGGGCTGGCTGTTCGTCTCCGAGGGCTCCAAGCTGGGCGCCGCGTTCCTGATCAAACGCGCCGTGGGCCTGGGCCTGAGCGAAACCTTCGGAGCCCGTCACCTCGGCGAGCCGGCCGGTGGTCGCGCCGAGGGCTGGAAGCGCTTTACCCGCACCCTCGACGGCCTGGCATTCAGCGCTGAAGAAGAAGCGGCGGTAGAAAAAGGTGCGATCGACGCGTTTGTACGCTTCACCGTGCTGCTGGAACAGGCGTACGCTAGCGCCCCTGAATTGGCCTGACTGCTGGAATGCGATTAAACATGTGGGAGCGGGCTTGCTCGCGAAAGCGGTGTGTCAGTCGACATATACATGACTGAACCACCGCCTTCGCGAGCAAGCCCGCTCCCACAGTTGTATCTCATTTCAAACTGATTTTTTGTGATCACCCAACCTATGACCGGCAAAACCCAATCCACCTCAAAAATCGCGCAGATCCTCTTCGGCCTGCTGGCCTACGTCAGCCTGGGCATTGGGTTGGTGGCGATTGTTATACCGGGTTTGCCCACCACCGAATTCATCCTGCTCGCCGCCTGGGCCGCGACCAAAAGCTCGCCGCGCCTGAGTGCCTGGCTGGAAAACCACCGGCTGTTCGGGCCGATCCTGTTCAATTGGCGCAACGGCAAGATCATCGCCCGCCGTGCCAAAGTCAGCGCCACTGTCAGCATGCTGCTGTGCGCCGGTTTGATGCTGGTGATGCTCGATCATGGCTGGCCGATCTACCTGGCGTTCGCCGGCATGAGCCTGGGCAACCTGTGGATCTGGTCACGCCCGGAACGGCTTGCAGCGCTCGTAGGGCGCGACGTGTAGTCTTTTTCCTACCGCTCATCGTCTTTCTCTCATGAAACAACTCGTTACGCCGATGTTTCGGACATAGCGCCGAATGGACTTGGCTCGCCCTGCTTGCAGGTCAACAAGTCCAATCGCGAGTGAACCTATGTTCGACACCCTCTCTATCCGCTTGAAAATCGTGCTGCTGTCCGGCCTCTGCCTGTTGGGGGTGATTGCACTGGTCGTCGGCGTCAACCTTTACGAGGCCGATCAGAACAACCGACTGGTCAGCGATTCAAGCTCGCGAATGCTCACCCAGAGTGTGCAGAACCTGTTGCAAGCCAAGGCCGGCGAACAGGCGGTACAGCTGCAGAAAACCTTTGGCGAAAGCCTGGTGGTGGTCACCGCACTGGCCGACCAGATCAAGGGCCTGCGCACCACCGCCGCCAAGCGCGGGCTGGAAGCGGGTGCACTGCGTGAAGAACTCAACCAGAGCCTCAAGACCGCCTTCGAGCGCAACACCAAGGTGCTGGGAATCTGGCTGTCGTTCGAACCCAATGGCCTGGATGGCAAGGACAGCGAGTTTGTCGACGACAAGGCCCGCGTCTCGAATGAAAAAGGTCGCTTTTCCAGCTACTGGAGCCGCGCCGCCGGTGAAGGCCTGAACACGGTGATGGTCGAGGACGACCTGACCAAGACCACCCCGAATCTCAGCGGCACGCCCTACAACATTTGGTACACCTGCCCACGGGACACGCGCACTGTTTGCCTGCTTGACCCGTACTCCGACGACGTGGCCGGCAAGCAGGTGCTGATGACCACCCTCTCGCTGCCGTTGATCGTCGACGGCAAGGTCATCGGCGTGGTTGGCGTGGACCTGGCCCTCAACACCCTGCAGGCGGTGACCGACGCAGCACAAAAAGAACTCTTCGACGGCGCCGCGCACCTGGAAATTCTCTCCAGCACCGGCTTGATCGCGGCCTACAGCGGCGAGCCGGCGCGGGTCGGCAAAAACCTGATCGACACCCTGGGCGCCGAGGGCAAAGAGATTGTGCAATTGCTGGCCAACGACACGCGCACTCTCCGCGAGCAAGACGACACGATCCGCGCCGTGTACCCGGTCAAACCGATTGCCGACGCCAAGTCCTGGGGCATCGTGATCAAACTGCCCAAGAACGTGATGCTGGCGGACACCCTGAAACTGCAAGGCGTCCTCGACAACGCCCAGCAAGCCGGCACGCTCAAGGCCTTGCTGGTCGGCGCCGCCGCCGCATTGCTGGGCCTGGTGCTGATCTGGCTGACCGCCACCGGCGTAACCCGCCCGATCAACACCGTGGCCGCGATGCTCAAGAACATCGCCAGTGGCGAAGGCGATCTTACCCAGCGTCTGACTTACGCCAAGAAAGACGAACTGGGCGAACTGGCGAACTGGTTCAACCGCTTTCTCGACAAGCTGCAACCGACCATCGCGCAGATCAAACAAAGCATCACCGAAGCGCGTGGCACGGCTGATCAGTCATCAGCCATTGCTCGCCAGACCAGCGAAGGCATGCAGGTGCAGTTCCGCGAAATCGACCAGGTTGCCACGGCGTCCAATGAAATGAGCGCCACCGCCCACGACGTGGCCAACAGCGCGTCCAACGCTGCCAGCGCGGCACGCGGGGCGGACCAGTCGGCGCGCGAGGGCATGTCGATCATTGAGCAGAGCACCCGCGACATCACCACCCTCGCCGAAGAAGTCAGCAAGGCCGTGAGCGAGGTCGAGGCCTTGGCGGTGAACAGCGAGCAGATCGGTTCGGTGCTGGAAGTGATCCGCAGCATTGCCGAGCAGACCAACCTGCTGGCCCTCAACGCCGCCATCGAAGCGGCACGCGCCGGGGAAAGCGGACGTGGGTTTGCGGTGGTGGCCGACGAAGTGCGCAACCTGGCCAAACGCACACAGGATTCGGTGGAAGAAATTCGCCTGGTGATCGAGCGCATCCAGAGCGGCACCCGTGGCGTGGTGGCCACCATGCACTCCAGCCAGCACCAGGCCCAAAGCAATGCCGGGCAGATCCATCAGGCCGTGCAAGCGCTGGGCAAGATCAGCGACGCGGTCACAGTCATCAGCGACATGAACCTGCAAATCGCCAGCGCCGCCGAGCAGCAGAGCGCCGTGGCCGAAGAGGTCAATCGCAATGTCTCGGCAATCCGTACCGTGACTGAAACCCTCACCGGCCAGGCCACCGAGTCGGCGGCCATCAGCAGCCAACTGAATGCCTTGGCCAGCCAGCAGATGAAGCTGATGGATCAGTTCAAGGTGTAACACCGAATCTAAAGCCAATGAGGAGCAAATGTGGGAGCGGGCTTGCTCGCGAATGGGGTGTGACAGTCACTGGATGTATTGACTGATCCATCGCATTCGCGAGCAAGCCCGCTCCCACATTTAGATCACCGTTGGCCTACAGACCAGGCCACGCCTGAACAAACGCCGCCACATCTTCTTTCTGCGCAGTGCGCGGCGGGTTCTGCGGCGTGCCCAGATAAAGGAAGCCAATCACTTCCTCATCCGCCGTCAGCCCCAGGCCTTTGGCCACGTGCGCCGAGTAGGACAGCTCGCCCGTGCGCCACACCGCGCCGATCCCCTGTGCATAAGCTGCCAGCAGAATACCGTGGGCCGCACACGCAGCCGCCAGCAGTTGCTCGGACTTTGGCACCTTGAAGTGTTCTTGCAGGCGGGCAATCACCACCACCACCAACGGCGCGCGCAGCGGGCCATTCTGCGCTTTGTCGATGGCGGCTTGCGGGGCGTCGGCGTCTTGCAGGCGCGCCGCTTCGGCCAGCAGCGTGCCCATCTGCTCGCGGGCTGCGCCTTCGACGGTGAGAAAACGCCAAGGGCGCAACTGGCCGTGGTCCGGTGCACGCATGGCGGCGGCGAACAGCACATCGCGCTGCTCCTGGGTCGGTGCCGGTTCCAGCAAACGCGGCACGGAAACACGGTTGAGCAAAGCGTCGAGAGCCTGCATTGGCCACCTCCAGAGAAAAATGTGCGGCCATTCTAGCGGGAATGAATCGGATTCGACCAAACGATAATTGCTCTTATTCATTGAGCCCCGCCCTGTTAGACTTTGCGGCCTAATTTTGGCCATCGCTTCAGGAAACTTGATGTTCGGTTCGCTTTTTCGCCTGTCCGCAGCGTTGATGGCCTTGAGCCTGACAGCCTGCGATGACGCCCCACGTTTCACCAAGGCCGAGCCCGGTGAAGCGCGAGCCGGCGGCGCGACGACGGTGAACAAGCGCGACCAGAACGCCTTTTCCCTGCCCTCGGCCAACCTGGCACCGACCCGCCGCCTGGACTTCAGCGTCGGCAACAGCTTTTTCCGCAGCCCGTGGGTGATCGCGCCGTCCACCACCACCGCGCGCGACGGCTTGGGCCCGTTGTTCAACACCAACGCCTGCCAGAACTGCCACATCAAGGACGGCCGGGGTCACCCACCGCTGCCCGACGCGCCCAATGCGGTGTCGATGCTGGTGCGCCTGTCGATTCCCGTGCCGATGACAGCGCCTGCGCCCTACGCCAAACTCATCGAGCAGCTCGGCGTAGTGCCCGAGCCGGTCTACGGCGGGCAATTGCAGGACATGGCCGTGCCGGGCGTGGCGCCGGAAGGCAAGGTGCGCGTGGATTACACACCGGTCAACGTGACGTTCAAGGACGGCACCGTGGTCGAGCTGCGCAAGCCCGACCTGCACATCACCCAGCTCGGCTACGGCCCGATGCATCCGGATACACTTTTCTCGGCGCGCATCGCCCCGCCCATGATCGGCCTGGGCTTGCTCGAAGCCATCAGCGACGCCGATGTGTTGCGCAACACCGACCCGAAAACGGCCGACAAAGAAGCCCTCGTCGGCCGCGCCAATTGGGTGTGGGATGACGCCCGGCAAAAAACCGTGCTCGGGCGCTTTGGCTGGAAAGCCGGGCAACCCAACCTCAATCAACAAAATGTTCACGCGTTTTCTGGTGATATGGGCCTCACCACGTCCCTGAGACCCTTTGATGACTGCACCGACGCCCAAGTCGCCTGCAAACAGGCCCCCAACGGCAATGGCCCCGATGGCGAGCCGGAAGTCAGCGATAACATCCTGCGCCTGGTGCTGTTCTACACCCGCAACCTCGCCGTGCCGGTGCGCCGTGGCGTCAACACGCCGCAGGTACTGGCCGGGAAAAACCTGTTCTACCAGGCCGGTTGCCAGGGCTGCCACAAACCCACGTTCACCACGGCCGCAGGCGCCGCCGAACCCGAACTGGCCAACCAGGTGATTCGCCCCTACAGCGACCTGCTGTTGCACGACATGGGCGCAGGCCTGGCCGACAACCGCAGCGAATTCAAGGCCGGTGGCCGCGACTGGCGCACCCCGCCGTTGTGGGGCATTGGCCTGACGCAGACCGTCAGTGGCCACACCCAGTTTTTACATGATGGCCGCGCCCGCAATCTGCTCGAAGCCGTGCTGTGGCATGGCGGTGAAGCACAAGCGGCGCAGCAGCATGTGCTGTCCTTTAATGCCGAGCAGCGTGCCGCGTTGCTGGCGTTCCTGAATTCTTTATAAGCTTTGCCGCACTTACAGAAGGGAGCTCGACATGTTTCGTCCCAAGTTGTTGTTCACCAGCCTGGCCGCCCTCGCCCTCGGCGCCTGCTCGCCGCAGGACCCGCAAGCGGTGACCTCGGCGGCTATCGCCAAGCAAGTGATCCTGCCGACCTACAGCCGTTGGGTTGAAGCCGACCGCCAACTGGCCGTCAGCGCCCTCGCCTACTGCCAGGGCAAAGAAAGCCTGGAGACCGCCCGCGCCGACTTCCTCCACGCGCAAAAAGCCTGGGCCGAGCTGCAACCGCTGCTGATCGGCCCGCTGGCCGAGGGCAACCGTTCGTGGCAAGTGCAGTTCTGGCCGGACAAGAAAAACCTGGTCGGCCGCCAAGTCGAACAACTGGTCACCGCCCAGCCGCAGATCGATGGCGCGGCCCTGGCCAAGTCCAGCGTGGTGGTACAAGGCCTGTCGGCCTACGAATACATCCTCTACGACGCCAAGACCGACGTCGCCGACGAGGCCCAGAAAGCCCGCTACTGCCCGCTGCTGGTCGCCATCGGCGAGCGCCAGAAAGCCTTGGCTGAAGAGATCCTGGCGAGCTGGAACAGCACCGACGGCATGCTCGCGCAGATGACCAAGTTTCCCAACCAGCGCTACGCCGATTCCCACGAAGCCATCGCGGACCTGCTGCGCGTGCAAGTCACTGCGCTGGACACGCTGAAGAAAAAACTCGGCACGCCGATGGGTCGCCAGACCAAGGGCATCCCGCAACCGTTCCAGGCCGATGCGTGGCGCAGCCAGTCGTCCCTGCAAAGCCTGGAAGCCAGCCTGGCTGCGGCCCAGACCGTGTGGGCCGGCGTCGACAACAAAGGCCTGCGTGGCTTGTTGCCGTCAGAGCAGAAGCCGTTGGCCGACAAGATCGATGCCGCCTACGCCGCGTCTTTGAAGCTGTTCGCCAGCAATCAGCGCACGCTCAACGAACTGTTGGCCGACGACGCCGGCCGCCAGCAACTCAACGACATTTATGACAGCCTCAACGTGGTCCACCGCCTGCACGAAGGCGAGTTGGCCAAAGCGCTGGGCATCCAACTGGGCTTTAACGCCAACGACGGTGACTGATGATGCTCAGGCGACAGGCTTTGGCGGTGGGCAGTGTGCTGCTCAGCGCACTCACGTTGGGCGGTTGGACGCTGTTCAAGCAGAAGGGCTCAACAAGCCCGTTGCTGCTCTCGGCGCGTGATGATTCCGATGGCAAGCACTACGCCGTGGGCTATCACCTGGACGGCAAGCAGGTGTTTGCCACCCAGGTCGGTCAGCGCTGCCACGACATCATCAACCACCCGACGCTGCCAATTGCGCTGTTTGTCGCCCGTCGCCCGGGCACTGAGAGTTACCTGATCAACCTGCGTGATGGCGCGTTGCTGCAGACCATCATGTCGAATGCCAATCGCCATTTCTATGGGCATGCGGTGATTCACAAGAGCGGCGACTGGTTGTATGCCACCGAGAACGACACGTCCGACCCGGGCCGTGGGTTGCTGGGTGTGTATAAGTTCGAGGGCGAACGGCTGGTGCACAGCGGCGAGATGTCGACCCACGGTATCGGGCCGCACCAAGTGTCGTGGATGCCCGACGGGGAAACCCTGGTGGTGGCCAACGGCGGGATCCGTACCGAGGCGGAAAGCCGGGTTGAGATGAACCTCAATGCGATGGAGCCGAGCCTGGTATTGATGCACCGCGATGGCCGGTTGATCAGCAAGGAAACCCTGGGCCAGCAGATGAACAGCGTGCGTCATATGGGGATTGCCGACGACGGCACTATTCTCACGGGGCAGCAGTTCATGGGGCCGTCTCAGGAGCGGTCCGAGTTGCTGGCGATCAAACGACCGGGGCAGCCGTTTGTGGCGTTCCCGGTGGCGGATGAGCAACTGCAGGCGATGGGGCATTACACCGCCAGCGTCGCCGTGCACAGTGAATTACGCCTGGTGGCGCTGACGGCGCCGCGCGGCAATCGCTTTTTTATCTGGAACATGGACAGCGGCGAGCTGCATCTGGATGGGCCTTTGCCCGACTGTGCCGGCGTGGGTGCGGTAGCGGACGGGTTTGTGGTGACTTCAGGCCAGGGACGCTGCCGCTTCTACGACTGTCGCCAGAAGCAGTTGGTGGCTAAACCGTTGGAGCTGCCGTCAGGATTTTGGGATAACCATCTGCATGTGATTTGAAATCGACACCTGTGCGTGACTGCGGTGACGGACAGGTGCTGCGGCCCAAATCAACAGGCAAAAAAAAGGCCTCGCATCGCAAGGCCCTTTTCGGGGGTTTGAATCTATTCAACGCTTTATTCAGCTCTGCGGCCTCATGCCCTGAGACATCCCGAACATGAACAACAACAACTCATGATCAGGCTTGACCGCCACACTCGCCTTGGCGATGCGCGGTAACGGACACTGCCCGCCCCCTTGCACCGCACTGAGCACTTGTGTCCGAGGCAGCTCCCAGGCAGCCAGCGCCAGGGCTGAAATGCCCAACGCGCCGACCAGGAACAAACCTCGTGCTATTTCTAGCTTCATCTGGTTAAACCCTTGATAGCGCTGCCAAACGCCGTCTCGTAAAAGTAGCTGAGTTTTTTCCAGTCGGTATCGCTCCACGACGAATGGCGCCGCAGTTGCAGCATGTCATGGGACGCCGCCCGATAAGCGGTCAAACGCTGCCGGCATTTTTCAAAATCCAGCAACGCCACTTCTACTTTGGCCGAATCGCCTTCCCCGGTTACGCGTACGAACACGTGCTTGATGTACAGGCAGCCATGCTGCCAGCGGCCCTTGTGCATACGTGCCAGGGTGCCCGCCAATTCCTTGAGCAGGCGCTCATGCACCGCCTCACCGTATTGCTCACGACCACCGGCGGCGTACCAGTTTTCGATTTCGTCGAAACCGTCGAGCGACGCCGTCACCAACAACGCTTTCCATTGATGCTCAGGGTCGCGACGTGCCTCGCAGAACACCAGCTCCGGCACGCGTACGTTCAATGAACGCAAACCCCTGAGGGCATCACGCTCACGCAGTACGGTGGGGCGCCCAAACGGGTGAAGCCAGCTGCGGTAGATGTGACCGGTCTGGCGTTTGCTGTAAAGCAAGCGGCCGTTGGGGCTCATCACGCGTTGCACACCACTTTCACCTCCACGTCGGCGATTGGGTTCTTCAACCCACTCGCCCTGCAGGCGCCAGAAAAAATCGAATCGTTCCTCGGGAGCTACATGACTGCCTACTACGCACTCAACTGCCATCCTGTTACCTCTTACGCAATACATATACTCGCCACATGGCGTAGAGCGGTATGAAGTCCAGGGATTCCTGAACACGGAAACCGGCCTGCTCAAACTCTGCCTCGACAGTAGCAGCCGGTAACACAAACCGGTTTTGGTAACCTTCCTGCTCACCTCTGTTGCGACGTTTCACTTCGGCGCGTTTGCGTTTCCAGGCCTTGAAATTGCCATCCACCCACAGCGAAATAATCACGCTGTCGCGGGTAACCCGCTGAAATTCTCGCAGTATTGTCATCCTGTGCGCCGGATCACCAATGTGATGCATCAAGCGCATGCAGAAAATACTGTCGACCGAGTTATCCGGCAAATCGATATCAAAGGCAGAAGTCTGCAAAGGTCGTACCCGTTTCACCACGTCCGCTGGCTGAGCAACGGTCGCAACCTTGAGCATCGACGCTGAATTATCGGCGCCGATAATCACACGGTTGGGTTTCTCAGCCAACAGCGGCCAGAAGCGCCCGGCGCCGCACGGCAGGTCCAACACCAGGCCAGGTTCGCCGGCCATGGCCAGCGCACCCCGCGCCAATTGCTCGTCGCGTTTGTGGGACAACCGGCGAGCCAGATTGTCCTGATGCTTGAGCAAATAATTTTGCGCGTGCTGATCGTCGTACTTTTCAGAAAAATCGAGCTTGATCGGGGTAGACATCAACGGATCTCCAGTAGCTGATGCCTACAACCTTATGCAGCGAACTGTGATCAACAGGTCAACCCGTTGTGAAAAACTTGTCCTGTCCAATCTCATACATTTCAAGACTTTACAGACACAAGCAATAGCATGGGGCCATCTTCGCCGATTTACGGTGATGTCTGGCAGGATAACGGCAAGGGTGAGTGTCAGGGATTGACCTGACTCAACTGCACGTGGAAACGACAGCCGTTGGGTTCCATCGTGCTGAGACTGACCGTCCAACCCTGGTTTTCACAAATACGCTGCACCAGCGATAATCCCAGGCCAAGCCCTTCGCCGCGCTTTTCGCTGCCACGCACGAACGGCTCGAACATCGCCTCACGCTTGTCTTCGGGAATCCCTACACCGGTGTCCTCCACCACAAAACCATTGGGTTCGAGGGTCAGGCGGATGAAGCCCTGTTCGGTGTAATGCAGGGCATTGCGCAACAGGTTGCCCATAACGGCGTGGAGAAAAGTGGTGTTGTAGCGCGCGTCCGAAGGGTTGCCTGGCTGGTAGATCAACGCCAGGCCCTTGCGCTCGATCGGCTCGCGCCAGATGCCGAGCAAATCGTCCGCCACCTGCGGCAGCGTTACCTGCGGCGACATGGCCGCTTCATCGTGTTCGGCACGGGCCAGCATCAGGAAGGTCTGCACCAGCTCGCGCATTTCTTCGCAGGCACGCGCGATACGCTCAACCTGATTGCGGCCGCGCTGATCGATCGCCGGATTTTCCAGCAGCAGTTCGCAGGAACTGGCCAGCACCATCAAAGGCGTGCGCAATTCATGGCTGACGTCACTGGTGAACAATTGCTCGCGTGATAACGCCTGTCGCAGACGCCCCAGTGTGGCATCGAAGGCCACGGCCAGTTCGCCGACTTCATCCGCCGCATAATCGGGTGCCAGCGGTGGCGCCAGGCCCAGCAACTGGTCGCGATGACGCACCTGCCGAGCGAGCCGCACCACCGGCGCCATCACTTTGCGCGCCAGCACCCAACCGAGGAACACCGCCAGCGCCAGGCTGAGCACGAAGCCCACCAGCACCACGGCAAATAGAACCCGCTCGCGTTCCTCGAAATCGCTTTGGTCCTGAAGCAGGACATACCGACGGCCATCCACCACTTCGACCATGGCGTGGTAAGACAGCGCCTCGCGGAACACCTCATGAAACCCGGGTTCCAGGTGCCGCAAATCCTTGGGCAGCTCGAAATCCCCACGCCCGCCACTGAAATAGAACAGTTGGTCGGGCTCTGGCCGGTGGCTCCAGTCCTCGACGCTGTCCATCAACAGCAGCCGTTGCAAGTCGCCGCCCAAGCCTGCCGAAATCAGTTTTTCTTCTACCAGGTGCACAGTCGCAACGATGCCCATGGCGAACGCCCCCGCCACCAACGCACTCATCAAGGCAAAGGCGATGATGATCCGCTGGGCAAGGCTTTGCTTAAACTCCATCACGACCCTCGGCCAGGCGATAACCCACACCGTGCACGGTTTGCAACAGCGGCTTGGCGAAGGGCTTATCGATCACTTGGCGCAATTGGTGGACGTGGCTGCGCAGGCTGTCGCTGTCGGGGCAGTCATCGCCCCACAAGGCCTCCTCGAGAATTTCGCGACGCAGCACATGTGGGCTTTTTTGCATCAACACCGCAAGCAACTTCAGGCCCACAGGGTTGAGTTTGAGCAGGCGCCCTTCGCGGGTGACTTCCAGGGTATCGAGGTCGTAGCTCAAGTCGCCGACTTGCAGGGCGCGGCGGCCGCCACCCTGGGCACGGCGCAGCACGGCTTCAATGCGGGCGGCCAACTCCGACAGCGCGAACGGCTTGAGCAAGTAATCATCGGCGCCGGACTTGAAGCCCTGCAGCCGGTCATCCAACTGGTCACGGGCGGTGAGCATGATCACCGGCGTGTCGCGGCGCGCGTCTTCACGCAGGCGTTTGCACAAGGTGTAGCCATCGATGCCAGGCAGCATGATGTCGAGCACGATCAGGTCGTAATGCTCGGTAGCGGCCAGGTGCAGGCCCGACAAACCGTCCTGCGCACAGTCCACGGTGTAGCCCTTTAGCCCCAGGTAATCGGCCAGATTGGCCAGAATATCGCGGTTGTCTTCAACCAATAAAATTCGCATGGGCAGTGTCTCCGTACGCGGTAACGGCCGTGTTGGCTCGCGCAGCTTAAGGCCAAGTGTGGCTCAGGGATAGACCTCAGAGCCTTAGCGATAAAGGTTTTCAACCAATAAGATAAACCAACAAGTTTTTCACTATAGCTTCACAAACTGACTACAGTGTCAGGCCGAAGATCACCGCCCATCGATATAAGGAACATAGACATGGGGTTTCTCAAAACAGCGCCTATGCGCTTTCTGCTGCTCGTAACCGGCACGTGGCTGGTTATTTTCCTGCTCACGCGCAGTGTGCTGCTCTTCACGCACCTGGACGAAGTCGGTGGCAACCTGCTGCCGGTGTTTGGCGTCGGCTTGCTCTACGACCTGGGCTTTCTCACCTACGCCGCCCTGCCGCTGGGGCTGTATTTGCTGCTGTGCCCGCCCGCGCTGTGGCGTCGCCGCGGCCATCGCTGGTTCCTGCAGGCCGTGCTGACGGTCAGCCTGTTCGCGATGCTGTTCACCTCGGTTGCGGAGTGGCTGTTCTGGGATGAGTTTGGCGTGCGTTTCAATTTTATCGCCGTCGATTACCTGGTGTACTCCAATGAAGTATTGAACAACCTGTTGGAGTCGTACCCGATCGGCAAGCTGCTCAGCTTGCTGGCGATGTTGGCGATTGTGTTGAGCCTGGCCCTGCGCAAGCCCTTCAACGCGGCGATGCGCGCGCCTCTGCCGCCCATGCGTGGCCGGCTGCTGAATGCGCTGGGCTTATTGATCGTCGCCGGGCTCAGCCTGCAATTGATCAGCCAGGACAGCCCACGCGCCCAAGGCGGTAACGCTTACAACAATGAATTGGCCAGTAATGGCCCGTATCAGTTTCTCGCCGCGTTCCGAAACAACGAGCTCGATTACACGCAGTTCTACAAAAGCCTGCCTGACGACGTCGTTGCCAGGCAATTGCGCGCCGAGCTCAGTGAGCCCAATGCGCGTTTTGTCGGCACTGACCCGCTGGACATACGCCGGGCAATCACCAACCCCGGCACGTTGCGCAAACCCAATATTGTGCTGGTGACCATCGAAAGCTTCAGTGCCAAGTACATGGGCAGCAACGGCGATGGGCGCAACCTCACGCCCAATCTGGATGCCTTGCGCAAACAAAGCCTGTACTTCAGTAACTTTTATGCCACCGGCACCCGTACAGACCGTGGCCTCGAAGCGATCACGCTGGCGATTCCCCCCACGCCAGGCCGATCGATTGTCAAACGTATCGGCCGTGAAAGCGGTTTCGCCAGCCTCGGCCAGCACCTCGGTGCCATCGGCTACGACAGCGTATTCGTCTACGGCGGGCGCGGTTATTTCGACAATATGAACGCGTTTTTCAGCGGCAACGGTTACCGGGTGGTCGACCAGAGCAGCGTGGCTGAATCAGAAATCTCGTTCAAAAACGCGTGGGGCATGGCCGACGAAGACCTCTACCGGCAAACCCTGAAGCTGGCCGACGCCGATTACGCCAAACAGCAACCCTTCTTGCTGCAACTGATGACCACCTCCAATCATCGCCCCTACACCTATCCGGAAGGGCGCATTGATATCAAGTCCGGCAATGGCCGTGACGGCGCGGTGAAATACACCGACCACGCCATCGGCGAGTTCCTCAATGCGGCACGCCAGAAACCCTGGTTCGATAACACGATCTTCGTGTTTGTCGCCGACCACACCGCCGGCAGCGCAGGCAAAGAGGACTTGCCTGTCGCCAACTACCAGATCCCGCTGTTCATCTATGCACCCAAGCTGATTGAAGCGCGTGAAACAGCGCAACTGGCCAGCCAGATCGACCTGGCGCCCACCTTGCTGGGCCTGATCAACCTGAGCTACGAGTCGACCTTCTTCGGCCGCAACCTGTTGCAGGACAATCCGCTGCCCCCACGCGTCGTCATCGGCAATTACCAACACCTTGGGCTGTTTGACGGCAATGACCTGGCGATCCTCAGCCCGCGCCAGGCCCTGCGTCGCCATGACCAGGCGCTGGGTGAGAGCCAGGAGTTGCGTGTGGGCAGTGACGACCCGTTGATCCAGCGCGCAATCACCTACTACCAGGGCGCGAGCTACGGCTTCAAGCAACAATTGCTGAGCTGGAAGGCACCCAAGGAAGTAATCCCACAGGTGAGCACGCGCTGACCCGCGTGCCTGCGGCAAATACCGCGCATAAAAAAACCCCGCCTGCATCACTGCAGGCGGGGTTTTTCAGGTGCCGGGTAAGGCTGGCTTACATCATGCCGCCCATGCCACCCATGCCGCCCATGTCTGGCATACCGCCGCCAGCCGAGCCTTCTTTCTTCGGTGCATCAGCGATTGCAGCTTCGGTGGTCAGGATCAGACCGCCGATGGAGGCCGCTGCCTGCAATGCCGAACGGGTCACCTTGGTAGGGTCCAGGATGCCCATTTCGATCATGTCGCCGTAGACGCCAGTTGCAGCGTTGTAACCGTAATTACCTTTGCCGTTCTTGACTTCGTTGACCACAACGCTCGGCTCGTCGCCGGAGTTGGCAGCGATCTGACGCAGTGGAGCTTCAACGGCACGACGCAGTACAGCGATACCCACGTTCTGGTCTGCGTTGTCGCCTTTGAGGTCAACCAGCGCTTCCAGAGCACGGATCAGCGCAACGCCACCGCCAGGTACCACGCCTTCTTCAACGGCTGCACGGGTTGCGTGCAGGGCGTCTTCAACGCGGGCTTTCTTCTCTTTCATTTCAACTTCGGAACCAGCGCCAACCTTGATCACTGCAACGCCGCCGGACAGCTTGGCCAGACGCTCTTGCAGTTTTTCACGGTCGTAGTCCGAGGAAGTTTCGGCAACCTGGGCACGGATCTGAGTGATGCGAGCCTGGATGTCCTGGTCTACGCCAGCACCGTCAACGATGATGGTGTTTTCCTTGGAGATGGTCACACGCTTGGCGCTGCCCAGGTTTTCCAGGGTGGCGCTTTCCAGGCTCAGGCCGATCTCTTCGGAGATAACGGTACCGCCAGTCAGCACAGCGATGTCCTGCAGCATGGCCTTGCGACGGTCGCCGAAGCCTGGAGCCTTGACGGCTGCGACTTTAACGATGCCACGCATGTTGTTCACAACCAGCGTCGCCAGGGCTTCGCCTTCAACGTCTTCGGAAACGATCAGCAGTGGGCGGCCGGCTTTGGCAACGGCTTCCAGCACTGGCAGCATTTCGCGGATGTTGGAGATTTTTTTGTCGACCAGCAGGATCAACGGGCTGTCCAGCTCGGCAACCATGGTTTCTGGCTTGTTGACGAAGTACGGGGACAGGTAGCCACGGTCGAACTGCATGCCTTCTACAACCGACAGTTCGTTTTCCAGGCCAGTGCCTTCTTCAACGGTGATCACGCCTTCTTTACCGACTTTTTCCATGGCTTCGGCAATGATGTCGCCGATGGAGCTGTCGGAGTTGGCGGAGATGGTACCGACCTGAGCGATAGCCTTGGTGTCAGCGCATGGCTTGGACAGGTTTTTCAGCTCAGCAACAACAGCGATGGTCGCCTTGTCGATGCCGCGCTTGAGGTCCATCGGGTTCATGCCGGCAGCAACGGCTTTGTAGCCTTCGTTGACGATAGCTTGAGCCAGAACGGTAGCAGTGGTGGTGCCGTCGCCTGCGTCATCGTTGGCACGGGAGGCAACGTCTTTGACCAGCTGCGCGCCCATGTTCTCGAAACGGTCTTCGAGTTCGATTTCTTTTGCTACCGAAACGCCGTCCTTGGTGATGGTCGGAGCGCCGAAGCTCTTCTCGATGATCACGTTACGGCCTTTAGGGCCCAGGGTCGCTTTTACTGCGTCAGCCAGGACGTTGACACCGGTGAGCATTTTTTTACGGGCGGAATCGCCGAATTTAACTTCTTTAGCAGCCATGATCGATATTCCTTAAATTCTTTGGAGTAACGGAAAAATGAGCGGGAAAATCAGCCTTCCAGTACAGCGAGAATTTCGTTCTCAGCCATTACCAGCAGGTCTTCGCCGTCAACTTTCACAGTGTTGCTGCCGGAGTAAGGGCCGAAAACAACCTTGTCACCGACTTTAACGGCCAGCGCACGCACTTCACCGTTTTCCAGAGTCTTGCCTGGGCCTGCAGCGACGATCACACCGTGGTTGGCTTTTTCAGCAGCCGAACCTGGCAGAACGATACCGCCAGCGGTTTTCTTTTCTTCTTCGCTGCGACGGATAACGACGCGGTCGTGCAGAGGACGAAGCTTGCTCATTGTCGATCTCTCCTAATTGTGTTTTTCATCGGCCGGTATCGGTACCGGCGGGTTGTATTCCGGCTGTGCCGGTCGCGCCTCGCCAAGCAAGACGCGGAAGTCTGTCTGGTGTCGCCACCAGAAACCTTGCGGTGACCGTTACATAAGGGCGCATAAGCTTATTACAAGGGGCCGCGGCGGAAATTTTTTATGTTTGCCGACGCACAAAAGCAACACGGCACCCGAAGGTGCCGTGCCAATAAAGCGGTTATTTGCTGTCGCGGTGTTCGAATTCGCCTTCGATCACATCGCCCTCGCGTCCCAACGGCTGGCGCGGAGCCGGGCCACCACGGGGTTGCAGGTCATCGGCGAACGCACGCTGGCGAATCGCCGCTTCTTCGGCGCGCTGACGCATCTTGCCAGCCAGCAGCTTGCGAGTGACCGGCAGCAACATGACCAGGCCGACCACATCGCTGATGAAACCCGGCAGGATCAACAGGCCACCGGCCAGGGCCATCATCAGGCCTTCCAGCATGGTTTGCGCGGGCAGCTCGCCGCGGTTCAGGCTTTCACGCGCACGCAACGCTGTGGCCAAGCCGGCGACGCGCAGCACCAGAACGCCGAGCATCGAGCCGAGAATGATCAATAACAGGGCCGGGAAAAACCCGATCGCACTGCTGACTTGAACGAATACGAACAGCTCCAGCACCGGGAACAGCAGAAAGAGCAATAAAAAAGGGCGCATCAAATGGTTCCTCAACGCAAGAATGCCTTGCCAGTCCACCTTAGATGACGTCGCCATTTCGTGAATTCAAGCGTTGGCAGGCTCTTTTTTCGGCCAAACCTCAGCGTGGGCCAATGAAACCAGGGCTTCGCGTACTTGTGTCGGAGTGTTGCAAGGCGTCGCGAACGGCAACCAATGCAGCGACTGGCCAATGCGCAGGTGCATGCCTTCGCTGTCGACGCCGGCCAATTGCGCAGGTTCAAAGGTCGGCAAGCCGGTCAGCGCGACGTAATGGGCGATGGCCTTGGTGTGGTCGGCGTTCATGTGCTCGACCATGCTGCGCTCGGCCTTGCCTGCAAATGGGTTGGCCAGTGTCAGGTGGTCGACCCAGTGAATCGCGCCAAACCCGCCTATATAGCGGTGACGCACCGGCTTGAGTACCCAGAAGTCGAAATCGTGGGCCTTGTGGTAGTTGGCCGAATCGGGGAAGTAACGGTAATAACGCTCGGCAGCCGCTTCAATGGCAGTGGCATCTTCGAGTTTCTCGGCTTCAGCCAGGTAGGTCAGACGCCCCACTGCCTGCACGTCATCGGCCTCGCGCTCACCCACCAGCAGCGAACACTTGGGGTCTTTTTGCAGGTTATGGGTGTGCTGGGCGATACGGCTGATCAGGATCAGCGGGCGGCCCTGCTCGTCGAGGCAATACGGCACGACCGAGCCGAAGGGAAACCCGGGCATGGCTTTGGACAATGTGGAGAGAGCCCCACGGTATTCCTTGAGCAACAGCTCTCGGGCGTTCTTGGCAACGTGCGCGCTCAACGTATGACTCCTCGGGTATTCCGCCGCCCACAGCATATGGGAATGGATCTCAACACAAGGTAATCAATATCCGCGCAGGTTGCCAGAGTGCACTTACCAGGCCACGCCGAACCCTGCGGTGTAACGGGTCTTGCTCAAGCTGCTTTGCGATTCGCCACTGATTATGTCGCGTTCAGCCTTGAGGTTGAGGGACGCCCATTCGGTGACCTTGTAACGCAGGCCCATTTCCGCATCGAGGGAGTAATCGGACGGCCCGGCGAGCGGCTTGCCCACTTCGCCGTTGGTGAAGAATTCCACAGTCTTGCCCACCAGATAGCGGTTGTAGTTCCACTTCATGGCCAGCGAGTAGAAATTGGATTTGCCGCCGTCGGCATATTCGTAATCGGTGCGGTTCACCAGCGAACCGAGGGAGAACGCGCCCAGCTCATCGTCCCAGAACTGGTAGCCAGGGCCGGTACCGACCGTGCGCTGGCGGGACAAGTCTTCCACCTTGTCGCGCTTGTAGGTCAGGCGCCCTTGCCAGAACCAATGCTCGGTGATGAAACGGTCCAGGTCATATTCCAGCGCCCAGTTGTCGGTGGTGGTGACGTCATCCTGGAACTCGCGGTTGTATTCGCCCTGTGCGGTATGGCGCCACTGGCCGTGACGGGCCGTGGTCTTGAAGTCCACATCGTAATCATTGGTGTCTTTGTCGGCGCGCTTGTAGTCCAGCGCCAGGTCGACGTTGCCCTTCCACACCAGATCTTCGATGACCGGCTTGGGCTTGAGGATTTGCTGGATGCTGGCCAGTTCCACGGTTTTGGGCGCCTCGCCATTGGCCAGCACCACCTTGCCGTCATCCGCAGCTTTCAGGGATTTGGCCTTCTCACCGCTGTACGCGTCCTGCTTGACCAGCAACTCCTGGTCACTTTCCAGGGTTTTCACCTGCTTCCAATCCACCGGGATGGCCCCTGCGTAGCTGGTCTGAATCAGCAACTTGCCACCGTCGAAGACTTTGATCTTGCCGGTCAGGCGGTCACCGTTCTTTAACCACACGGTGTCGGCGAGCAGGGGCGTGGAGGCGCTGATAACAGCGAGGCACAGCAAGGTTCTGGACAACATAAGCGTATTCGGGGCTCAGGGTTGGCGAAAAAGGGGCGTTATCGTGTTAGATAGCTAGGACTGACTCAAGTATTTATATTGAGTTCAATTCTCAACACCATGATTACAGACGTTTCTTACAAAGACCCTGACGATGCCCACAGTGATTGAACCCGCCGATCCCCCCCAAAGCCCGGCAGAAATGCGCCGTACGGCGTTGTACCTGACGTTGGCGCAGGTGCCCGAAGGCTGCGTGGTGAGTTACGGCGAATTGGCGCAGCTGGCCGGGCTTGGCCGGGCGGCCCGCTGGGTCGGCCGCACGCTGAGCCAATTGCCCGAGGACAGCCGGCTGCCCTGGCACCGGGTGCTGGGCGCCGGTGGTCGGATAAGTCTGCCAGTGGGCAGTGCCTCAGGTGACGAGCAACGTGCGCGTTTACGCAGCGAAGGTGTCAGTATCCTGAACAATCGCGTTGATATTCAGCGTCATGGCTGGCGCCCGGTAGAGCACAGCGGTTAGAGTGCGCGCTTTGTTTCCGCAAATCTGAGGCAGACTCCAGCCCATGCCCCGTAAAACCTGGCGCGCCGCGCTCGCCGCCTATGCCAGCCCCTCGACGTTAGTGCTGTTGTTGCTCGGTTTCGCCGCCGGCTTGCCTTACATGTTGGTGTTCTCGACGCTTTCAGTGTGGTTGCGCGAGGCCGGTGTGGCCCGCGAGACCATCGGTTATGCGAGCCTGATCGGCTTGGCCTATGCCTTCAAATGGGTCTGGTCACCGCTGCTCGACCAATGGCGTTTGCCGCTGCTCGGTAAACTCGGACGACGTCGCTCCTGGCTGGTGCTGGCCCAGACGCTGGTGATCCTCGGGTTGATCGGCATGGGCTTTTGCGACCCGCAAAAGCACTTGTCGTGGCTGATTGCTATTGCTGTGATCGTCGCCTTCGCCTCGGCCACCCAAGACATCGCGGTAGACGCCTATCGCCTGGAAATCGCCGACGACAGCCGCCAGGCCGCCCTCGCCGCCAGCTACATGTCCGGTTATCGCATCGCCGCCCTGCTGGCCACCGCCGGCGCACTGTTCTTTGCCGAAGGCTTCGGCTCGACCGGTTTCAACTATAAGCACTCGGCGTGGACCGGCACTTACGTGCTGTTCGGCCTGCTGATGATTCCGGCGCTGCTGACCACACTGTTCATGCGCGAACCCAATGTGCCACTGCGCACGCAGTTGCAGGCCGGCCGCTACAGCTTCGTGCATCAGCTGGTCTCGGTGTTTGTACTGATCGTGTTGCTGGTGTCCGTCCCGGCGATGTTCACCCAGCTCTACAACACCGATTTCGCCAGCGTCCTGTTCCACGGCGTCAGCCTGTGGGAACTGTTGATGGAGGACCGCGCCTTCCTGCGCGCCATCCTCTATATCATCCTGACCACGCTGTGCCTGTCGGCCATGGGCCGACGCGGCCTGGCGCCGGTACTGACGCCGGTCAACGACTTTATCCTGCGCTACCGCTGGCAGGCCTTGCTGCTGCTCGGGCTGATCGCCACCTATCGCATGTCGGACACGGTGATGGGCGTGATGGCCAACGTGTTCTACATCGACCAGGGCTTCACCAAGGACCAGATTGCCGGAGTGAGCAAGATTTTCGGCCTGATCATGACGCTGCTTGGCGCCGGCATGGGCGGCTTGCTGATCGTGCGCTTCGGGATCCTGCCGATCCTGTTTATCGGCGGCGTGGCCTCGGCCGGCACCAACCTGTTGTTCGTGATGCTGGCGGACATGGGCCCCGACCTGCAGATGCTCATCTTCACCATTTCGCTGGACAACTTCAGCTCCGGCCTTGCCACCTCGGCGTTTGTCGCCTACCTGTCGAGCCTGACCAACCTCAAGTTCTCCGCTACCCAATACGCGTTGCTCAGCTCGATCATGCTGTTGCTGCCGCGCCTGATTGGCGGCTATTCAGGGGTGATGGTGGAGAAGTTCGGCTATCACAACTTCTTCCTGATCACCTGTCTGCTGGGCGTACCGACGCTGTTCCTGATTGCCCTGCACTGGTTTCAGGAAAATCGACGGATTCGGTTGAGCCCGCCCACCGAAGACTGACACACCTCTGTCAATGTGGGAGCAAGCCCGCTCCCACACCGCCTCTGCATTCTGATACCTGTACTCCAGCAGTTTGCGCCCGTACAATCCCAAGTCATTTCAAGTCCAAGCAACCGACAACGGCCTACCATGCGTACCAGTCAATATTTGCTCGCCACACAGAAAGAAACGCCTTCCGACGCGGTTGTGATCAGCCATCAGCTGATGCTGCGCGCCGGCATGATCCGCAAACTGGCCTCCGGCCTGTACACCTGGCTGCCCATGGGCTTGAAGGTGATGCGCAAGGTCGAAGCCATCGTTCGCGAAGAAATGAACGCCGCCGGCTCTCTGGAAGTGTTGATGCCGAGCACGCAACCGGCTGAGTTGTGGCAGGAATCCGGGCGCTGGGAAGAGTATGGCCCTGAGTTGCTGCGCTTCAAGGACCGTCATGGCCGCGACTTCTGCGCCGGCCCGACCCATGAAGAAGTGATCACCGACCTGATGCGCAATGAGCTGAGCAGCTACAAGCAGCTGCCGCTGAACCTGTATCAGATCCAGACCAAATTCCGTGACGAAATCCGCCCACGCTTCGGTTTGATGCGCGGCCGCGAATTCATCATGAAGGACGCCTACTCCTTCCACGCTGACCAGGCCTCCTTGCAGGTCACCTACGACCGCATGCACCAGGCTTACTGCAACGTGTTCACGCGCCTGGGCCTGAAATTCCGCCCGGTTGAAGCGGACAACGGCTCCATCGGCGGCGCCGGCTCCCACGAATTCCACGTGCTGGCCGAGTCCGGTGAAGACGATATCGTCTTCAGCAACGGTTCCGACTACGCGGCGAACATCGAGAAAGCCGAAGCCGTGCCACGGGAAACGTCCCGCCCGGCGCCAAGCGAAGAGCTGCGCCTGGTGGACACTCCAGAGACCAAGACCATCGCGGCGCTGGTGGAAAAATTCAATCTGCCGATTGAAAAGACCATCAAGACCCTGATCGTGCGCGCCGAAGAAGAAGGCAAGCTGATCGCCCTGGTCATCCGTGGCGACCACGAACTCAACGAAATCAAGGCTGCCCAGCAACCTGGAGTGGCCAGCCCGCTGGTCATGGCCACAGACGCAGAACTGCGCGACGCAATTGGCGCCGGTGCCGGTTCGCTCGGCCCGCTGAACCTGCCGCTGCCGATCATCATCGACCGTTCGGTCGAGCTGATGAGCGACTTCGGCATTGGCGCGAACATCGACGACAAGCACTACTTCGGCGTGAACTGGGAGCGTGACCTGCCAGTTCCAACCGTGGCCGACCTGCGTAACGTTGTCGCCGGCGACCCAAGCCCGGATGGCAAGGGCACCCTGGAAATCAAACGCGGCATCGAAGTCGGGCACATCTTCCAGCTGGGCAACAAGTACAGCAAGGCGATGAAGTGCGAAGTGCTGGGCGAGAACGGCAAGCCGATCACCCTCGACATGGGCTGCTACGGCATTGGTGTTTCCCGTGTGGTGGCAGCGGCCATCGAACAGAACAACGACGAGAAAGGCATCATCTGGAGTGACGCCCTGGCGCCGTTTCAGGTCGCTCTGGTGCCGCTGCGCTACGAAACCGAGCAAGTACGCGAAGCCACCGACAAACTGTATGCCGAACTGACGGCCGCCGGTTTTGAAGTGTTGCTGGATGACCGCGACAAGAAAACCAGCCCCGGCATCAAGTTTGCTGACATGGAACTGATTGGCATCCCGCACCGAATCGTGGTCAGTGACCGCGGCCTGGCCGATGGCAACCTGGAATACAAGAGCCGGACCGAAGCCGAAGCCCAACCGTTGCCGGTGGCTGACGTGCTGTCTTTCCTTCAGGCGCGTATTCGTCGCTGAAAACCAGATCAAGAGAAGTCATGTTCAAGCGAAACACCAGAGCCCTGGGGGGCGCCGCCTTGTGCGGCGCCCTGCTGGTCAGCGGCTGCGCCAACCAGATGTCGCAACGCAGTGAGCACGAGGAGCGGGTCGAGCGCAAATTGCTCGACCACAGCCTGCAGATCGATGTAGGTGAACCCAAAGTGCTGGAACTGCCGCAACGCCGGGTTCGCATTCACGAGCAAAAGACCTTTGAGGTCACCGAATTCGAAGTCACCCGCCGTTACGATCGCTACACCCCCTACCAGCCCTGGCGCAAACTCTACGAGATGCCCTTGGGCGCGGTCGCCCTGGTGGCCGGCGCGGGGGCCAACGTGGCGAACATCTTCGCCCTCGGCAACCTGCCGACCAGCATGACGCGCGACTGGCTGAGCTACGGCGTGGACGGCATCAACCCGTTCATGAACGTGCAATCCCACGGCCGTGCGCAACAGAACCTGGCCGGTATCGATGAAGTCCAGCGTGACAAGCGCACGGAGTATTCGAGCCTGCCCTGGAGCGAGCGTCCGGTACAGGTCACCGCCGGCAAGCAGACCCACGAGCTGACCACCGACCGCGACGGCGTACTGCGCCTGAACCTGTTGGACAGCCCGTTTGCCGAGCAGGACCTGAACCGCGTCACCACCTTGAAGATCAGCGTGGAAGATGGCCAGGACGACGTGCACTCGGACTCCACCCTGGCGATCAGCAACACCCTGCGCGGCAAGTTGCTGGAAGCCCATGGCCTGATCTACGACGACCTGGAAGACGATGAAGTCAAC
Organism: Pseudomonas sp. LBUM920; assembly: GCF_003852315.1. Lineage (NCBI taxonomy): Bacteria > Pseudomonadati > Pseudomonadota > Gammaproteobacteria > Pseudomonadales > Pseudomonadaceae > Pseudomonas > Pseudomonas edsoni (SeqCode). Next base: position 5,323,657 of record NZ_CP027762.1, read on the forward strand.
CAGTGGGTGCACCGGGTCAAGCGCCTGTCGGAGTTGGGCCTTGAGGAAGAAGCCAGTGAGCTGGAACAAAGCCTGATCGAACTGACCCGCAATGATCCCGAGTTGCAGCAGGAGTTTGTGCAGGCGCTGACCAAGGATGCGGGACGGTTGGTGGCGGACCCTGCGGCACGCTAGGACCTCAAGACAGGTAAAGAGCTAAATGCGCGCGCGGGCTTGCTCGCGACAGCGGCGTATCAGTGATGAATGTATCGACTGACATGGCGCCTTCGCGAGCAAGCCCGCTCCCGCATTTGGCTTCCGGCTTCTACCAGGGAAACTGCAGCTGTTCGTTCCCGCTGCTCAAGTCCAGCAACCGCACCCCGATCCCCAACAACCGCACCGGTTTGCCACCGCGATTGAACGCCAGGGTCAACAGCTGTTGATAACTCTCCAGATCACGCCCTGCCCC